>LMZT01000071.1 GCA_001567115.1 Candidatus Hinthialibacteria bacterium OLB16 | reverse complement strand
ACTGATCAGGCGTCCCACCAGCCGCCCGCTGGATGAGGAGGTTTGCAGAAGTTTTGTGCTGTGGTTTTTGAATTGTTCCAGCCCGGGAGGAAGTATTTCCCGGGCTGGTTGATTTTCAGGGCGGATCTCTTTCCAGCATGGCAGTATGGATTGACTTGATGGAGGGTTCTACGCAAAGATGCATCAAAGAACGGAGAGGTGGCCGAGCGGCTGAAGGCAGCGGTTTGCTAAACCGTCGTAGGGCTAATAACTCTACCCCGGGTTCGAATCCCGGCCTCTCCGCCAGACATTCCCCCCGTCTCAGCTCCCGGCATTTTCTGCAGAAGTAACACCCCCTTTTCCACCTTGAGACACGTTCTCCATTTCCAATCAGAACCTGGCTGATTTGTCCCTGACAATCTCGGAGGAATGAAGCTCAACGGGGCTGCTCTCGGCCAGGATTGGTTGGGACAAGTTGGTGATCGGCCTGTTGATGTTCGACCACTTCTGAAAAGAGAAATTCCAGGAAGTGAATGCGCCCCGCGGGGTGCATAAAAAAAGGGCACCCATTTCTGGATGCCCTGTGTGGAGTGATTCAACTTGAAACGTGCAGATCAGCGTTTCGAGAACTGGAAGCGTGCACGTGCCCCACGCTGGCCATATTTCTTCCGCTCGACCATTCGTGGATCGCGTGTGAGCAAGCCTGCCGCTTTGAGGGCTGCACGGTTGTTGATGCTGAGGTCACACAAAGCGCGTGAAACTCCATGCCTCAACGCGCCTGCCTGGCCGGATTTCCCACCCCCCTGGATGGTGGCCATGACATCATATTTCCCATTCGTGTCAGTGATATCGAATGGCTGGCGGATGATCATGGACAGCACCGAACGGCCGAAATACTGGTCGGCATCCAGGCCATTGACCACGATCTTCCCACTTCCGGGTTTGATGAAAACACGCGCAGTGGCGGTCTTTCTTCTTCCGGTGCCGTAATTATATTCTCCAACAGGCATTTTAATGCGATCTCCTTGATTAAATCTCGAGAGGCTTGGGCTGCTGCGCCTCGTGTTTGTGAGTGGAACCGTTATAGACTTTGAGCTTGCGCATCTGGGCCCTTCCCAGCCGGTTCTTCGGAAGCATCCCTTTCACCGCGGCTTCGATAATCCGCTCAGGGTGTTTCTGAAGCATCAGGCGATAGGGAATTTCCTTCAGCCCGCCGGGGTATCCGCTGTAAGTCCGGTAAACCTTGGCATCCGCTTTCCGTCCGGTGAGAACCACCTGGTCGGCATTGAGCACAATGACAAAATCGCCCGTATCCACACTGGGTGAAAAAGTGGGTTTATGCTTCCCTCGCAGCACTCTGGCGATTTCAGTGGCCAGGCGCCCGAGAACCTTGCCAGCGGCATCGACCACATACCACTGCTGGTCGACTTCATCCGGTTTGGTGTAATGTGTTTTATTGATCATCATCTTCCTCGCAACAGATAGACACAAACGCCGAAATATACCCGAAGGATCATTCGATTTCAATCCCCCCGAGTTCAAAAAAAGGAGCACGATCGGTCCTCATGTCCCTCATCGGGTGAGCCTGCCGGGAGGGATTCCTTTCAAGGGTGATTGCGTTAGTCTTTCCACGATCTCATACAGCCATTTGTTTGAAGGCGTTTGCATATCCATAGAACTTACAGGAAAACCATGCCCTACAACCAACTCGACCGCCATCAGATTGTTTTCAAATCCCTCAAGGACCGCAAAGACCGCACTTTCATCGAAAAAGACCATGTTTCAATTACCGACTCCCCCAGGCCATTCCCGGATAAATCCCGGAATCTGATCGATGAAACCATCGATAAAATTATCCAGGCCCGGCGCCAGGGCACCTCGAGGATGCTGGTCTTCGGAGCACACACTATTAAAAATGGCCTCAGCCCGGTGTTGATCGATCTGATCGAGAAAGGCTGGATCACCCACCTGGCAACCAATGGGGCCGGGATCATTCATGACTGGGAGTTCGCTTTCCAGGGAAGCAGCAGCGAGCATGTGGCCGAGAATGTCCGGCAAGGCCAGTTCGGTGTCTGGCAGGAAACAGGCTTCTACCTGAACCTCGCGCTGGTGGTCGGTGCTTACCGTGGATTCGGCTATGGAGAATCGGTGGGATCTTTTGTCGAAGATGAAGGGCTTGACATCCCCTCGGAAGCCCAGCTCATCGAGGAGATCAGGAAATCAATCGATGGATCGGCTGCGCAGGCGGCAGCTGCCGCCGATCTGCTGGAAACAGTCCGTGTTTTCACTCTGAAACCGGGCTGGATGAGTGTTCCGCATCCCTATAAGAAGTATGGCCTGCAGGCGGCGGCTTACCGGCTGAAAATCCCCTTCACCGGACATCCCATGATCGGGCATGACATCATTTATATTCATCCAATGAACCACTGTGCTGCAATCGGCCGGGCGGCACAACGCGATTTCCTCACCTTCGCCCAGGGGGTCTCGAACCTCGATGGCGGGGTGTATATCTCAATTGGATCTGCGGTCATGTCGCCGATGATTTTCGAAAAATCTCTCTCGATGAGCCAGAACCTGGCCATTCAGATGGGGAGCCGGATCGAAAATCACCACATGATCATTGTGGACCTGGCAGAGTCGCACTGGGACTGGCAGAAGGGTGAACCCCCTGAGGACAACCCGGATTACTACCTCAGGTACAACAAATCCTTTTCACGGATGGGGGGCACCATGCGCTACCTTTCGGCAGACAACTGCGATTTTCTTCTCGCATTGTCACAGGGGTTGAGAGGCAAGGATTAGATTTCAGGCCGGTCAATGGCTTTGGCTGGCTGGCTGGTTTCAGGAGTTGGCCAGAGAGAGGTCTTCTTTTCGCGTGCTGGGTTCTGAAGCCCGAAAAATTCTTTTCTTCCAACGGGAACGCGCCAGCAAAGAGACTGGCAGTCTCTGAAGGCTTGACAGAAATCCCCTCCAGCACTGCCAGGGGCGGTGGCCGGCTGGTGATTTCTCCACCATGCAAATTCCGATTGAATGGTTTCCCGAAGCGAGTAACCTGTCAGGTTTCTCTGTAAAAAGAGGAAGCGGGAACGGTGAAAGACCTTCCAGAATCGATCCTGATCCGGTCCCAGCGTGGCACTCATGATGTGCGAGCAGGTCACCGATTTCAGCAACAGGATGCGGTATCCGAGCTGTCGGCACCTCAGGGCATATTCACTGTCCTCGTAATAACCTGGATGGTATTTTCCAGAGAGGCCTCCAATCTCATCCCACACCTTGCGCGGGGTGGCCCAGACACACCCGCCGAAAAAATCGAGATCATCCACCATGGCTCCACGGCAGGATTCGGAGCGATCGGGCAGCCCATACCCTGCCTGCCAGAACAATCCATGCGGATGAGTCATTGCCGAGCCTTCATGCTGGATCACAGGGCGGTCCATACAAACAATACGGCAGGTGACTGCACCCGCATCAGGCGCCTGGTCCAGGGTTGTGAGCGCCAGGGCAAGCCAGGCCGGATCCGCAAGCGAGTCATCATTGTGAAAGGCCAGGTACTGGCCTGAAGCATGCTCGACCCCCAGGCGGCACCCCCCTGCATAGCCCCGGTTGCCACCGGCTTCAATCAAACGGACTCTGTCGGAGAAATCCGCGAGAAGTGGTTCCAGAAATTTTTTTGAATGGGCGCCACCCCCATTGTTGACCACGATGATTTCATATTTCTCCCGGGAGAGTGTCTGATGGCGCAGCGAATCCAGACAGGCCTTGAGGGGGATAGCAGGTGAACAGGTGGGAATGATGACCGAAAATTGCATCACAATGAGGGAATAAACCGAACCACCGGCAGGAAAGAATCCGCCGGTGGTTCAGTGATCCGAGAATCTGTTTCAGTACCCCAGGTCTTTCAGGCTGGACTTGTAAACAGCCGCTGATGACTGAAGGGCTTTCAACTCTTCTTCAGAGAGATCGAGGGAAATAATTTTTTCGATTCCTTTTCGGCCCAGGGAACAGGGGACACCCACATAGACATCCTCCAGGCCATACTGGCCGGTCAAATAAGCGCTGCAGGGGAGAACATGGTGGCTGTCTTTGAGGATCGAAGCGGCCATTTTCACTGTGGAAGCTGCCGGGGCATAGTAGGCACTGCCGGTTTTCAACAGGTTGACTATTTCAGCCCCCCCCTGGCGGGTTCGGTCGGATATCGCCTGGATTCTTTCCGCCGGGATGAGGTCAGTGATGGGAACTCCGGAAACAGTGGTGAACCGCGGAAGAGGCACCATGGTATCTCCATGCCCTCCGAGAACCATGGCATTGACATCTTTTACACTGCAGCCCAGTTCCATGGCCACAAAAGCGGCACAGCGTGAGGAATCCAGCACACCCGCCTGGCCGATTATTCGATGCGAAGGAAAACCAGTGATTTTGAAGGTGTGGTAAACCATGACATCGATTGGATTGGAAACCACGATGACAATTGCATCGGGTGCATGGGTTTTGATTTCTTTCGCGATTCCTCCGCAGATGTCGGCATTCATTTTGAGAAGATCGAGCCGATCCATGCCGGGTTTTCTGGGCAGGCCGGCAGTCACCAGAACCAGATCCGAACCTTTGATATCGGCGTAATCATTGGTTCCTTTGATGGAGACATTGATCCCCAGCGGCCCGGCAGCCTGAAGGATGTCCAGGGCTTTTCCCTGGGGAACTCCCTCGACGATGTCAGTTAAAACGATGTCACCCAGCTCCTGCTGAGCCAGGTAGAGAGCACATGTCGCCCCCACATTGCCGGCACCGATTACAGCAATTTTCGGATTCATTGGTTCCTCCAGAAGATTATATCAAGCCCTGCGGGCTGGTTTTGACCATATCATACCTTTTCAAAGAGAGGGAGGCTGGATTGGGCCTCGGAAAGCCTCTGCCGGGTAATCCGGACTGCATCCGGCGAAATGTCGGATGCAAGCCATTTCCTTCCGAGCTGAGCGGCGGCTACAGCAGTGGTTCCGGATCCACAAAAGAAGTCTGCAACCATCTCCTCCGGATCGGTCATGCTTTCGATGAACAAGGAAGCCAGCTCGAGGGGTTTCTGGGTGGGATATCCGCATCTTTCGCGGGACATGGGATTGAGAGAAGGGATAAAAATCACATCCCCAGGGAGTTTATCGTGGGCATCGGCAGCGACTCTCGCTCCTTTCTGGTTTTGTGCCCGCTCCAGTGCTTTGGGTGCACGATGCACCCGGATGCGTTCGGGATAAAACTTCCAGGCATTCGATCGGGTATACCAGAGCAGCGAATCATGCTTGCGGCTGAAGCGTCGTTGTGTGGCGCCACCGGTCTGATAATACCAGATGATCTCATTCTGGAAGTTGCCGGATCCAAAGACCTTGTCCAGTTCAACCTTCACTGAGTGGACTGCATGCCAGTCCAGGTGAATGACAAAGGAACCATCCGGCAGAAGCAGTTCGCGCATGGCCGATACCCTTTCGATCAGCCAGTCCAAATAAGCCTGAAGCCCCCCCTTCCAGGAATCTTTGTATCTGATTTCTGACTCACCACTGGAAACCTGATCCTGCCCGGTGAAGAATGGAGGATCGATCAGGATCAAACGGATTTCCTGCTGCGGGAGAAGCTGCAGCCATTCCAGGCAATCTCCCATATAAATGTGGTTCGATTCGATCATGGGGTTACCCAAAGGAGTTTTTTTGTATCACCTTTACATATACAAAAAGAATACCATAGATATGCCATCTTCGAGTCGATCAATGAAATCAGAGATTTTGATCAAAAAAGCAAGAAGGAAAGATATTCCCCATTTACTATTTCTGCAAGGAAAGTAGATAATACACACCAGATAGGGAATAACATGCGAATTCATGCTTCTACGATGAACCCATTTCTTCGATTCATCCTTGTCGTAATCTCGTCTTTTGCTGGATATCTCGCCTGCTCCCGAATTTCGCTCATGCTGCTCACTCAGCCTGAGAATATCTCCGCCTTCTGGCCTCCGGTCGGGATCCTGTTCGGGCTGCTCATGGTGATTCCACGCCTCCATTGGGCCGGGATTCTGACAGGATCTTTCTGCGGGAATGTCGTTGCGAATATGCTCATTGGCAAATCTTTTCCAATTTCGTTTATTTTTTCTATAGGTGACCTTGGGTTTGCCTATTTGTTTTCCGAACTGGCGGTCCGATATCTCGGCAGACCGGTAACACTCAACTCACTGCGTGAAATTTTCCATATCCTTGGACTGGGCGGTTTCGGAATATCCACCGGATGCGCCACATGGGGTGCTCTGACTCTCTGGTTGAACCAGCCAGTGGAATCCTTCTGGCTGTTGTGGGCCTGCTGGTGGTCTGCGGATATAATGGGAATCCTGATTTTCACTCCGGTTTGTCTGGCTCTGATCCCAGGTGGTTACAGGGAAATCCGGTCGATGAACAGAGCGAGGATACTGGAAGGATGTGCACTTTTGGCTGTATTTTCGCTCCTGGTTCTCGGGATTTTCGGAAACCGATATGAGTCGACACGCATCCTGGGACCATTGCCATTCACTTTTGTGCCGGTCCTGCTGATATCAGCCATTCGCTTTGGTGTCCGGGGGGCAGCATTGACCACCTCCGCATTTGGAATCTCCTCTGTGATATTTACAGTGAATGGATTCGGCCCCTTTGCATCCATTTTTCATTCAGCATCCGAAGCCATCTTCCGCCTGCAGGCATTTCTTGCAATTTCCAATGTATCCACACTGGTGGTGGCCGGCTCGATTGCGGAGCGTAAAAAGAGCCTCGATGATCTCGCCCGGACTGAAAGGCTCTATCGCAAGGCGATTGAGATTGCCGGCGCGGTTCCGTACTTCGGGTTGTATGGAAAAAAAGATTTTGAGTTTGTGGGTGAGGGAATCGACAAGCTGACCGGCATTCCTGCTTCCCGTTTTGACCACCAGAAGCTGGCCGATATCACTTTGGAAATTCATCCCCTTGGCGAATTGAATGGGAAGAATGCAGACGATGCGATCGAAACTGTCCGGGAGCACCATGAAATACCATGGCATGCCGACTACCGGATACAGCTGCCAGATGGGGACATCCGCTGGCTGGCGAATTCGGCAGTCCAGGTGCTCGATGGCAAAGGGAATGCGATCGGCTCACTGGGCATCCTGCAGGACATCACCGAAAGGAAAAAATCGGAGCAGGCCATCGCCCGCAGTGAAGAACTGTATCGCAGCGCTATCGATGGTGCAGGGGCAGTTCCCTACTACCGGGATTATAAAACCGATGCCCGGGGAGAAATCCTGAGCAGCCGGTACAGCTTCATGGGCAAAGGGATAGAGAGGATCACCGGCTATACCCCCGAGGAATTCACCCTCGAACTGTTCGAAGAAATCCTGACCGATGAAATCCGTTACAACCCAGCCTCTGCTCCCGGGCAGTCAGAAATCCAGCCTCAGTTCCGCGCCGAATATGCCCTCAGGCATAAGAATGGGAGCATCTGCTGGGTGTCCGATGCGGCTGTGGATATCCATAACGAACAGGGACATTTCATTGCCAGCCTGGGAATTCTTCAGGACATCACGCTGCGACGGCAAGCCGAGGAAGAGATACGCAAGACCGATCTGCTGTATCGAAGCGCCATCGAGGGCGCCGATGCAGTCCCCTATTATCTGAATCACAGAACAGTGGCGTATGACTTCCTCGGGGATGGGATTCTGAATCTGACCGGCTTCTCCTCGAAGGAGTTCACTCCCGAGGTTTTTCAGACATTGATCCTGGATCGTGTGTTTCATGCTGAAATGAGGGGTTTAACACGAGAGCAGGCCATGCACCGGATGAGAACAGAGATCGGCAGCTGCTGGCGTGCCGACTACCGAATCAAAACCAGGCATGGAGAAGAACGCTGGATATCGGATTCGGCGGTTCAGGTCCTGGATGATAAAAAGAATGTCATCGGATCCCTGGGAATTCTGATGGATATCACTGACCGCAGGAAGAGTGAAGACAGCATCCGAATCCGGGATCGCGCCCTATCATTCGCGTTGAATGGGATCATGATCACCGATGCCTCGGTGCCAGAAAATCCGATCATGTTTGTCAATCCCGCATTTACAAAGATCACTGGATACCAGTTGGAGGATATGGCGGGAAAAACCCCCTATTTTCTCTACGAGCATGGAGATCATCAGGAAGGGCTGGATATCATCCGGCGGGCTTTCACTGAAGGAACAGCAGCCGAAGCAGTCTCACCGATTAACAGAAAAGATGGCCAGACCATCTGGGGCGATATCTTCATCGCGCCTGTCCGAAACGATATGGACCAGGTGACACATTTTATCTGCATACAGAATGACATCACCGATCGAATGCGGATCGAAAAGGACCAGAAAGTCCTGATTGATGGTCTCAGAAGCATTGTTGGAATCGCCGATGAGCTGCTCGACTGCCCGGATGAGGACACCATCACACGGATGGCAGTAGAACTTGGACGGGAACGGCTGGGAATGGAACGGCTGGCTTTCCACCGTATGGAAAATGAAACATTGTTCGGGACTTACGGGACCGATGCTCAGGGAAATACCATTGATGAGAAATCGTACAAAAAACAGTTCGACAGAAAATGGTTCGAAGCCCTCAAAATCGAAACCGGGAGCAACTATCAATGGTATTACATCGATGGGGGCCATTACTCCTGGAATAATGGGGAAATGGACCAGATCGGCTCCGGCTGGGTTGTCATGACACCGGTGGCCTCCAGCCAGAAATGGCAGGGGGTGTTTTTCAACGATACGGCACTCAGTGGAAAACCTTATGATCCCACCCGCCAGGAACTTCTGGCGGTTTATGCCTCGCTGTTCTCCAATATCATCGAACGCCGGAGGAGTGAAGAAGCCCGCAGCAAGCTCGAAGCGCAAGTCCATCACACCCAGAAACTCGAGAGTCTTGGAGTTCTCGCGGGTGGCATCGCCCATGATTTCAACAATCTGCTGATGGGGGTGCTGGGGAATGCCAGCCTGGCTTTGATGGAGCTCCCCCCCGAGTCCCCGGCCCGCGAGAGTGTCAACCACATCGAGAAGGCCGCCATGAGAGCAGCGGAGCTGGCCCGCCAGATGCTGGCATATTCCGGGAAGGGCCGTTTCGTCATCCAGAAAATCAATCTTTCGAAGCTGGTCGAAGAAATGACCCACCTTCTCCAGGTGTCGATCTCCAAGAAGGTGTTTCTTCGTTATAACTTTGCCGACAACCTTCCTGCCATCGAAGGCGATGCGACTCAAATCCGGCAGGTTATTATGAACCTGATCACCAATGCCTCCGATGCCATCGGTGACAAGAGCGGAGTGATCACCATCACGACCGGCCTGATCGAAACGGACAGCACTTACCTTGAATCAACCTACCTGAAAGACGATTTGCCGGGTGGTTATTATGTTTTCCTGGAAGTTTCGGACACCGGATGCGGGATGGATGAAGAAACCCGCGCCAGGATCTTCGATCCGTTTTTCACAACCAAATTCACGGGGCGTGGGCTGGGGCTGGCGGCTGTACTTGGGATTGTGCGCGGGCACAAAGGAACAGTAAAAGTCTACAGCGAAGCGGGGCGTGGAACGACCTTTAAAATCCTCCTTCCCTGTTGTGACTCCCAGGAGGACACCCAGGAAAACCATGTGGAATCGACTCGGAAGGATTGGGTGGGGACCGGAACCATCCTGATTGTGGATGATGAAGAATCTGTCCGCTATATCAGCAAGCGAATCCTCGAGAGCCATGGTTTCAAGGTTCTGACTGCAAATGACGGCCGGGAAGGTGTGAAGGCTTATGAGGCTCAGAAGGAAGCCATTGATCTCGTTCTTCTGGATATGACCATGCCCCACATGGATGGTGAAGAAGCATTCCGGGAACTGCGCCTGATCAACCCCGATGTGCATGTCATTTTGACCAGTGGATACACCGAGCAGGAAGCGACGGCTCGATTTACCGGCAAAGGCCTGGCCGGCTTCATTCAGAAACCATTTCTGCCATCCAGCCTGCTCGAAATTGTCCGGAACAAACTCTCCACATCCTGATCCGTTTGCTTGAGGATTGAACCGGCTGCCAGCCTGGCTTCCCCGGCAGGGGATATTTTCTTCACTCGGATATGGCGTATGATAAAAATAAGTTGTTCCAAGGAGATGAACGAAACACGATGCCTGAAGAATCCCGTTTGACGGAGGGATTAACTTTTGATGATGTTCTGATCATACCCGGTTATTCCGAAGTTCTGCCCTCGGATGTGGACACCTCTGTGTGCCTGTCGCCTCGAATCCGGTTGAACATCCCGATCCTGTCCGCTGCAATGGATACTGTCACCGAATCACGCCTGGCAATTTCCCTGGCCCAGGAAGGGGGAATCGGTGTCATTCATAAAAATATGGCAATCAGCGAACAAGCCCGCCAGGTTGACCAGGTCAAGCGCTCGGAAAGTGGAATGATCTCCAATCCGATCACCCTTTCACCCGATGACCCTGTGCGTGCGGCTGTCGATCTGACCGCTCATTACAAAATCTCGGGTGTCCCGATTACCAACTCCGAAGGAAAGCTGGTCGGGATCCTCACCAATCGTGACCTGCGGTTTGAAACGAATTTCGACCAGCCGATCGCCAATGTCATGACCAGCAGGAATCTTGTGACCGGGCGTGAGGGGACCTCACTTGAAGAAGCCCAGGCGATTCTCGGCCGGCATCGGATCGAAAAGCTGCCGATCGTCAATGAAAAAGGGGAACTCCGGGGCCTGATCACGATCAAGGATATTGAAAAGAAACGCCGTTTCCCCAGCGCAGCCAAAGATCAGGCAGGCAGGCTGCTTGCATCCGCTGCAATCGGTGGTGGAGAGGATTCGTATGAGCGCGCAGAGGAGCTGGTCAAAGCGGGAGTCGATCTCCTGGTGGTGGACAGCGCTCATGGCCACTCGAAGATCATCCTCGATACAGTCCGATACCTGAAAAGCCATTATCCGAATGTATGCCTGATGGCTGGCAACATCGCTACCGAAGATGGCGCCAGGGCGTTAATCGATGCCGGAACGGATATTATCAAAATCGGGATTGGACCCGGGTCGATCTGCACCACCCGGGTGGTTTCCGGGGCCGGTGTTCCACAGATCACAGCGATACAGGAAGCGGCCAGGGTCGCACACCAGTTTTCGATTCCTGTCGTGGCGGATGGTGGCATCAAATACAGCGGTGACATCACCAAAGCGATTGCAGCCGGCGCTTCGGCGGTCATGATCGGATCCCTTTTTGCCGCCACTGAGGAAGCCCCGGGCGAGACCATCTATTACGAAGGACGGACCTTCAAAGAATATCGAGGGATGGGTTCACTCGGAGCGATGGAGAAAGGCGGAAAAGAACGCTATTTCCAGTCTGGAGTGGCGGTTGGAAAACTGGTGCCTGAAGGAGTTGAAGGGCGTGTGCCATACAAAGGTTCACTGAGCAACTATATCTTCCAGCTGGTAGGCGGGCTTCGGGCTGGAATGGGGTATGCCGGAGCGCGGGACATTGACGATCTTCAGAAGAAAGCGCGATTTGTGAAAATCACAGAAGCTTCACTTCGCGAAAGCCACCCGCATGATATCATAGTAACCAAGGAAGCCCCGAATTACCGTCTCGGAGAGTAACAGAAACCTGATTTACACAACCCGAAGAATCATGATGATCGACTCTCCTTCCCCTGGTTTGCTGTGACAGCTGAGAGGATTTCCGCATGCTCCCTCCTGGATGAGATCCTTGTCTGTCCAAAGTGCCGAGGCTCCCTCGTTTTAATATCCGCATGGAATTCGTTCCAATGCACCCATTGCAGTTCTTTTTACCCGATACTTCAGGGGATACCGAGTTTTTCCGATCCGGAAATCTACTGGGGAGAAGAATTTGACCGGCAGGAGATGGAAAAGATCAACCATATCGCGCAAAGTGAGGGCTGGCGCAAGGCAGTCGAGACCATTGTGGCAGTCAAAGCCCCTTCTCGCGCACGATATATCCGGGATTTCTTCCGGGCCGACTGGCGCTTTCTTTTCCCATTGCAGCCGGAGTGGCGGATCCTGGATATCGGAGCAGGCTGGGGCTCCTTATCGGTGGCGCTGGCAAGCCTGTGCCGTGAGGTCATTGCCCTTGAATCGGTGCTGGAGAGGGCCCGCTTCATTCAGCTTCGGATCCAGCAGGATGCAATCTCGAATGTCTGTGCGATCCATGGGAACCTGGCCTCACCGCCTCTTTCTTCGAACCGGTTCGATCTGGCCACGATGAATGGAGTCCTCGAATGGCTGGGCTGGTCGGACCTTTCCCTGAACACACGATCGGTCCAGCTCGATCTGCTGCGCCAGGTCTTTCAGCTGCTCAAACCAGGCGGGCATCTGTACATCGGAATCGAGAATCGTTTTGCCATCAGCTACTGGCTGGGGGCGATGGATCACAGTTATCTGAGTTACACATCGCTTCTTCCCCGCCCTCTCGCTCATCTGGCGACCCATCTGATCAGCGGACACCCTTACAGAACCTACACATACAGCCCGATCGGATACCGGAGCCTGCTGAAGCAGGCCGGTTTTTCTGAAATCGATTTTTATGGTGTCATGCCCACTTACAGCCGCCCGGTCAATTACTGGCCTCTGGGTGATGGGATACCGCTCCAGCGTTTCTCGAATGTCCTTTTTTCGGAGAAACCGAATGGCCTCAGCTGGAGGTCGAAGCTTGTCCAGAAACTGGTCGAAGCCGCTCCGGCTTCGGTGGTGGGTTTTTCATCCAGGTTCCTCGCGCCACACCTCCTGATAACCGCACGCAAGGGAGCCCACTGAAATGTTCGCATGGATCAGGAACGCCCTTTCGGAAGATGCCCGGCAGAGGGGGATCGATACCGGCAGATTGTCATTCTTCAAACGGGTTGGTGGTGATCTCTCTTCCGGAGGGAAGGCGATTTTTGAAATCCTTGGCCCTGGCAGCTCCATGCCGCTCTGGGTCGCAAAAGCGGCCCGTTCACCCGAAGGCAATCAGACACTCCGCCAGGAATATGAGCGGTTGAAAGTCCTGCATCAGCGGATTCCTCCTGAGCTGGAGTATTCTCTTCCACGGCCCATTGCATTCGATGAGCGTGAGACCGGTTCTGTCAGCCTTGAAACAGCATTGCCTGGTGAGAAGGTCTCACGCCTCCTTCGTGAACATGGCCAAAAAGATCCCTGGCGGACCTGGAAAGATCACTGCGGGCTGGCTCTGGACTGGTACATCCTGTTTTCTCGAGATGAGCCGCGCCACACTCGAACACTCGATGAAGACTGGTGGCAGCGCAGGGTCATCCGCCCGCTCGAAGAAGCAGATGATTTTCTCCGGGATCTTTCACCCCACTGGAATGAGGTCCTGGAGGCAATCCGCGGCGCACAATCTTCCACATCGAAAAGCCTGTTGCAGGATTTGATCCCCATGGCGACTTTACCCCCACCAACCTTGTGGTTCAGGGGGATTCCATCGGTGCTTTCGACTGGTCCCCGGTGGATTCGGAGCTTCCACCCGGGTGCGACCTTTTCCATTTCATGGTCAGCTCCGGCCTGTACCTCGGGCAGAGCATTGAAAAAAAACTGCACCTTTCCGAACTGAGGATGAATGTCCTTTCAGACAAACGCTTCCTTGAGCCGATTTGCCCTTATCTCCGTCAGTATTTCAATGACTTTTCAATCCCATTAGAACTGGTCCAGCCGCTTTTTCTGGCAGCAGTCGGCTGTAAGATTGTGGCTTATGTCCGCCGACCAGAGCCGATCCGTGAATCGATATGTGGCTGGATATTTCAGGTGCACTGCTGGCTGGATGGAAAACTCGACCAGGCCGTCCATAGAGCATGCAAAGTTCACTCGGACCTGATTCCTTGACAGAAAGCCTGGATATTGTTTAGCTTCATACTGCTCAAAGGATTTATTTAATCCGGATCCGGGGAAAGGATATTCTTGCCGTGGCGCCTGCCACTGAACGCCCGACCATTCTGGTTGTGGATGACTCCGAACAGACTCGTGTCATGCTGACCGGGTATCTCGAAGCACAGAACTTTCGAGTTCTGACTGCGGTCAATGGCCGTGAAGGGCTTGAGCTGGCTCAGCAGCACCGCCCTCAGTTGATTGTCATGGACCTTGTCATGCCGGAAAAGGATGGCCATGAGGCATTGGATGCCCTGGCGGCCAGCCCCGACACACAGGAGATTCCTGTCATTATCATATCCGGCAAAGGGTCCCGCCTGGATCAGGTTTTGTCTTATGACAAAGGGGCTTATTTTTACCTCGAAAAACCTTTTGATCTGAAGCTGATTGTCCAGCGTGCCAGGGAGCTGATCCCGACCGAGGAAGTTTGACAAAAGCAGCCGCCCAATGCCGCTATCCATTTCTCCTGCTGCATGGATTGTTCGGATTCAGTGAACATTCCATCGGTCCCTGGAAGTTTTCCTATTTCCGGCAGGTGGTCCCATTTCTTGAACAGGCTGGAAATTCAGTTTTCACTCTGGCAGTGCACCCGGTTCATACCATTGAATTTCGAGCTCGGCAGGTCCGGGCCTTCATCGAGCAACACCCACTGTTAAGCCAGACTCGAATCAATCTGATCGGGCATTCCATGGGTGGATTGGATGGGAGGTACCTCGCATCGCGCCTGGATCCGGAAAAGCGGATCGCCAGTCTGTCCACTCTGGCCACTCCTCATCATGGCTCTCTGCTGGCGGATCTGTTCATGCAGATTCCGGTTCTCAAGCGAATCCTGAGTTCACACCTGCCAGCCATACCGAATCTTTCGGAGAAAGAATGCCTCGCTTTCAATCAGTCGATCATGGACCGTGATGATGTCCTGTATCAATCATTCTCGGCCCACTGCGGATTCATTCGTGCCTGCCCGATCCTGTGGCCTTTCTGGCTGATCCTCAAATTGGCTCGTGGGGCGAATGATGGCCAGGTGACAGAACAATCGGCTCATTGGGGGGAATGTCTCGGATCCCTGCCCGGGGACCATTTCGAGTTGATCGGACTGCATCTGGGAGCCAACATTTTCAAGCCCCTGGATCATCTCCAGGCCATCGCTCAGATTACCCATTCCCTGGCGCAGAAGGGGCTTTGAGTTCCCTTCCTTAACCTCAGTCGACCCCATTCGAGAAGAAAAACAGGAAAAAAAGATCTCCTTGACGCCTGACATCATTATGATATCATGATACTATCTTTCTGATAGGAGGTCTTCAATGTCACAAGAGAAAGAAGTTCAGCCTCTGTCCGGGTGGTTTTTCCTGACGGTCGTAATTGCCATGCTGATCGGTGCGGTTTATCTGTTTATTTCGGGCATCAGAATCATTGATGGACCCGAACCGGACACACCGGGGATCTGGCTGGTGATCCTTTCGGTATTCACATTCATGCTCGGGATATTCCTGTCGATTGGGTTTCTGGTGCTGCAACCGAATGAAGCTGCGGTGCTTCTGTTATTCGGCAAATACAAGGGATCGGTCAAGCAGAATGGATTCTGGTGGGCGAATCCACTGCTGATCAAAAAGAAGGTATCGATGCGCTTTCGCACACTCAATGGACAGAAACTCAAGGTGAATGACCATGCGGGAAACCCGATCGAGATCGCGGCGGTGGTGGTCTGGCAGGTATCGGACACCTTCGCGGCAATCCTGGAGGTGGATGACTATGCCCTCTATGTGGAAACACAGAGCGAAACAGCCCTCCGGCATCTGGCAAGTTCATATCCTTATGACTCCTGGGAAGAAGCCACAGTGTCCGCAATATCATTGCGTGGTGATATCGACCAGGTGTCCGAGGCTCTGGTAAAGGAGCTGCAGGACCGTTTGAAGATCGCGGGGGTCAATGTCCTGGAGGCCCGCCTCTCGCATCTGGCGTATGCCCCCGAGATTGCTGAAGCCATGCTCAAGCGCCAGCAGGCATCGGCGATTGTTGCCGCAAGAACAAAAATTGTGGATGGAGCAGTCGGGATGGTGCAGATGGCATTGGACCGGCTCAGCCAGCAGCATGTCGTCGAACTCGATGAAGAACGCAAGGCTTCGATGGTGAGCAACCTGCTCGTAGTCCTGTGCGGTGAGAGAGAGGCTCACCCGGTCATTAATACGGGAACCCTGTATCAGTGACCAATCACGAAGCGATGAAGAAGAAGTTTCTCTTGCGGATCAGTCCTGAGTTGTGGGATGAATTGAACCGTTGGGCTGACCAGGAATTCCGGAGTGTCAACAGCCAGATCGAGTTCCTTCTGAGGGAGGCTGTCCTGAGGAGGAACAGAAACGCACGGATGGATCTGCCTGATGGCGACCTGGATAAAGGAGATGTGTCATGAGTGATGATTTCCGCATCGTTCCCGCTTCGGCTCGATGGCTGCTGATCATTGGCGGCATAGCGATCCTGATTCCTTTCACCATATTGATTTCACTTTTCATTGTGGATGGAAAAAAAGTCATGGATCCACTAGCGGTCAGTATCCTGATTGCGAGCATGCTGCTTCTGGCGGGAGTTTTATCGGTGGTGTTCCGTTCAGCCAGATCCGCCACTTTTGAAATCAGCTCAGAAGGGTTGAGGTTGAAAGGAGATTTTTTCGGCCGGTTGATTCCTTTAGCAACCCTGGAGATAGAACGGGGAAGAATTATCGATCTTTCGGTTGATAAAGAATTCAAGCCCAGATGGAAAACCTGTGGCTCCAGTTTCCCCGGTTACCAATCTGGATGGTTTCGCCTCAAGAACAAGGAAAAAGCCCTGCTCTATCTGACAGATCAGAAGAAAGTAGTCCATCTTCCGACAAAGAAAGGTTACTGCCTGCTGTTAAGCCCGGCCAATCCCGAAAGATTCCTCGAGGTCCTGAAACGCTACCGGCTCTGATCCCGGCCGAACACACGCCCGAAAAAGCGTGTCACCGCATTCCCTTGCGGTGGGGGAGTGGGAGCAGGCTGCATGGGCATCTGAGGCTGGGGCTGCATCGCTTGTTGCTGCATTGGCTGGCTGTAAGGAACTGCCGCAGAAGGAGGTTGCTGGACTTGCTCAGCCGGACGGAAAGGACGAGTGATCCAGTTTGTAAACCTGCGGAATGCACTTTCCTGCTCGACCGGAGCGGGTTGCATGGGCATCTGAGGCTGGGGAGGAGGCATTCCCGCAGCAGGTGGACGGTACATCTGGCCTGAGGGTGGCATCTGGCTGGCTCCACTCATGGGGACCTGGGAGAATGACTGCTGGGGCGGGCCAAAACTGGTCCTTGGTGGTGGTGGAGCCGGCAATACCGGCATCGGCTGGAATGGAGATTGTGGCGAAGCAGCCGGAGCTGCCTGCTGGGAACGTGGGAGTGAGGGGATTTCCGATTCGATCGGACTGACCACAGTGAGTGGCTGCTGGCCTGCTGCAGGTTGTGAATATTGAATGGCAGGAGGCACCGATGGAGCAGGCTGGCCTGTTGAAAAAACCTTGGGAGAGGGGGAGGCTGGGAGATCCTCGATCGGGCCTTCCTGGATGGGAATCTCACCCGGCTCCAGTGGTGGGGCCGGAGCGGGAACTCCCTGAACAGGGGGAGCCGGAACTGGTGTTGGCGCTGGCACAGCGGGTGCTGCGGGCGCAGCCGATATAACTTCATTAGTGGCTGGGGAAGCAGGGGCTTTCTCTGCAGCCGACTGCTCTCCCAGGAGGATTTTCAGCAGTGTGGAATTCAGATCCTCAGTAAAGTCATTCGGTTTTTCAGTCGATCCGAAGCGTGTTTCATCTTTGAGCAGCCGCCCGGTTTTGCCATCGACCACCTTCAGTGAAGCAGCAATGACCCCTTGCGAGACATTAAATGACCCAAGAACCACAAAGTCGGCGCCGAGTTTTTTAGCGATCGGAGGAACCTGGTCCGGTGAAATAAAATAGGTGTCGACCTTGAGCTCCTGAAGCGCTGCGTGAATCCTGGGAAATTCGATCAGCCGCAGGGTTTTTCTGGCAAAGACCACTCTGCGTAATCCACGCCCCCACAAGGACTCCCAATGGTCATACTGATCATCATTGGACAGATTGAAAAGGTCCAGAATCGCGACAGACGAACCCTGAGGAGCCAGTCCAGCCGATGGGCTGGATGGAGATGTCAGTGGTTGGGAGGCTGCATCCAGGTTAAAGCTGCTGCCCAGTGCTACCAGCCCGATAATACAGGTCGCCAGGAACCGTTGCATGGCCCTTTCTCCTCGACAGTCTTCTCAAGTTTTGATGAGCTTCTGGACTTCCTTGAATTCCAGAGTTCCAGCACATCCCAACAGTTCGAAAACCGCCATTTCTGTACAGGAAATGACCACCCCTGCCTCCCGAAGCCGCTTCAAGGCAATGCCGGCATGCTCCGGGTTTCTCGAGCCAACAGCATCCTCGAGAACATGAACTTGATATCCCTCACTCACCGCATGAAGCGCAGTCTGTGCGACACAGACATGAGCCTCGACTCCCCCCAGAATCAATGTGTCTACCTGAACTTTCCGCAGTTCTTCGAGGAACCTTCCCTCTTTGAAGCAGCTGAAATCCGTTTTCGTAATCCGCTCGACTCCCGCCAGAAAGGGTTGCAATTCCTCAACTGTCGGGCCTAATCCCTTCGGATACTGCTCGGTCACCATGATCGGTACCTTCAGTATACCAGCTGAGCGGGTCGCGAGTATCAGTTTCTCGAGGATCCCCTCGAAATTCGCAATGACCGGCCTGAACTTTTCCTGAAAATCGACAACCAGGAGCGCGGTCTGGCTTCGTTGAGCCAGGCTGCACCGAGTTTTTTGATCAGGCACCTTTTTCCTCTACAGACTCATCGACCAGATCAAATTCTTTCGCCAGGGATCGGACTGCCAGTTCTGTATAATCCTCATCGATCACGACGGAAATCCGGATTTCTGAGGTGCTGATCATGTAGATGTTGATTCCTTTATCTGCCAGGCAGCGGAACATGCGGGCAGCCACCCCCCCATGGGCTTTCATGCCCACACCGACTATAGTGACTTTGGCGATCTTTTCATCAACTCCCATCTGGCGGGCCTTCAGGGTGTCAATGAGTTTTTCTGTCACGCGCACCGCATCACTCAGGTCGGGTTTGGTGACAGTGAAAGACATATTGGCGAGGCCATCCTGGCCTTTGCTCTGGATAATCATATCCACAGAAATTCCCTGATTGCTGAGTCCTTCAAAAATCTGGGCGGCGATTCCGGGCTGGTCGGGGATTCCCCAGAGGGTAATCCGCGCCTCGGTTTTATCCGAGCAGATTCCGGTCACTAGAATATCTTCCATTTCCTTAACCTCCTCCGAGATCATGGTCCCGGGTTTGTCTTCAAAACTGGTGAGAACCTGCAAAGGCACCCGATATTTTTTTGCGAACACGACAGAGCGGGTCTGGAGAACTTTCGAGCCGGCACCGGCCATCTCCAGCATTTCATCGAATGAAATCCGTTCAATTTTCTTTGCGCCGCGAACAATTCTCGGATCGGCGGCATAGACTCCATCGACATCCGTGTAAATATCGCATCTTTCAGCACCCAGCGCGGCTGCCAGGGCCGCAGCGCTGGTATCGGAAGCTCCACGCCCCAGCGTGGTAATTTCCATGTTATCCGTCACTCCCTGAAAGCCAGCAACGACCGGAACACCGCCCCTGTCGAGCACTTCACGCAAACGGCTGGTGTCGATGGATGTTATTTTGGCGCGTGTATGGAAAGGGTCGCTGTGAATTCCGGCCTGCAGGGCTGTAAATGAGACAGCCTCGACTCCAACCTTATGAAGAGCCATCGCCATCAGAGCGATGCTGACCTGTTCTCCTGCGGAAGCCAGCATGTCCCGTTCGCGCCCGGAGCTGTGGGGATCGATTTCATCGGCGAGCGCCAGCAGCCTGTTGGTTTCACCCGACATGGCGCTGACTACAACGGCAACCTGGTATCCTTTCTGGATATCGGCGGCAATCCTTCTGGCATTCGAAAGGATCCTTTCGATGTTCCCCATCGAAGTTCCGCCATACTTGTGCACAAGAATCGGCATGGATACAAATCCCTTTCTTTCCCTCAAAAACTCATCCTCTCAAGCCCGGAAATGAGAGGAGAGACAGTCTTCCATCAATAAATGATCGGCAAAAGATAGCAATCTTATAACTTCTGTTCAATGCAGGCGACCTGAAAGGGCCTCAACAGGCCACCCGATCACCCTCCTGAACTGCGAAAAGAAACTATAAGAGAGGCTGAGATATCCCTGAATCTGCCACTGTTGTCAATAAAGCCTGCACCATTGAGAAGCTCGGGATCCCTCTCTAAACTCCTGTCATCCTCGAGTTCATTCCTCGATTGGTTCAAGGCCAGGAAGGAGATCCCATGAAAGATTACCAGCCCCTTTCCATCGCACTGTATGCCAATATCGACAACAGGGCGGCCGAAGACGAACGGGAATTTCCGACCGGCGATCAGCTCTATCATGGCCTTCCTTTCCAGATAGGCGATGGCAAAGGAATGATGGCTGGATTCGGCCAGTCCATCCGGATGGAGCCGGCCGAGCTCACTGTCGGAATGAAAGTCCGGACAGTCACCTTTGCGCATCGGTTGATTGACTCCAACTTCCACCAGGGAGGGACCCCGATCGGTGAAACCTGTGCGTCGTATGTGTTTGCATTCGAGGATGGAGAGACGGAGGAGGTTGCCATTCGGGAGAGGTTCGAAATCGGGAGCATCCCGATTCCCTGGGGACACTGGCCATTGCTGGCCAGACCGGAAGTCCAGGAGGGCCTCCACCCTCGTTATGAGGGAAAATGGAGCGAAGCGGGTGTACGGCAGTTGGAAACAACACATCCCTGGGCACAATTTTTCTACCTCTGGTATTGGATTAACCCGCACCCGGATAAAGAGCTGAAAAAGATCACGATTGTTCCCAAAGGACCACGTTTTTATATCGCAGGAGTTACGCTGGGATTTCTGGATGAGGATCCTTTGACACGTTCTGCAAGACGGCCGGTCAAGGTCAGCCTGCTTCGCCCGGAAGACCAGCAACGGCAAGGAGATCTGGATATCGAGGTCGACCGCGGGGTGGCCACTTACCCCTATTCCCTGCCCCGCCAATCCCAGGGCGAATTCATCGAGGATTTCCATCGAGGCTGGGGGCAGGAGATGAATCACACCATTCATCCCTCCTATGTTGAAATCGCAGCCAACCCTTCAGCCAGGGTGACTGTCAAACATGGCGGAGAAGAACTCGGGGCTGTTTCCTGGGGTGAGGTTGAGGCCAGGGGAACCGCCATTTCCGAAGACCGTGTCAAGATCGAACTGGTGGATCCAGGCAGGAACTGGGTTCACACAACAGTGGTCGATGACCACACCGGAAAGCCGATCCCCTGCCGAATTCATTTTCGCTCTCCCGAAGGCATCCCATACCAGCCGCATGGCCACCACCCGCATGTGAACTCGAACAATGGAACCTGGCATATCGATATCGGTGGGGATGTCCGTCTGGGACAGATCACCTATGCCTACATTCAGGGAGAATGCCAGGGCTGGCTTCCCCGCGGAGAGGTCCTGGTGGATGTGGCGAGAGGTTATGAATATGAACCTTTGCGGACCCAGGTCCAGATCGAGCCCGGCCAGCAGGAATTGACGCTCCGGCTGAAACGGCTCGCGGATATGCGCAAAGACCGGTATTTTTCCGGAGACACGCATGTCCATTTCATTTCGACCCAGGGGGCGCATCTTGAGGCTTCAGCAGAAGGAGTCCATGTGGTCAACCTGCTGCAATCACAGTGGGGGCATCTTTTTACAAGCACTGAAGAATTCACCGGGGAGCCATCGGTCTCACGCGATGGAGAAACCATTGTTTATGCCACCCAGGAAAACCGCCAGCATCTTCTGGGGCATTTGACCCTCCTCGGGGTGAAAAAGCCGATCATGCCATGGTGTTCCGGTGGGCCTGATGAGGCCGACCTGGGAGGGAATCTCGAAGCCACACTGTCCCGCTGGGCGGATGATTGCCACAAACAAGGCGGAACAGTCATCATCCCCCATATACCGACCCCCAATGGGGAGCCGGCAGCCCTGATCGCAACCGGAAGGGCGGATGCTGTCGAATTCCTGATCCACAGCGAATATATCCACAAGGAATACTATCGTTACCTGAACTTGCGGTTATCGACTTCCGCTGGTTGGAGGAACCGACAAGATGTGCTCTGGAGTTCCGATCGGTCTGTACCGGACCTATGTTCATATTCCGGCAGATCAGGAATTTTCCTATGACTCATGGTGCAGGAATCTGAAAACAGGCAATACCTTCATCAGTGGTGGTCCGCTCCTGTGGTTTCAGGTTGAAGGCCAGGCCATGGGTTCCACTCTCCGTTTGCCAGGAGGCGGTGGGACAGTCGAGGTTGAAATTCTGGCCAGAAGCTGCCTGCCATTCCACTGCATTGAACTGATCAGGAATGGCGAGGTGGTCGATCGCCTGGAAGAATCCGCAGGAACACATGAGATGCACCTGAAGTCCCGTGTCACCATTGACCGCCATTCCTGGCTGGCGGCCCGCTGCTCCGGTCCGGGATATGAAGCGGTTCCGCATCATGATTCCTGGAAGCGCGGGATCATGGCCCATACCTCTCCGGTCTATATCGCAGTGGGTGAGGACTGGTGGATGTTCAGCAGAGATACGGCCAATTACATGCTGACGTTGATTCAGGGGTGCATTGACTTTATACATACCCGTTCCCCTCAATGGCAGAAGGGGTCGGTCACGCATCATCATGGCCGGGAAGATCACCTGGCATTCCTCGAAGAACCTTTCCGGGAAGCCATCCAGGCGATTCACCGGAGGATGCATTCACTGGGGATTCCACATTGAGACACGAAATGGACCTGCAAAAAGATCCTCTCCACCCGGAGCTGAGGGAAACCAGGCAATCCGCCATCGACAAGCTTCTCAGCCTTTTCAGGGATCCGGGGAAACTTGGCAAGAACATTGTCCACTGGCAGGTGCTTCCTCCACGGCCGCCAATGTATGGCCCCTGGCCCGAGAGGCTTGATCCGTCAATGGTGGAGCTCCTGAGGAACCGGGGCATCGAGCAGCTTTACTCCCATCAATCCGAAGCGATCTGCCAGAGCCTTGACGGGAAACATGTGGTGGTGGTGACTCCCACAGCCAGCGGGAAAACCCTCTGTTACAATATCCCTGTGCTGCAGAGGCTTTACCTGAATCCTGAAGCCCGCGCGCTCTATATTTTTCCCACCAAGGCTCTTTCTCAGGATCAGATGCTGGAGCTGCATTCCTTTTCGGAAAAGCTGGAGCGGGATATCAAGGTCTTTACATTCGATGGGGACACTCCACCCAATGCGCGCCGTGCCATCCGCAACAGCGGCCACATCGTGGTGACAAATCCCGACATGCTCCACAGTGGGATTCTTCCGCACCATACCAACTGGATCAAACTCTTCGAAAATCTCGAAACGATTGTGATCGATGAAGTTCACCAGTACCGGGGCATTTTCGGAAGCCACATGGCCAATGTGCTGCGCAGGCTGAAACGCATCTGTGATTTTTACAACGTCTCGCCAAGGTATATCTGCTGCTCGGCCACAATCGCCAACCCGAAAGAGCTGGTCGAAGAACTGGTGGGCGAACAATTCACTCTGGTTGACAAATCCGGGGCACCATCCGGGGAGCGTCATGTACTCTTCTATAACCCGCCGGTGGTCAATGCCGAGCTGGGGATCCGTGCTTCGTCGATCAAGGCTGCCAGCCGTGTGGCTGCACGGCTGATTGTTGAGGGCGCACAGACCATTGTGTTCGCCCGCAGCCGCAAACGGGTTGAGGTCATTACGACCTATCTGCGGCGGATGATGCGGCGATTGCGGGAGGATGCTTCGGCTATTCAGGGATACCGCGGGGGGTACCTCCCTCTTGAACGCCGGGAAATCGAGAGGGGAGTCAAGAGCGGAACAATCCGGGGAGTCGTCAGCACCAATGCCCTCGAGCTGGGCATCGATATCGGCCAGCTCGAAGCCGCCGTGCTGGCCGGGTATCCCGGCACTGTTTCCAGCACCTGGCAGCAGGGAGGCCGTGCCGGCAGAAGAGCCACCACTTCCCTGATCGTCATTGTCATGAACAGTTCGGCCATCGATCAGTATCTCGCCAGCCACCCTGGATACTTTTTTTCAGCATCCCCCGAGCATGGGATCATCAATCCGGACAACCTTTTTATCCTCACTGCACATTTGAAATGTGGAGCATTTGAGCTTCCTTTTTCCAAGGATGAAAAGTTCGGAGCACTGGAAATCCAACCCCTGCTGGATTATCTGGATGGGGAACGAATCCTCCGGCAGAAAGGCGGCCGTTACTACTACACTTCGGACCGTTACCCTGCCGAAGAGGTGTCTCTGAGGACTGCTGACCCCTGCAACTTTGTGATTCTCGACATGGATCGGAATAACAATGTCCTTGGGGAAATCGATTATGCCAGCGCCCCTGAGATGATTCATGAGGAGGCTGTCTACCTTCATCAGACTCGCCCATATCTGATTGAAAGACTCGATTGGGAAGGGCGCAAAGCCTATGCCCGGCTGGCCGAACTGGATTATTACACCGATGCAGTCACGAAGCGCGATATCCGAGTCCTGTCCTCCAACATGGAGATTGGGGTTCCCCTGAATCAGGAAGGGAGTTCCGATGAAGAGCGCTCTGAAGCAGCGCCTGATAAAAATGATATTATCGAGCACCTGGAGCATCGAAAAGATGTTGTGCTCAACACCCCCGGCCGTGATGTGGACAATGTCATCTACCTCCATGGAGACAGCCCGGAGCCAGAGGTCCGGTTTGACCGGATTGCAACACACACCTGGGGAGAGGTCTCTGTCACGACACTGGTCACCAAGTACAAAAAAATTCGTTTTGAAACCCATGAAAATGTCGGTTTCGGTGAGGTTCACCTTCCCGAGCAGGAACTCCAGACCGAAGCCTACTGGATTTCATTCGAAGATTGGATGGAGGGCCACCTGGCTTCACGGGGCCTGAATATCGGCGGGGCCATCCGTGCCCTGTCGAGCGCGCTCGGATCGGCTGCTCCGCTGCATGTCATGTGCGACCCACGGGATATACGCAGCGTGCCGATGGTCAAGTCCCCTTTTGTTCAGAAGGCCACGATCTACCTCTATGATTATTATCCTGGGGGGATCGGGATCTCCCGAAAAATTTTCCGAACTGCGGGACTCCATCTGGTCCTCGGTTCTGGGGATGATCGAGGACTGTCACTGTGAAAAAGGATGCCCATCCTGTGTGGGGCCGCCAGTCGAGGTCGGTTCAAATGGAAAGCAGAGCGCTCTGGTTCTGCTTCGAGGGGTGACAAAAAACTGCCATTTCGGCAGGGGAACCACCAGAATAAAACAATGGATTCCAGCAAAACCCTTTTTATACGCGAATTTTTTCAGACATTTACAACTACAGGAGCCATTCTTCCGAGTGGCAGACACCTTGCCCGGGGGCTGGCCGCTCCTATCCGGGATATTCAGGGGCCTCGACGAATCCTTGAGGCTGGCCCGGGGACCGGAGCGGTCACGAATGCGCTCATCCGTGAGCTGCAGCCCGAGGATGAGTTGACCCTGTGTGAAATCAACCCCAGTTTTGCAGATCACCTGACAAACCGACTGAATCAGGATATGTTCTGGAGCAGCAGACGACACCAGATCCGATTGGTACAGAAGGATGTCAGAGAACTTTTCGAGGAAGGCCGGTTTGATTTTATCGTTTCCGGCCTCCCATTGAACAACTTCCCCTCGCCACTGGTTTCCGAATTAGTCAAAGGGTTTATAGAATCCCTCAGTCCTGAGGGAAGCCACACCTTTTTTGAGTACATCTGGATTCGTGAGATCCGGCAGCATCTCGGGAAGCAGAGCGATCGGGAAAGAATGAAAAATATCAGCCAGATTGTTGATCAGCACCTGTCTGAGCACCACTGGTCCAGAAGGCCGATTTTCGCCAATGTGCCCCCAGCCTGGGTGTACACAGTCAGAGTCTGAGACAGACTCCCGGAATTTTTCATATAAAGGGAATAGCCTGAGTCACCTCCGGTGCCAGGAAAGCGTTATTTATAAATACCATGAGATTTATCACAAAAATCAGATTAAGGCAGAAATTCCTGGCCATTATCCTTCTGGCTTCATCAATATCTTTTGTTTTTTGTGCGTTTTTCATCGTCCGTTGCCTGGCAATGATCGAAGAAATCCAGACCCGGTCACTCGAGGATGATCTCTATGAGGTGGATGCCATTATCAGGAATCGCCTCAGCAGCCTGGATAAAGTTGGAGCCTATGTTCAGGCATCGATGAACCCTGGCTCTTCCAGCTTGCTCGATTTTGAGAAGGAAATCCAATTCGAAAAATGGTTTGAAACTGTCAGCCGGATCGATTTCATTGTTCAGATTGAAAAAGGGGTGGTCCATCCGATTGCCATCCGTGGCGCAACCGAAGAGCAATCCCGATTGAAGCTTCATCTGCAGGAATGGTATGCGATGCATTCCGGGCGGATGGGGTATTCAGGATTCATGAAGGTGAATGGGGCCATCTACCTGGCTCAGAGTGTGCAATTAAAAAACACACCGGATCCTGGGATGCTCTTTATCGGTGTCGCGGTTGAGACCTCGCTTTTTCCAGGAATTGAGCAAGTCCTGAATGACAAACTGGTTCTGGTTGAGGATGATGCCCGGCAGGAAGCCACAAAACTTTCTGCCACGATTCAGCCACAATCAACAGCAGAGGGAATCAGTCTTGAAAAACAATTTCCCGGATTGGTTTCCGGCAGCAGTTACCGGCTGCGCCTGACCCAGGAAGGGGGTTTGTTTGACAGCTTGCAGACCCGCCTGGTATGGTTCCCCGCCCTGTTTCTGACCGCCATCATCCTCTCGGCTCTGTTCGGGGCAGCCTGGGCCACCCATATCGTCTTGCGTCCGCTGGGTGTTCTTAACCGCACCATGCTAAGAATCACCGGGCCGGAGTCTTATGGAATCCGTGCACGAGTTGTGAGCCACGATGAGATCGGGGAGCTGGCAGGTGTATTCAACCATCTGATGGAACGCCTCGAAGAGGCACAGCTGCAGCTCAAGGCAGCCCAGCATCGTGAAATTGAAATCGGCAAGCTGCAGACACTGAAAGCGACTGTGGTCACACTGGCCCACCAGATCAATAACCCTCTGGCGGCCTTGCTTGGAAAATGCGAGTTGCTGCTCCTCGATCAGTCCGAATCAAGCCCCCAGAAACATTCTCTTGAAGTCATCCGGGATATGGCACTGCGCATCACTGAAGTGATCCGCAAGCTGCAATCGCTTCAGGCTGTTGAAACCACGATTTATCTTCGGGACCAGGACATGGTTTCTATTGAAGAGGATGAAAAACAGGCACTCTTTGCCCTTGAGGAGCAACGAAAGCCATGATCCTTGCCCAAAACATTCAAGGCATTGCAATGTCCCACGGCCAGTTCTATTTCATCTTCAGAGAGGCCCGAACTTCATCCAGCATCTGACTGGCCTGTCGGCTGAAGATTTCCCGGGTAGTGCTGTTTTTCAATTCTCGTTCAAGCTGAGACCGAACCTCACTCAGAGGTTTTGTGCGCTCGGGCGCCATATCCAGCACTTGAACAATGACAACCCCTTTTTCAGTTCGGATGGGTTGGGAGTACCACTGTCCGACAGGCCAGCTGACGAGCTTTGACCAGGTTTCTTCCTGAAATTCGAGGCCTTTTGAGATCCACCGAACATCTTTATTCAGAGGTGTCTTCTCACTTTGAGTTGCCTTAACAGCCTGATCAGGGGAGGCGCCCGCAATCAGTGAGGCAAGGATATCTGAAAGCCGTTTTTCACCTTCACGATACAGAAATTCATTTCGTGCCGGGTTTGAGCTGCGGTTTTTGAGCTCGTCGATGGGGTGAGTGATAACAGTCATCTGGTACTGGGCAGCAACACGATGCTTGTCACTTTGAAGGACATAAAGGTCCTCGATCTCATCTGTCGTGGGCTTTGGAAGCTCCCCGGCCAGCCTCTCCGTTTCTTTGCGTAAAAGGGCATTGGTAAGGAAGGAAGCTTTCTCGATGCGAATCCGTGCCTGCTCTGTTGCCTCCCGGGTATATCCTGCTTTTTCCGCTTCTTCATGCAGCAGCTGGGGTAAAATGAAGGCCTGCCAGGCAAGATTCATTGCCTCTTTTTTCTCTCGTGCGCGGACCCATTCTTTCCGGTAAAGGTTCTTCAGGTAATCCTCAATATCTCCCGGAGGATAAAGTTTCCTGCCAACCCGGATAGCCGCAGTCGTCGAGGGGACCTCAAAATGCGCCCCCGGCAGGATCTGAGCGAATCGATCCTCATAAATTTCATAACGGCTTGTGTCATCCTTGAGTTTCTGGATGTAGTCCTTCGCTTTCTGGTTCTGCTGAGACCGGAGCACCTCCTGGCGAAGGGTATCCTTTACCGTGTCAAATTCGGTTGTTGCATCTTCGATGCGGGTTTCCAGGCGGATGATTTCATAACCATACCGGGTCGAGAAAACCTCACTCATTTCTCCCGGTACCAAGCTTAAAGCCATCTTTTTGATGACCGGCTGGAGAGGTTCTTTATGAGTGAATGGACCCGCAATGCGGGTGGGATCTCCCCGGACATCCGAATATTTTCCAGCGACTTCGTTGAAATGAGTCACCGCGACAATCCAGGGTGGCGCTGCATTCTGGCCAAGCGGTTTGAGCAGTTCCTGATGAGCCTGATCGATTTTTTTGCGAACTTCGGCGACCTGTTCTTTACTGGTGCATTCGGTGGTGTCCCCAAAGATGTAGCGAAAACTGAAGGAGCCAGGAACCACATAGTTCGTAATACGTTCCTGATAAGCCTTTTTGACTTCTTCGTCGGAGGGGTTGATTCCAGCAATAATCTGGCGTTCGAAAAGATCTCTGCTGGCGGCATTCATTCCGATCGCCCACAGCCTCCATTTGATATCCGGCTCCTGGTCAATTCCGGCCTGGAGCGCTTTTTTCTGGCCCAGAAGGTTCCGTGCCAGCTGCTCGATGATAAACTCATCGGTAGCACCGGCAGGAAGGGTCGGCCTGGCGACATCCAGGTCGATCTTTCGGATAACCTCTCCGTCACATTCAGCGACAACCTTGTCAGGGCCATCTTCCGGGGACTGGGCCTGGCACCAGCCAATTCCACAGACTTGCATGAATACCAAAATGAACCACAGTTTTCGCATTTCAGTCCCCTTCCTCCTCACATCGTGACAGCAGGTCATTCACCTCATCGAGATTTTCGTGATCATTGGATTGAAGAATGGCAGCCTTTGCCTGATTTAATACATCGACTGCCCGCTCCAAATCACCCAGTTCATAACAGCAGCGTCCGACCTGAATAAAGACCCGCATCCATGAGGGGCGGATCAGCAGGCATTTTTCATAATGATCGAGTGCCTCAGAAAACAGCTCCTGTTCCAGTAATTCATTGGCCAGTGAAAAGTGAGCCAGTTCGTTTTCCGGATCCGATTTCAAAGCCTCGCGAAAAAGCTCGATCCGATTTGTCATCACCTATTTCCCTCCAATAACAGCTCCTGCCGGTATGTCACTGATTGCCATGCAGCCAGCGCAAGTATGGCCGATTCAGGACCCTTTCGTCGAGAATACCAGGCCGGCTTCCACCTCAAATGGATCTTCTTTCATCGAGGCGGTTCAATACTTTTTGATGTAATCTTCACAAATGATCGCATTGGGGCGCTCACGCCGACGGCAGGCGCTTCCATAATTCAGTTTGCAGCTGTCACACAGGAACGTTTTTTCCACCGATAAGTGTGGTCAGACGCGATCGGAAGCGTTTCCATTGTCGAATAACTTTATTCAAAAAAGCGGCTCCTTGCTGATTCTTTTCCTCAATCACTTTATCATACCCACATAGACTCCATTTTTTGAACAGGACTCAAAGAGTCGATGGCACCTGATGAATCTGACGAAAGAGGGGATCCTTCACATGGAAAAGACAGCCCACACCTTACCGGAATCAGCAACCGGCTGGCTCCTCTGGATGATGGCGCTGGTTTTGTGTTCAGCCCCGATCCAGCCAGGCAAGGCTTCAGGTGAAAGCCTGGGGGAAATAGCCGCCAAAGTTTCTGCCGAGTTTTCGGAGGCCTACACCCGGAGTCCATTCTCATTTTTATCGAAGGATTTCTTCCTGCGCTTCAGCCAGGATCCCAAGGCAGTTCCCTCCCCGGATGAAACAGCGATCGATTCAACCTGGGTTATCAAACTTTCCCCGGACACCTCCCAGGTCAATCGACGGATGGCCGTTCATCTTCAGGATTTTCTAAAAAGGATCATGGGAGCCGATCTGGCTATCGAGGCTGACTGGGGCGGTCAAACTCCTCAAGGCGATAAACAGGTCATTCTGCTCGAAAAATCATCTGACACCGGCCAGCCCGAAGGGTCATTCAGCCTGGCAGTTGGCCCTTCTTCCGTCATGGTTCAAGGAAAGGATATCGATGGGCTGAGGGATGGGATCGTGGAGCTGGTTCACAGGATTGGATTCCGGGAAGCTCCCATCCTGGCCCGGGGAACATCTGCCTCCAGGCCACGCATTGCGGTACGCCTCGGGGCGGTTCCACTGATGGGGTCCAACAAAGATCTGGTTTTCATGGGTTACAACACTGTGTTTGTCGGAGGCGGGAGCTGTATGGTTTGTCCCGGAGCGATGCAATTCCCGAACTGGTGTCCCGCCGTGATCCTTCATCCCTCGACAACCTTCGCCAGGCGGTCAACCAGGCCTCTGAATACAACCTTAAATCTTTCACTCTGGTCGATATTCGCCAGAAATTCCCGGCTGATGACCCACTATTTAAGAAATACCCGGATTTGCGCGGGGCACTCACCTGGAAAGCCGATGGAGAATATGTTCTGTGCACCGAACATCCCTTGTTTCAGAAATATCTGGAGGAAAGTGTAGAGGAGCTGTTTCGATCGGCACCAGGCCTTTCGGGGATGACCCTCATTATCGGTGGTGAAGGCTTTTATCACTGCTACATGCGCCCATTCGGAGTCAAGAAAGGGCATACCAACTGCTCCCGCTGCGAGCCTCTTGGAGCCGAGACAGTGGTTGCCAACCTCCTGAACCGGCTGGCGGCAGCGGCACGCCGTGCCAATCCGGAAGCTCTGATAGTCGCCTGGCCCTATTCCGCCGAGCATGTCTGGTCAGCCGATCCCGCCCAGGCTGGCCTGATCGAAAAACTCGGTCCGGGAACCGCCATCTTTACCGAAATCGAAAAGGATGAATATGTCGAGAAAGGCCAGGGAGTCCGTAAGCATCTGTGGGATTACAGCATCGATCTGATCGGCCCCGGAGCACGTGCGGAAAATCAGATCGCCGCCTGCCGGAAACAGGGGATTCCAATTTTCCTGAAGAGTGAACCCGAGCTGGCGTTTGAAGCCCCTCGTCTGCCCCATGTACCCTGCCTGGACCGCTGGGTCGATCGTGCCGAAGCACTGGCCTCCTGCGGTGCAGATGGAGCCTGGGTTTTCCCGGCTTTCCGGTCCAACTATGGAACCAGCGCGGCTGAAGTCAATCGATTCTTCTGGTGGGATCCGGTTCCCAATAAAGACACAACTCTTGAAAAGCTCGCAGCACGGATTGCCGGAGATCAGGCGGGTCCTCATCTTCGCAAAGCCTGGGCGCATGTCTCGGAAGCCATCCCATTCTCTCCGGAGCTGCCCTCCTACTACAATGGGCCGTATTACCTCGGCCCTGCACAGCCCATGTGTGTCAGCCCGGAAGCTGAATTACCCCCGGTCTTCTATGGGCGCTATTTCTTTCTGGCCGAGATGACAGAATCGGAGGGATTGGCCCTGCGCCCGACATTTGTGACCTCGCCCACCGGAAATGTCCCGGTCTTTGGTGAAATGTATCGTGAAATGGAAAAGAATTTGAAACTGGCGGTTGAGGAAATCGATCGTGCCTCCGACTCGGTTCCCGAGCGCAACCGCCACACCTTTCTTGCGGAGGAGATCCCGATCCGCTGGTTCTACCATACTGTCCGGACCGAAGCGAATTTTTATGAGTCCTGCAGGATTCGTGACTCCCTCAGGGAAGCAATCAAAAAGGAAAAGTTATCCCAGCCGGAGCGGGAATCCGCCCAGGGTCTTATGAAACGCTGGGAGGCAGTTCTCAAGGATGAGCTGGACAATGCGAAGACAGCTCTGCCGCTGCAGGAACAGGATATCCGCCTGGATTTCTATTTCGGAGGAGATCATTCTTTCTCACATGGAACAGAAATGATCCAGGCCAAGATCGATCTGCTCGAGGGTGAAATCTCCCGGGAACTCCCAGCCATCAAACAGAAATTGGGGTTGTGACCTTTATGCCACCACTTTTTTCTTGAGCTTCCGGTCAGTCCCGAATTGGTCAATCCGCTCGAGGAATTCTTTCGAGGATGAGGCAATCAGGGTTCTTTCGGCCTGGGATTTATGCCGATACATCTGGATGGCTGTCTGCATCCGTGGATTGTGTTTGAGCTGTTCCTGGTATGTCCCGACAAAATTCCAATACAGATAGTTGAATGGGCAGGCCTTTTCGCCCACCCGTTTGCGTTCACGGTAATAACAGCCTTTGCAGTAGTCGCTCATTTTGTCGGTGTAATGCGCGGAAGCGGCATAGGGCTTGGAGCCAAGCTGTCCGCCATCGGCATACAAAGTCATTCCAAGCACATTGGGGACGGCCGCCCACTCGGCGGCATCGATGTATGTCTCCATCATCCAGCCCAGCAGCTCCATCGGCTCGATTCCGATCAAAAGGGCGAAATTTCCGACCACCATGAGCCGTTGGATATGGTGGGCATAGGCTTCAGTCTGGGATTGCTGGACCACACAGGCAAGGCATTTCAGATGGGTATCGCCATCATTGAGAAGTTTCGGGATGGGGCGATGAAATTCGAGGAAGTTGTTATCCCGGAATTCCGGCATCCTCATCCAGTAGACACAGTAAAGATATTCACGCCACCCCATCACCTGGCGAATGAACCCTTCTGCAGAGTTGATCGGAACCTCGCCTGCGTCATAGGCATCCTCGACCTTCCTGAGCACCTCCGATGTCAATAGAACACCATGATTGAAATAGGGTGAGAGGAAGGAATGATACATCCGGTGCGATTTGCTGAGCATGGCATCCTGGTACATGCCAAACAGCCGCAGGCGATGCTCGAGGAAGTGCTGCAGCCAGGTGGAGATATCCTCCTGGCTGACCGGAAGGTCAAAGTCCGCGGAACTGCCTCGATGGTCAGCACAATATTCCTCGACAAGATCGATGACACGCTTTGTGATTGCATCGGGAGGAAAAGACGGGGAATCCGGGATCGGCATGTTGCCGGTTGGTGGGACACGGTTCTCGGCATCATAATTCCATCGCCCCCCGAGGGGTTGATCTTCCTGCATCAGCACCCCGGTCTCGCGCCGCCTTTTCCTATAAAAGGCTTCCATGGAGGTGTCATCGGCGCTGTTGAACCATTCAGCGAATTCCTGCCGATTCACCATAAACTGGTCATTCGGAATAATTTCGGTTTTTACACCCAGTTCGGTTTCGAGCGCTTTCAAAAACTGATCTGGATCATATTCTGTGGCTTCCATCACACGAAGCGATCCAATGCCCTGTGTCTGGACAAAATCTTTGAGGCAGGCCAGCTCCCCCTCCGCACATAACTCTGCTGTTCCCGCATCATCCAGGCTGTAATGGACCACTTGAAATCCCTGCTTCCGAAGGTCCTCCACAAAATGCCGCAGCAGAGAGAGTGTCAGTATGATGCGTTTTTTATGATGGCGGTATTTTCTGAAGGTCGGGAGTGATTCGATGAGGCACAGGGCTGTCGACTTCGGATTAATTCCATTGAAAAGGGAATTATTCAGGTTCAGCTGGGAGGCCTGAATCCAGATTCCGAGTGGTTTTTTGGGATTTGTCTTCCCATTGCTGTTTCGTTTCACCATTTTCTGGCATCCCCCTCCCGATCAATACAAGTTATTTTATGCCAGATTTCATTCATTGGCAAGAGGGGGGTCGGGTGTTCCTGAAAGCGCGGAAGGCCGGAAAACAGGAGAGATTCAGCCCGGGAAGGCTGGATACCGTGAAAAATTTCCCAACTGTTTATTGCAGGGATTTGAGAAGCGGCAAGGGCGGGCTGCCAGACCCGCCCTTGAGTTGACAATTTATTCAGTCATCAGGTTGAAAGATTCACGCCCTTCGGGCTGATCCTGATTGCCTGCCTGGAGGTAGCGCTGGCTGAGGCGGAACACCTGTTTGACCGGTTCATCGAAGGTGACCGGATCGAATTCGCCAGCCTCGGCCACACCCACTTCCAGTCCGTCATTTTCCTTGAAGGTGCCCCTCTCGGTAGCAGTGAAAGGATATCCTTCCAGCTGAACCGAAGAGAATGTGATTTCATTCGGCCCTTTGCCGAGGAAGGGATTCAAGTCGCAGTGGAACTCGGGTGACATGACATCCACCACCGGAACCCCATTGACTGCAACCTGAATGAGATGGCCGGTAAAACGCCCGGAACCATAAAGGACATATTTTTTAGCCAGCTTATTCGGATTGGGATCATCACGGATGGTGAAGCGCATCTCAACAACCCCATCGCCGGCACGATGGATGATCGGGCGTGTGTAGACCACAGCCATTTCACGCAAAGTGATGGACAGGTTCCCGAATGCTCCAACAGATTCCCGTTTATATTCAGGCCGATGATTATGTTCAAAACACTCTGGGAATTGGAACTGGAGGGTTGGCGCTTCTCATCGATCGCTGTAAACCTGACCGTATTCAGGCCAAGATGGAGATAATTGGTCACCTCCATGGTTTCACCAGGCTTTTTGATGGTTGTGATGTTCTGGCCATTGATAGCCACTTTGACTTTGAAACCGACCGCACTTCCCCCGGACATCAGCCAGTATGGATAAATCAAACCGCTGGGGGCCTGGCCGGAGCCGCCACCAATCTTCGGCATCAGCTTAATCGCCGGAGCGCCGGCCACCCCTGCAAAGAGGAGTAATACCGGAATTAATCGCAGACTCTGCTTGATAGACATCGCTCATATCCTCCCTGAAATCCCCTGTACAGCCCGCTTCTTCGCCAATGGTAATACCCGGCGAAGCCCTTGCGTGACTCTGGTTTTACATCTTTCTACAATCCTCTGACGCTTCAGAACTCAATCTATTCGTTTCCGGCTCAGGAATTGCCATTCCATCGTATTTTCGGCACGATGATTGGATTTCTTGAAAAAACACCCTCAGGAGATATCGATTATGATCGGTCTTTCCCGCCGTGACTTTACCACAGGGATGCTGACTGCGCTCGGAGGAACCCTCCTCTCCGGGGCTGCGAGCAGTGAAAATCCAGTTCAAAATGGCGGGCAGAAACCACCCCCGAAGAGGAATATCCCACTCGGATTTGATAATTTTTCTGTCCGTGCATGGGGGTGGAATGCCGATCAGCTTCTCGACTATGCCATCCGGCTGAAGGTCGATTCGGTTCTGTTTTCCAACCTCGAGGTCTTTGATTCATTCGAGGATCCATACCTTCGAGGGTTAAGGGATCGAGCAGAAGCGCGGGGGATAAAAATTCAGGTTGGAACTGTCAGCCTCTGCCCCAGTTCAGAAGCATTCAATCCAAAGTTTGGAAGTGCGGAAGAACATCTCTCCCTGCTGCTACGGGTCGCTGAAAAGGTCGGCTCCCCTGTGGCAAGGTGTTACCTGGGTCATGGAGGAGACCGGGTAAAAGGTGGCGGAATCCGTGTCCATATCGACAACATGATAAAGGTCATCGAAACCGGAAAAGACCAGGCGCTGCGTTCCGGGGTAAAAATTGCGATTGAAAATCATGCGGGGGATCTTCAGGCCTGGGAGCTGGCTGAGTTGATCGAGAAAGCCGGGAAGGATTTTGTCGGTGCGACAATGGATTCGGGCAATTCAGTCTGGACACTGGAAGACCCCCTGGCGGCCCTGGAGATACTGGGACCCTATGCAGCCACCACCGGGATGCGTGACAGCGCTGTCTGGCAGAGTCCCGATGGGGCACAGGTTCAATGGACCAATATGGGGCGCGGGCAGGTTGACTGGAATCGTTACATGGATCGATTCCAGGAGCTGTGTCCGGGTGTTGCTTTTCAGCTGGAAATTATTTCCGGAGGCCCAAGGGGGTTTGATTATTACAAGCCCGAGTTCTGGCAGGCTTTTCCGGAAGCACGCGCCAGGGATCTGGCTGGATTCGTGCGGATGGCTGCGAACGGCAAGCCCCCAGTGGAACCTGAGGGGACGCCCTCCGGGAAAGATGAACAGGAAACTTCACGCTTGAAGCAGTCCTTTGATCTCGAGCAGAGCCTCAGCTACTGCCGGGAGGTGCTTGGCCTGGGATTGTCCTGACCGATGGAAGAGGGGGGGTGAAGCCGCGGGGCCTGTTGCTGCCCGGCGGAGCCATCATCCACCAACACCATTCGCATTCGCTTCCATTGCCATTCCTGCTCTCTCCATCATCCTTCCCGCTCCCTTCATCGTCTTTCCCGCTCCCTTCATCGTCTTTCCCGCTTCCTTCATCGTCTTTCCCGCGAAAGCGGGAATCCAGTGGCAGCGGGAATAGATCCCCGCTTTCGCACGGATGACAGTTTGTGGGTTGGGATTTTCGGGCGCCATGAATGTCGCCCCTACAACAAGCTCTTTCAACACATTCTGCCGGTGGGCTGGGGAGAGCGGCGGGAACAGGTGCGAAACCCAATGGCAATCACATTCACCCTCCCGTGTGAGATCTTTCAAGAGCCTTTCGCAGCGGCTGGCTGCCAAGCCTTCGCGAATAGGCCCAGTAGGTATCGCCGCATCCAATTGCATTGAATTGTTTCACAACATACCGGGCAGCTTCTACACAATCCTGATTTTCATAATATGCACCCCACTCACCCACCAGCATGGGCATCTCCAGCTTCCGAGAAGTCTCGGCATGGCGGCGGAAAATCAGCTCCACCCGGGCATTGCTGTTCAGATCGGTGGCGGTCGTATCCACAACAATGTCGTAACCATGAGGAGCATAAGCCTGTTGTGGATCGCGGTGTCCATGCTCATCCAGGAGCGGAGTGAGAGAACTCGGAATGCCGATATTGGCCGACATGCACGGTTCCAGAAAGAGAATCGAATCGGCATCCACTTGCCTGATGGCCTGTCGCACACGCTGGTAGAAAGGCATAAGCCGCTCACGCTCGAAATCGGCCATGATTGGTTCTCCTGCCATCACCATCGACTTGAACAGTTCCATATCTCCGAGCCATTCGGTGATTTGCCTTCTGCCGGTGGAAGTCCTCACCATCGCAAACAGTTTTTCAGGCTGAGGGGCCTGGTCTCCCAGCTGGCTGTGAAGCAATTCGGCCAGACGGGTCAGGGAGGCTCCCTGCATTCGTGCAGCATCCGCTCCGGGAAATGGTTCATTCATTAAATCGAAGCCAATGACAGCAGTATTGCCACGAAACCGCAGGGCCACTGCCTGCCATACATGGGCATAGCGATCCTGAAGCCCCACATTGCCGGGGCCAGGGGTGTTGGCCCAGAAATGATCCAATGCCGTTTGCACCGCCTCGCTGGCATAATAAGCATCACTCCAAACAGCAGTTTTTGTGTGGGGTTTGCCTTCATCCAGTGTGGCCCAGGCCGGTGCACCATCAGAGAATTTCTCGCTGAACAGGTCCTGGTGCATATCAAGAATGACATAAAGCCCCTCGGCTTCTGCCCAGTCGACGATTTGGGCAATCCGACCCAGGTAGCCCTCATCGATTTTCCCCGGTTCCGGCTCCAATCCATCCCAGAAGATGCCGAGCCGGACACAGTTCATCCCCCAGGAGCGGATATCGGCGAAATCGGAACGCTCGATATTCCTGGTATATCCCTCAGCCTTTGATTTATTGATGACATTGATGCCATGCAGCAGGAGCGGCTTGCCGGCACCATCGCGGAATTGTGTCCCTGAAACAGTCACCCGGCCGTGATTCAGTCTGGATTTTCCGGGATGGGGAATGGACTTATCTTCTGCAAAACCGAAGCAGCAGGCACACATCAGCAGGGTGAAGAGGACCGACAGGTTTCTATTCATGGCTGAATCTACACTTTCGGATGGATTTCGAGAATCATCGTGCCGCCCGGGCCAACAGTGACTTCCAGATGCATCTCGCTCGCCTCCAGCTTGCATTCCTCAGGCCAGGCATGAATCACCTTCGCAGATGAAAATTCGAATTTCGGGCGTAGGACTCCATGCCGGGCAGACTGGGGGTCGAGCACACTGCCGGTGCCGTAGACATCCCCTCTTTCGGCCCCCCAGGGATTGTACAGGCCGATGATCCAGGCATTGTCAGCATCACGGTGATTGATCTGAATCGAGAGATCCCCGGAACATTCAATCGGAGAGCGTTCACGCACAGTTTGAATGACAGACGCAGTAAATGTAATCAGGCTCGACGACCCGCGCATTCCGGGGTGCGCAGGATTTGTCAAACAGAGAAGCGACTGATAGCCGGACATATATCCTCGGGAGCATCCGAGGGAACAATGTCAAATAATTCCGGGATGACCCATGAAGGATAACAGGCAG
>LMZT01000070.1 GCA_001567115.1 Candidatus Hinthialibacteria bacterium OLB16 | reverse complement strand
CAGAAGTGCGACCTTTCCGGGAATTTTCCCCTGCAGTGTGGTGGCATCCAGCTGTCCTTCACCGGTGATGACCAGATCCACTGTGGCCAGTTTCTCCTCAAAACAGGTTTCCTTGAGAATCCAGTCCCCGCCTGAAACCAGCTCGGCATCCAGATAAGCCATCGCTCCCCCGCCAATCCCGCCTGCGGCTCCGCTCCCCGGGAGATCGGCCACCTTCTTCCCCAAATCTCTCTCCCACAAATCCGCCAGGTTTCTGAGGCCTTCATCGAGCTCTTTGACCACCTCAGGGCTGGCTCCTTTTTGCGGCCCGAACACCACTGCGGCGCCATTTGGGCCATAAAGCGGATTGGTCACATCCGACAGGACCACTGTTTTAAAAGGAACTTTCATATCTGGGGGTGAGATTCGGGTCATTTCTGTCAGATTTCCGCCGCACCCGGGCAGAGGCTTTCCATCAGCATTCAGATGGCGGAATCCAAGCCCTTCCGCCATTCCGCTGCCTCCATCCACTGTCGCGCTCCCCCCGATGCACAGGAGGATCTGTTGGACTCCATTTTTGAGGGCTTCCCCGATCAGCAGCCCCACCCCGAGTGTCGTCGTTTTGAGAGGGTTGCGCTCATTCGGTGCAAGCAGCACGAGGCCGCTGGTGGATGGCAGTTCCACCAGAGCGGTCTTGCGATCGGCCGAATATCCGATCGGCGCCCGAATTGGACGCCTCAAAGGATCCGCGGAATCCACCATTTCAATGGTCCCCTGCCAGAGATGGTGAATGACCTCGAGAGTTCCATCTCCACCATCGGCAAGGGGGATGCTCAGGATTTCAATTTCCGGCCTCTCCGCCCTGGCGACCTCAGAAAACAGGCGATTGAACTCAAGTGCCGACAGCGATTCCTTGAAGGCATTCGGCGCCAGCAGAATCCTCATGGCCTGCAGAGCCTGGATGGAAAAAGTGCGGGGTGGATCATGCCCTCAAGGACACTTCACATTCACTGAGAAGATCTTCCATCACTTCCTTGAGAGGTTCGAGGCGCGCCTGCTGTTCTGGGGAAAGGACAGGATTCTTCCCGGCGCGGGCACGAATTCCCAGGGTCAGCCCGCGCATCCGCAGCAGAACCTTGGCGCTGGCTGGATAGAGCTCATTGAGAAAGCCACGGTCCAGGAGCTTCATTCGATCGCGAACCTTGTCGCAAAATGCCAGGCTGTCATCGCCCAGGCGATCGATATGGACCAGCACTTCCGGGATGACATTGGCAATGATTCCATTAAATCCACCCACCCCGGGGATGCGCTGCTGCAGGAACACATGCATGCTGGCAGGAAACAGCCTGAAGGGAGTTCCCGCTCCGGCCTGGACCTTGGCCTCCACATTATCCCGCTCTTCGGTGGTTTCCTTGAGAAAATGGAACCTTCCTGTGGCGGTGATCTGTCTGATGTCTTTTGGACGAAGTGTGCGGTGCTCCGGGGAGGGGCATTCATACATCCCGAGTGGGCAGGTGGTTCTTTCGGCCAGCGCCAGCACCTTTTCGGTCAGCTCATCGGCATCCCAGGGGGATTTTGTGAGTGGCACTTTGGAGAGAATCAGGATCACTGCATCCACTCCGGTTGATTTCATCTGTTCGATCTCATCGGCCTGGGATTCAAAATCATCGGTCAGGTTTCCGCTGGCGATGACCTGGACACGGCCCCCAACAGTCTCGACAACTGTGCGTGCCACCTCGAGGCGTTCCTCAAGGCTCAGGTTGAACATTTCCCCCGAGCCGGCCACTGCAAAGATGCCGCAGCAACCTGCCTTCAGGTAAAACTCCACCAGCTCCGGGATATGGCCGAGATCCAGGTCGCCATTGTCCTTGAAGGATGTCGGCAGGACCGGCCAGACCCCTTCACTGATCTGAAAGGAGGATGGATGTGCCGGATGGGCTTGATTCATGGTTGCCACTCTTTCTTCCTCTTGGAGGACATCGAGGAGATGGATTTCATTAAAAATCGTGGTGGATTCCTCCATTTCAGTCAACCGCCTGCACGATTCAGTGGAATATCCATCTCTATTGGAATTTGCACTGCACTCTGACTGTCGATGCTCCCAGACCCTCAACCCCGCCCCTCCTTCCGGGGAGAAGGGCAGGGGATGAGGGGGAGTCTTCATTCCCCGTTCCACCATGCAGGCAGGTGGTGTACTGTCAGCGGAGGTCCATGATTGATTTTCTTTTTAATTTTAAATCAGGGAGGCTCTGCCAGAAATCATGACGCTTAAGGCTCCGATAATTCTTCTGGTCAGTTTGTTTGTGGAGGTGGCTATGGCACAGGGCAGCATGGTTGCTGTGGGTCCCGGTGGCTTTCTTTCCAAAGATGGGAAAAAGATCTTTGCCATTGGAGCTTATAATGGCCCCAAAGGAATCGATCCGCAGGGGATCGCTGCAATGGGGTTCAATGTTCTGAGGATCGGGGAGGATCCCGCCGAGTGGGAAGCGGCTCAAAAAGCCGGGCTGATGGCCTGGCACCCACTTGATCTGGCCTTCGAGGGAGAGGGGATCGATGCCAGAAAAGCGAAGGTTTCTTCGATGATCGAAAAATACCGTGATCATCCGAATCTGTTCATGTGGGAGTCTGTCGATGAGCCTGCCTGGACCGATGAAAAGCCGGAGCTGGCGAGAGTGGAATCCGGCCCGCTGATCGAAGGATACCGCCTGGTGAAAAGCCTGGACCGCAATCACCCGGTCTACCTCAATCATGCCCCGCGCAACACGATCGATACCATGCGCCGTTATAATCGCGCGGGTGATATCCTGTGTGTCGATGTCTACCCGGTGGTTCCCCCGGTTATGGATAAATTATATGCCATTATCCAGCCGCCATTTCCCGGCGGCATCGCACGCCAGACCGATTTTCCGGATACCTCTCCGGCTTGTGTGGGAGATTACGTGGATAAAATGAAACAGGTCGCCTATCAGGGCCATCCGGTTTTTGTCGTCCTGCAGGGGTTTGCCTGGGAAGGCCTGCGGAAACAGGAAGAACGGGTGTCCGAACGCATCCTCTATCCCACCTATGAACAGCTGCGTTTCATGGCTTGGCAGGCGATTATCCATGGAGTCAATGGAATCACTGTCTGGGGGCTTTCCTATGCGGACAACCAGGACTTCCTTTCGGATCTGTCGGCTGTCCTCAACGAGGTTCGTGGGAATGAAGAGGCGATTCTGGGCGGGCACCTCGATGAGAATCCAGTGATCCGTTATGAAGAGATGGGCTATTCCATTGGCAAAGGGATTGAATGCCGGGTGACCGAAACAGCCGACAAGGCCACCCTTTTTACAGTCAATGCGGGAGTCGATCCCCTCAGCGCGAAATTTGTTTCGCTTCCAGTCTGCTTTGAGGGAGCGGCTGAACTGGTGGTGCTTGGGGAAAACCGGTCTGTGAAGATTGAAAATGGCGGCTTCAGGGATTCCTATTCCGGCCTGGGAGTCCACATCTATCAGTTCTCCCGTTAGGAATCAGATATCAAGGGGGGTGGCCAGACCCGCGCCACCCCCCATCATCGATCCGCTAATTCAGCTCTTTGATGTAGATATTCTTGAAGTACAATGAATTTCCGTGGTTCTGCAGCTCGATCTGCCCGGTTGGATAAATCGGCTTCTCACGGTTCCAGTAGTTCTCCATAACCACATTGTCGGTCACCAGTTTGCCATTCAGATGGATTGTGACTCGATCACCGACCATCTTGATCCTGAATGTATTCCACTGGCCGATTGGATTATCTGCGCGAACTGTTGGCTGGGAGGGATTCTTCTGGTTGTTATAAAAGCCACCTGAGCCGATTCCGCCCGCAGCCGAGTTCTCCGGATCCCAGATCTGAACCTGCGGCGACCCGCGCAGATAAATGCCGCTGTCGCCACCCTTCTCGATCTTCCAGTCCACCAGCATTTCAAAATTCCCATAATCCTTCACTGTGCACAGATTATCGCCCTTGCCATCGAACACGAGCACTCCATCCTGAACACTCCAGTGGGCATGCATGCGCTCATCGGCTTTCTTCTGTTCCGCCGCCAGCTCCTCCGGAGTCATTTTGGCGCGTTTCTCCGGATCCGCGACCAGGCCTTTCCAGCCGGTCAAATCCTTCCCGTTGAACAGGGCTGTGAATCCCTCCGGGGGGGTGTTATCTCCCGCGCTGCAGAGCATCGGGCTTAGGGCCAGCAGCGAGAGGATGCAGAGACTGCAAACCTGTGAGATTATCTTCATCGATCTGATTACCTCCATGATTATTTTGAACAGATATGTTCTTTTGCCGAACATTGAATCTTACCTGGAATCATACCTGACCGGATACCAGGGGGAGAGGATCCCCGCAGCCTTTCTGAGCTGCACCAGAGCCTCGACCTGTCCGGGGGTGAGCAGATCCACATGCCCGAGGGAGCGCGCCAGGATTTGGATCTGAGCCGCATGTTCCACCGATTCATGGCAATAGAATGCCGCCCAGGGATCCGCCCCGAAAGTCACCAGCCCATGATTCTTCAAAAGCAGCGCATTGGCCTGGGTGACATAGGGGTCAATTCCGTCATAAAGCTCCCCACTTCCCGGGAGATGATAAGGCACCATCGGAACACCCCCCAGGCCGAAAACCAGCTCCGGCAGGACCGGGAGGTCGAGCGGCAGTCCCGCTACTGCAAAGGCAGTGCTGGCCGGGGCATGGGTATGAACCACAGCACCCATCTCCGGGCGGCGCTCATAAACCTTCTGATGCATTTTCCATTCACTCGATACCCGGCCTGCACCCTCCAGTGTGTTGCCCTGCCCATCCACCAGCAGCAGCCCCTCCGGTGTCAGGTCTCCTTTGCTGACTCCCGATGGGGTAATGAGAAAACGGCCTTCCTGTGTGCCCGCCTGCCCTGATGGATCCACCCGGGCCGAAAGGTTTCCATCATTCGATGCCACCCATCCTTTGGCATATATCCTCTGGCCGATCTGGCAGAGTGTTTCGCGCAGTTGCTTGATTTTCGAATCTGACATGGAATGGATCATATCAACCCCGAACCGGGGTTGTCGAGTTCGCGAAAGGGAGAAAGGTCCGGCAGGAGCGGAACTGCGGCATGGATGTTTCATCGAATGAGGGTTGTATTAAGGCTGAACCACCCGGTGTGGAATCAGGCGGCCAAAACTGGTGAATACTTCATAAGGGATGGTTTCACCCCACGAGGCGATTTCTGCGGCAAGGATTTCCGCTCCACTCTGTTGTCCCAGCAGAACAGCCTCATCCCCCTGTCTGGCAGCGGGCGCCCGGCCCAGATCGACACTGGTCAGGTTCATCGAAATCCTTCCCAGGACCTTGCAGTACTGGCCTCCCACCAGGATCTGCCCGCCCCTGGCGAATGAGCGGAAAAATCCATCGGCATACCCCACCGGAATGACACCCACTCGAGTGGGTTGTTCCACATGGTGGGTTCTTCCATAGCCGATGGTTGCGCCTTTGTCCAGTGTGCGAACCTGAACCAGGTGTGTTTTGATCTCCATGACCGGTTCCAGCCCGGCTTTACGTGGATCTCCTCCGCGTGGATCCGCCCCATACAGAGCCAGCCCGGTTCGAACCATGTCAAAACAGCTCCGGGGGTAATACAGGGCTGTGCCACTGTTGCCGATATGAAGGACTGGTGTGGCATTCAAAATCACCCGCACTGTTTCAACCACCTGCTCGAAACGCCCGATTTCAGCGCTGGATGGTAAATGCCCCCGGTGCCTTTTACACCTTTTTCAGGTGGAGTTTCTTCAGAAGCTGGAAGATGGCTCATCACACCCACAACACGGAAAAGGGTTGTGTCCCGGAAAAAGGGAAGGTCCTCGATAAATTCCCTGTAAGGATATCCGAGCCTGCCCATCCCACGATCCACTTTGAGATGAACCGGCAGGACCTGGCCTTTTTTCTTCAGGAATTCGCCCCAGGACAGCCGGTCTTCACGATTCACCAGCACCTGCTCGAGGCCGAGTTCCACAACATCCGGGTACTCACCGGGAAGGGAAGGGATCAGCTTGATGATTCTGGCGGTTCGTCCCAGCTCCTGGCGCAACCCCCAGGCTTCATCGAGCGAAACGATACAGAAAGTCCGGCAGCCTTCCTGAAAAAGAATTCTTGCCACTGCCTTGAGGCCATGCCCATAGGCATCCGCTTTGACAACAGCCGCAACTTCGGAATGACTGCCAGCCTTTGATTTGAGGAAATGGTAATTGTGAACCAGCGCACTCTGTTTGAGGTGAATTTGTGTGGGATGAAAAAGGGATTCTGGCATGAGGTGTCTGTTCACAGCCCGCCCGGTTCGCCTGAGGGGCAACTCAAATAAGTTTCCCGCACATGCGCGAGAGCTTCATCTTTTGTCGAGAGGCTCCCTTCGAGCTGCAGATCCTCGATCTCCGAAAGGATCCGGCCGAATTGCACTCCCGGCTTCAGCCCCAGCGCGATCAGATCGTTTCCGGTCAGCAGCCTCGGAGGTTTTAATTCCTCCTCGCCGATTTCTTCGAGCTGCTCACTGCAGTAGTTGAACAGTTCGAGATCCCTGTGAGAGGCAAGGCAATCCAGCCGATGCAGCTCCAGCAGATCCGGGAAAATATCGGACCGCAGCAGGCGCTTCAGGGTGCTCGGACGCATTTTCTTTACCTGGCCGATTCGCATGTGCTGGTTGATCAGGGCGCCCACATGCTCTGTTTCGCGATTGGACAGGCGCAGACGGTGCGCGATGCGTTCGAATATCTCTGCACCGAGCCGGTCATGGCCATTGAAACGGATACGGTCGCTGAATTCGATTGTGGCGGGTTTCCCGATATCGTGAAATAACGCCGCCAGGGCCAGCTCCGGCGAGGGGTTTCGAGATGATCCAGCAGCAGCAGGGTGTGTTCAAAGACATCCCCCTCGGGATGAAACTCCGGTGGCTGCGGAACCCCTTCCATCTCTTCCACCTCGGGGAGAAGGAGATGGAGCAGCCCTGAGTCTTTGAGCAGGCGGAAGGCATTTCCCGCCCCGGGCCGGACCAGCATGTTGAGCAGCTCATCCCGGATCCGCTCCGGGCTGATTCTGGAGATGCCTGGAGCCTGCCTGCAGAGCGCCTCCCATGTTCTTTGTTCGATCTGAAAATCCAGTGCAGCGGCAAATCGAATCGCACGGAGGAGGCGAAGATAGTCCTCCTGGAATCTCTGGCCGGGGTCCCCCACGGCACGTATCAGCCTTTTTTCGATATCCTCCTGCCCTCCCACGAAGTCGAAGATAGTCTCGGTGACTGGATCATAAAAAAGGGCATTGGCAGTGAAGTCCCGTCGGCGGGCATCCAGCATCGGGTCAGTGGTATAAGTCACCTTTTCTGGATGCCGTCCATCCAGATAGATCCCATCCTGCCGGAAAGTCGAGACCTCGTATTCAAATCCTCCAAATGGAACTCGCGCCACACCGAAGGACTGCCCGACAAAATGAGCCTGCGGAAAAAGACCGGCCACCTGTTCGGGTGTGGCCGAGGTGGCGATATCGATGTCTGGATAGAGCCGTTTCAGCAGCAGATCCCGGACCACTCCGCCAGCCCAGCAGGCGCAATGTCCGTCCCTCTGAAGCCGGGAAACCAGTTCTCTGGCCTGTCCGGCCTTCAGCCGGCACTCCGTTTCTTCCGGTTTCCGATTCGTTCGGCGAATCAATTTTCCATCCATCCCTTTTCGAAGGTGCTGCTGCGGTTTTATTTTACCACACGATACTGAATCACCATGGTCGATGCCTTCTCCGGCAGAGACACCAGCACCCCCGAGTCCATCAATTCGGCACCAAAATGGTTTTCCATTCCTTCCTGGTTTGAATTCCACACCTGGTATTTCGAAGCCGGGTCCAATCCCTTCAGCTGAAATCTTGCTGATTCAAAAGGGCTATTCGCCCTGCGGAAGGCCTGGACGAACCCCTCGAACCGTCCGGGGTGGTGAAACTGCCAGGCGATCCACTGGTCATCCGCGAGGGTGTATTCGGTCAGTGGGTAATAATCTCCAAAATAGCAGGGTGCGATGGATTGCCAGATTCCAAGGATCTTCCGGAACAGGTCATAATCCAGCCCTTTCTCCCGCATATCCCAGCAGGCGATAAAGTGCGGGCAGAGGACACTCCAGATCTGGTAAGCATCCGTCTTTGAAGTTCCTGTTCCATAAAAGGGGAACCACAGCGAGAGCGCGTGGGTGTGGCACTGGTTTCCAACCGGCTCCATGATGTAATCACTGCGCAGAAGTGGAACTGCACGCCGCAGCGTTTCCAGATCGTTGCGACGCCCCCCGCTGGCACAGGAGTCGATCAGCATGTCCGGGTGCCGTTTCCGCAGCTCATCCCAGTAAGCAAAATACCCCTGCACATGGAAGTTTTCTGTAATCCCCTGGCGGTCCCCGCTGTCGTTTTCGCGCCAATAACCAAGCGGATCCATATTGAAATCCTGCCGGTACAGGTCGATCCCCTGCTCATTAATCAGCTGGTCGACATGGTCAGTCAGCCACTGGCGGGCTTCGGGGTTCCCCAGGTTGAGCA
>LMZT01000069.1 GCA_001567115.1 Candidatus Hinthialibacteria bacterium OLB16 | reverse complement strand
CATCGATGTCGAAAACAATGTGATGCGGCTGTCGCTGCTGCGCGCCCCCACATCTCCTGACAAGACAGCTGACAAGGGGCCTCATAAGTTCACCTACAGCCTGCTGCCTCATCCGGGTGACTGGCGGTCTGCCGAAGTGGTTCGGCATGCGCTGGAGCTCAACACACCTCTGCGGGGCTTGGAAGCTGTGAGCAGTGCCGGCCGTCTGCCCTCCCACCATTCCTGGATACATGCCGACAGGTCTAATGTCATTCTCGAGTCGCTCAAAAAAGCTGAAAAAGGAAATGACCTGATTCTTCGCCTCTATGAATCCCAGGGAAGCCGCGGCCCGGTAAAAATCGCCTTTGGCTTTCCGGTGCTTGAGGTTTCAGAATGCAACCTGATGGAAGAAGCCGATCAGCCGCTGAAGGCTGCAAAAAATGCGGTCCGCCTCGATATGGGGCCTTTTGAAATTAAGACCCTGAAAATTAGAAATGGAAAATCATAACCCATGAATCTGCTGGTGGTTGGTGGCGCCGGTTATATCGGAAGTGTGACCTGCCAGGTTCTGCTCCAGGCAGGGCACAAGGTGGTTGTCGTCGATAATCTCTCCAAAGGGCATCGTGCTGCTGTTTCAAGCCAGGCGGTGTTTTTTGAAAGCGACCTGGGGGATGGTGAGCGAATCATCGAGATCTGCCGGAGTGAGAGCATCGATACCGCCCTCCATTTTGCGGCATTCACAGAGGTGGGAGAATCGGTAGCCGCTCCGGACAAATATTTCGACAACAACACCATACGCACCAAATCCCTGCTGGATGCCCTCCTGCGTGCGGATGTCAAAAGATTCATATTCTCCTCGACTGCGGCGGTGTATGGGGAGCCGCTTGCTGTTCCGATCACGGAGGATCATCCCAAATCTCCAACCAACCCTTATGGCTGGTCCAAGTTGTTCGTTGAGGAAATTCTACGGTCGTACCATCAGGCTTATGGGCTTCGTTCGGTCTGTCTGCGCTATTTCAATGCTGCCGGGGCAGCTTATGGCCTCGGCGAAGACCACCACCCCGAGTCCCATCTGATTCCGATGATTCTGCAGGTTGCACAGGGAAAAAGAGAATCGATCAAAATCTTCGGAACCGACTGGGATACTCCCGATGGAACCTGTATCCGGGACTTTATTCATGTTGCCGATCTGGCATCCGCCCACCTCAAGGCAGTTGAGCTTCTCTCGGAGGATTCTCCGGGAGGCGCCTTCAACCTTGGCAATGGAGAGGGCCATTCGGTTCTTCAGGCTATTCAAATTGCCCGAAAGGTGACTGGAAAAACGATCCCTGCGGTCGCTGCTCCAAAGCGCCCGGGAGATCCGGCGCGGCTGGTCGCTTCAAGTGTGCTGGCCCGGCAGGTTCTTGGCTGGACCCCTGCAATTCCGGACCTGGAATCCATCATTGCCTCAGCCTGGGAATGGAGGCTCAGCCACCCGCAGGGGTATCTTGAATCATGAGTATCGACCTGGGGCATCTGGAGGATTGTTTCCAGCAGAAGTTTCACCAGCCTCCTCGATGGGGAGCACGTGCACCCGGGCGGGTGAACCTGATTGGTGAACACATTGACTACAATGGCGGGTTTGTCCTTCCCGCAGCGATTAACCGTGAAGTCGCCATGCTGGCCAGCCCCTCACCTGACCATGAATTTCATCTTTATTCGGTGAACTACAGCGAGGGCTTCCGCTTCTCTTCAGGTGATCTGAACCTTTCTCAAAGATCCCAATCCGGGTGGCCGAATTATGTCCTTGCAGTTCTCGATCAGCTGCACAAGCGTGGAATCAGGATCCCGCCGCTTCAGGTGATTATCGAGGGTGATGTTCCTTCTGCAGCAGGATTATCTTCTTCGGCTGCTGTCGAGGTATGCGCAGCGACTCTGTTCCTGGCATGTATTGAACATGAGCTGCCAGGAGAACAGCTGGCGCTGCTGGCTCAATCCGCTGAACACAGCCCCTGGGTCGGAGTTCAATGTGGAATCATGGACCAGTTCATTTCGGTGCATGGGCTGGAAGGTCATGCGCTCAAAATCGACTGCCGGGATCTCAGCTATTCACCGGTCCAGGTGGATCCCCGCCTGGTGAGCTTGGTGGTGATTCACTCCACTGTAGGGCGTGAATTGATGAAATCCGCTTACAATCAGCGCCGTTCCGAATGCGAACAGGCACTCACTCTGCTGAACCAAAGCTCTGGTTTGTCGAGAAATTATCTTGTTCAGTACTCACCTGAGGAATTTGAGATTTACCGGCAGAATCTGCCCGGCCTGCTCTCACGCCGTGCGCGGCATGTGATTTCCGAACAGGCGCGTGTTGTGGAATTTGAGCAGGTGATGAACCGGGGTGATTTTCAGGCTGCCGGACAGTTATTGCAGGCCTCCCATGCCAGTTTGAGGGATGATTATGAAGTTTCCTGTCCCGAACTCGATTGCATTTATGAAATTTCCCTCAATATCGATGGAGTCTATGGCTGCCGAATGACAGGCGCAGGCTTCGGGGGATGCGCAGTGGCCCTGGCCGATCCGGAACAGGCTGAAACAGTGGCAGATCGAATTGCCGGAGAATTTGAAAAAATCCGAAAAATGCGCCCCTGGACAATGGTCACACCGGCGTGCCGTGGGGCTTGTCACTGGAAAATTGATTCGAACTCCCCATGACCTGCGGGATAATTCCGTGTAGCATTCCCGACAATGAATCTGGCGCTCCTTTTAACCTGGACAAGGCTGTTCCTCACACCGGTGTTTGCGGTGGTGTTCTTCCAGGGGTACCTCTGGTCGCGGGTTACCGCTCTGATCATAGTTATTCTCTCCGAGCTCACCGACCTGTTCGATGGGATCGCAGCCCGAAGGCGGAAAGAAGTCACCGACTTCGGAAAACTGCTCGATCCACTGGCCGACAGTGTCTCCAGGCTGACCATTTTCCTCTGCATGGCGGTTGAATTTGCAGTCGGGTCGGATAACCGGATCGCCATGTACCTGGTGCTGTTTCTCCTGTGGCGGGACTCCCTGGTCTCGACCCTGAGAACAGTCTGCGCTCACCGTGGGGTCGTGGTGGCAGCACGCTGGTCAGGGAAAGTCAAAGCGGTCGTCCAGGCTGTTGTCATTTTCGCCATCCTGGGCCTCAGGGTCATTTTTGGCGACCGAGCGACAGAGAACGAGCCTTTCTGGATCTATCACAGCCTGCTGGCGGTCGCTTCCATTGTGACCGTGTGGTCCCTGTATGATTATTTCAGTGGAAACTGGCACATTTTGAAGCCGGTCATTTTCCCGGATGCACAGGCAGAGAAAAGCCCGGTTTCAAAACAGAATTCCCCGGAATTTTAAGAACCTTTCTGCCAGGTTCTTTTCATAGACTCACAGCCAACGGCCTGAGGTTTTTCATGAAAGTTCTGCAGATTCAATCACCAGGCAATTTTGAAATCCTTGAGGTCGATCCCCCCATTCCTGGCCCCGGCCAGGTGCTTCTGAAAGTCCTTGCTGTGACCACCTGCCCCCATTGGGATATGCACATTTTCGATGGGCAGCCCATGTTCCCCGGTGTCCCCCTGTCTTATCCCTATACACTGGGGCAGCCCGGGCATGAGGGTTGTGGTGAAGTGGTTTGTTGTGGCGAAGGAGTTACAGAATATCACCCTGGCCAGCGGGTCTGCATGTGGCGGGATTCAGGGCATCATGTCCAGGGGTGTTATGCCGAGTATGTGGTCAAGGAGGCCTGGGAGCTGGTACCCATCCCGGATGATGCCAGGCCTGAAAACTGGGCGCCTCTCGAACTCGCCATGTGCGTCAGTGTGCATATCCAGCTGGCCGAGAAGCTCGACCTGGTTCAAGGCAGATCGGTGGCGGTGTCCGGCCTGGGGCCAGCCGGTTTGATCTGCATACAGCTCCTGCGCTGTGGTGGAGCTGCTTCTGTGGCAGGGATCGATCCGAACCCCATGCGGAGGCGGCTGGCACTCCAGGCTGGAGCGGACCGTGTGATCGACCCGTCCGATCCCTCATTTGCCTCCCTTCCCAAAAGAGGGCAGAAGGGGTGCTTCGATACGGCCTTCGATTGCGCTGGGAACCCGAAGGCTGTTTCTGCCGCAATGAAGATGACCAGCTCACTTGTGGTGCTGTTTGCAGTTCAACGCGAGCCTTATATCTTTACACCTGATCTGTGGGGAGGATTGATGCTTGCCGGTGCGCAGCCTCACACTCGTGAAGGTGCACTTTATGCTCGTGACCGGATCCTCTCGGGTGGGCTTGATCTAAGCCTGGTTGTTTCCGAAGTGATGCCCCTCGAAGACTACTCCCGCGCAATCGAATTATTGAAAAGCCAGCAGGCTCTCAAGGTTGCCTTCATCCCCTGACTCAGCCGGGAGATTCTCAGTGCTCTCGATTTTGTGAAGAAATGACCTTATTTTATCATGAAGCTGCAAGGACCATCCATTCCGGGGCTTGCCTGGGGATCGAGTTGAATGGATCGCTGATATTCGCAGCCGGGAGGGCATCGAAATGGGGTATGCTGAAGAAAATCGTCAGGCAGCAATTCTGAACTTTCTGCGCCAGGAAAAGAAAGCCTCTGTTGCTGACCTTTCCCAGATGTTTGAAGCCTCCGAAGCCACCATCCGCAGGGATCTCACCAAACTGGAAAACAAAGGCCACCTGGTCAAAACCTATGGAGGGGCCTTGCTGTCCACCTCGACCCAGTTCGAGTTCAGCTATAATGAGCGCCTGTTGAAAAATGTTCGTGAAAAAAAGCGGATTGGCGCCTTAGCTGCCCGGATGGTTAAATCGGGCCTTTCGATCTTTCTCGATTCAGGAACTACTGCCCTTCAGATCGCGATGAATCTCAAACACCTCCAGGATCTGACAGTCATCACCAATGCAGTCCCGATTGTCCAGGAGCTGGCAGCCAGTGCGGGAATCCGCCTGTATCTGCTCGGGGGGTGCTACCGCCCCAAAAGCCAGGATCTGGTCGGGCCGATTCTGGTGAAGAATCTGGCGCAGTTTTCTGTAGATATCGCTTTCCTGTCGGTGGATGGTTTTCATGTCCAGCATGGGCTGAGCGCCAGTGACCTGTCCGAAGCGGAGGTGGTCCAGGCGGCGCTGAAAGTCTCCAAGCGATCCGTTGTGGTTGCGGACCACTCCAAAGCGGATAAACGGGCCTTTGCGTGGATATGCCCCTTCGATGATATCGACCTGCTGATTTCAGACAGCGACCTCGACAGGCGAATCGTGGATGAACTCCAGCAGCAGAACATTCAAGTGGACCTTGCCTGACATTCAACGCATCATGGAGGGCGCAAACCCTCCATCCACATTGATCACCAGGCCGGTGGATTTTCTCAGATCCGGACCGACCAGCACATAAACCGCAGCAGCGATATCTTCCGGCAGCAGCTCCGCTTTGAGCAGGTTCCTCTGGGCATAATATTTCCCCAGATCCTCTTCCATGATGCCATAAGCCCTGGCGCGATCCGCAGCCCACTCTCCCGAGAAGATGCTTGAGCCACGCACCACGGCATCGGGATTGACCACATTCACACGAACCTGAATGTCGGACAACTCCACTGCCGCCAGGCGCGCCTGATGCAGCTGGGCCGCCTTTGCGGTGCTGTAAGCCAGGTTCTTCGATCCAGCAAACACGGAATTCTTGCTGGCGATATAGACAATATCCCCACCCATCTCCTGGTCCCGGAATATTTCCGCGGCCTGTCTTGTGCAGAGGAAACTGCCTCGCGGCATGATGGCGTTCTGGCGGTCATAATCTTCATCGGTGAGGTCGAAAAGGGAGCCGCTCAGGGCAGTCCCGGCATTGTTCACCAGGATATCCAGCCCGCACCACTGCAGGGCGGCCTGCCGGAAGGCTTCCTTAACCGACTGGGAAGATGTGACATCACAGAGGACCGCCTGAATCCGATCCGGGCCATACACTTCACCCAGGGTCTGTGACTCCTGCTGGAGCCGGTCCTGGTTGATATCTCCGATGGTGACACAGGCCCCTTCCAGCAGCAGGCGGTGGGCAGTTGCCAGCCCGATTCCACTTGCCCCGCCGGTGATGAATGCAATCCTCCCGGACAAAGGCTCTGAGCCAATGAGGTCCCGCTGGGCAGAAGGCAAAGGCTGGCCACCTGTGGCACAGGAGAGTGCGGCCCGGGCCACTGTTCTGGCTGTTTCCGGAGATTCTGAAAAACAATAAACACCGATTCCTTCGACACAGACAACCGAAGCATCCGCACCGCCATTGTTCCCTTCAATCTTGGATGCAATCGCTTTTTCGCTGGAATCGGACCTGGCTGTATGGTATGGAAAGTGAGATTCCGCCCGTTCTTCAGATGATCGATGAAGGGTTGAAACTGCGAGTTGAATGTTCCCTGCAGTTCTGTCTCGATCGGGCAGAATGAGCCAATTAAATGCCGTCCCCTCGAAACCAGGCCTCTCAGCAGGATACCGAGTTTGTCATACTGAATGGAGGAAGATGCCATCAGGGGCCTGCCTTGGTGATGTCTCCACGGCTGACAGTTCCATTGGTAGGTGAATATTCCACCATTGGATTGAAGGGAGACATGATGTCTTCGATATGATCTGGACCGAGGCTCAATGAAACCCACTGCCTGGTTTTCCAGTCATAACGTTTCTGAGCCGTATGAAGAGCAGGCTCAAAAAGGAATAAAGCCCCCCCGTCCCGGGATCCCAGTGCGTATCGCTTCCAGGGATGGCCATAGGGAAGATCCAGGTCTCCATCCTGGGTCACCCCGAAGCTGGTCGTCTTGAAAAAATCTTCCAGTGTCTTGGGAAGGTAGGGCACCGGAGTGGTCAACTCATCGGGTACTGAACCATAACCGGGATGGTTTTTTTTCTGGAACAGTTCCATCTCCTTTTTTCGCGGCAGGGTGATCGGAAACTGCATGCCGCGCTGGGTCGGGTAGCAGTAACGGGTATTATCCGCACGGTAGGATTCCATCGCGGTCGCGACTGTTCTCAGCTCGGCATTGGCGCGTGTCACCTTTGCACGAACCTGAGCTTCCAGGAAATTGGGCAGTGCGATGGCGATCAGGATCAAAATGATCGCGATGACGATCAGCAGTTCGATGAGCGTAAAGCCCCTCTTCTGCCCACTTTCCAGGGGCATATCAGGCGGATTCATCGTAATGGACCTCCAGGGGATCGGCGGCAGGGGAGGGTTTTCCGATTCTCCCCTGCGCTCGAATCGATTTCAATACAACGACCAGTCCTGAACCTCAGTGGTCGATTTTTTTCCGATCGCGCCCAGGGGTGGGCTGCTTCCATGAGAATAACTCTGGGCTGTCTGTTTGACCCTGAAATTATCCTCGTCGGAGAAATCGGTGCCGTAGGTGATATAGGTGTCGGCAGGCAATTCGGCAATACTGTCAGTGTATGTGAAACCGGCATTGACCACTGTGTTCGCACTGACATTGCTGTCGGTGACACTGGCAACACCTCCAGAAAAATTCACTGTTCCAGCATCTCCATAGATATTGCTGTTGATGATTTCACAGGTGGGGAGGATTGACCCGGCGGCTATAAGAACAACGCCTCGAGCTGCAGCGACATTCTCGTTTGTCGCTTCATTGATGATGTCGCAGTGGTTCAGAATGAGATGCCCAACCCGGTTGATGGCGCCGTTTATATCCCCTTCCATCGATGGTGGGATGTAAATGATGGTGCGGGACACATCCATGATGCTCTGTTCACCACCTAATCCGAAAGCTCCATGTTCAAGGCCATTGGCGCAGTCATACAGGCGGCAGTTTTCAATCCGGACCACAGAGGCATAGGTGGATGGTTTGTAGAGGGCCTTGATCGGAGCTCCACCGAAGATCGGATCTCCGCCACCCTTGATAGTCACATTCCGCAGTGTGAGTGATGCTCCGGTGGTCAGAGGGGTGTCATCATTCCCTCCTGCTCCGAATACAATACAGACAGCATTGCCGGTTGAATCGATTTCCAGGTTTTCGAGGGTGGCCTGGGAGGCGGTCCCCGAAGCCAGCCCGTTTTCCTGTCCGATATACCAGAACATGCCAAAGGATGGATTCGCCGCCCGTGCATCGACCCGAATCCGCCCGCCTTCATTGGATCCCAGCTTCATGTCCCTGGAGCCTGAATAGCAGGCCATTACATTGCCGGACATGACGATTTCTGGAGACTGGCCGGGTGAAGCGGAAATGTTGAATGAACGCCGGCCGAATACACCGCTGTTGCGCTGCCCGACAAGGAGATCCTTGTTTTCGGTATAGGTGGCACTGTCAGTGATCAGGATATTTCCCCCGGTTTTGGTGGCCGATTGAATGGCATCATAGATCCGGTTTGTTCCACCCCCTGCCAAGGTGATGACCAATGGCCCTCCACCGATTGAACCAAGCGGGGGATCAGCGCCGAAGGTGTAGCTCGCCGCCCCGGTCTTCACACGGAAATTATTGGTGTTCGAAAAATCAAGCCCGTAGGCCATGTAGGTATCAGCTGGCGGCTCGGCAATCGAGGTGGTGTAGGAGAAACCGGAATTGACCAGCGTGCGGCCGCTGACATTGCTGTCGGTCACTGTTCCTGTGCCTGAGAATGCGACTGTCCCGGCATCGCCATGAACAATGCTGTTGACCACATTCGCGGAACCACCGACCAGAGTCACACCGCGGCTGGCAGCACCCGCTGCCTCATTGATGATGTCGCAGTGGCTGATGTTCATCAGCCCGAGACGCCCGACTACGCCATTGGAATCACCTCCCACAGCCGCCGATGAGTAGATGATGGAACGGGTGAGATTGGCGGAACTTCCGGGTCCCCCCAATCCGAAAGCGCCCAGATCGAGGCCTATGACGGATTCCAGCAGGCGGCTGTCCTCGATATTCACTGAGGAGGCATAACCCGCTGGACCATACAGCGACTCGACCACTGTCGCCCCACCGGTTGTTGTGACATTTCTCAATGTCAGAGAAGCCCCTGTGGTCTGAGGTGAGCCGTCATTGCCACCCGCACCGAAAGCAATGCATTCCCCTTTGCCGGTGAAGTCGATATCCAGATTCTCCAGGACCGCCTGGCAGGCTGTTCCGGAAGCCAGCCCATCTTCCTGGCCTATATACCAGAATGGAGGGGCGCCTGCTCCGGAGGTGGTTGCATTGACCGAGATTTTTCCACCTGAATTGCTTCCGACTTTTGCATCAGCCCCACCTGCATAAAACAGGACCCGTCCACCATTCAATACGATGGCCGGATTGGCTCCCGCTGCCGCTTCGATGTTGAATGCGCGCCTTCCATTGACCCCGCTGTATCTTGGAGCCACCTCAAGAACCTGGGTTTCGGTGTATGTGGCGCTGTCGGTAATCCGCAGAGTCGCCCCGGTTGTGAATGCCGATTGAATTGCGTTGAAAATCACATCGGTTCCACCCCCCGACAGGTTGATCGTCAGTGCATCCGCTGAAGGGGATATTACGAGGGCCGCCACGACTCCCGCCACGATTTTGAAAAAGGTTTCCAGACGACATGACCGGCAAAAGGCAACTGCAGATCTCGACATACTTGACCTCCTCTTTGATCTATTCGATTCCAGCCCCCAGGAACCCATTTATCATCGATCCTGAAGTAGCCGATACAGCCGAATCCATCTTCGTTCAGACAGGCACAGTCGTTCGCTTGAATACCTTTGAAATGCATTCCTCCAGGACACTGAGGATCTGATCCACTTCGTCCTGGCTGACAATCAGTGGTGGTTTTACCTTGAGAACCCAGGGCCGTGCTCCGCCCAGGCCAAAAATGACATTCTTCTTCATGCCTTCCTTGCGCACCGCCTGGCATTCCGATGGCAGCGGGGTGAGATTCCGGTCCGGTCTGGCGAACTCGACACCGATGTGCAGGCCGACCTGGCGGACTTCGGCAATCTCGGGGAAATCCTCGCGCAGGGCATTCAGCCGTTCACCAATATAAGCCCCCATCCGCCGTGTATTTTCGAGGACATTGTCCCGCTCGATGATCTCGAGCATTTTGAGCGAAGTCACATGCGAGAGGGTCGGGCTGGCAAATGTGTGCAGCTCCTGGACATCGTGGCCCAGCCCTTCAAGCCCATCACGGATCACAATGCAGGAAAGCGGCAGCCCTCCGCCCAGTCCTTTGCCCAGAACGATTACATCCGGAGTGACTCCGAAATATTCCGATGCGGTATATTCACCGATGCGGGCGAAGGTCTGGATTTCATCGAAAATCAGGATTGCGCCGAATTCATCGCAGATTTCACGGACACGCTTGAGATAGCCTGTCGTAGCCGGAATCTGGCCGGCGCTGGCCTGCAAGGGTTCGACAATGACACCAGCCGGAGGGCCATTGATTCCGCGTTCGAGGATAGTCCTCAGCATCTCCGCACAGGCTACATCCGGTTCCTCATGGGTTCCGGGGATGGGCAGGCGCAGGAGGTAGGGGTTCGGGAACCGTGCGAACTGATGCAGCAGTGGGAGGAAGTGGCTTCCACCCACATATTTTCCTGCGGCGTGAGTGGAATGCCAGGAGGCTGACATCGCCCCCAGCGTGGTGCCGTGGTAGCTATCATACTGGCTGAGTATCTGGTGTGCATTGGGGCGGTTCAACAAAGCCACCTTCATGGCCGATTCGATGCTCGGCCCTCCGCCGGGTGTAAAGGAAACCCGGGTGAATCCCTCTGGCAGAAGCCGCGATATCTCCCGGCTGAGATAGAGCCGGGTCAAGGTATGAAAACCCTGGTGAATGTGAGTGATATACTCACAATGCTCTTTCATGACCTGGACAATCTCCGGGTGTGAAAATCCCAGGTACATGGCCCAGCTCTGTGAGGTGCAGTCGATATACCAATTTCCATCGACATCCTGCAGGCGCACCCCCTGCCCGCGAACCATGGTAGGGCCGGGGGTCCCCCCGCCCAGCATGACATGCCTTGCACAGTCCTCTCTTTCAGCAGGAGATAGTGAGTAGATTTTTTCAAGTAGAGAATCCATGAAACAGCCTCCAACTGTTCAAAGTCATTTGATGATCTATGTTTGCATAAACGAAAACAATAAGTCAAGAATTATTTTTAAGACTGGCCAATATTTTTTATAACATACTGACTATGCAGGAGATATAAGTATGATTGATTATGATCTAAATGCTCGATATGGGCACTTCCTGGTTGTGAATCTTTGAATCTTTCATGCTGCAGCGCCTTTGCCACGTACTCTGCAGGGAGTTTTGAATGGAACAGATGGGGGATATCAGATGGTGTTTTTTGCGGTTGATTATTCGGGCAGGGAGCCGTGGAGAAGCTGAAAAAAAGTTTACGTAAACATGGATGAAAAACTGAAAGCCGACAGATGCCAGCCAGGTTCGATCCGGTCCCTTCCGGGAATGAGATCCGCCGTCAGGTGGCTGGCGCCGGTTCGGATCAACCCTGAATCGAGCCTCGGAATAACATCGATCAATCCCCCCGCATCCGCGCCAGACGATCCTCGGTGATCAAAGGCTCGATGAGGATGTCCAATCCCCCATCGAGGACCGCCTTCATGCCATGGGTTGTGAAGTTGATGCGATGGTCCGTGATTCTGGACTGGGGATAGTTGTAGGTTCGAATGCGCTCGCTGCGATCGCCGGTGCCAACCATTGCCCTGCGTTTATCGCCACGCCGGGCATCTTCTTCAGCCCGTTTCTTTTCGAGCAGGCGTGCACGCAAAACTTTCATCGCCTTTTCGAGGTTCTTGATCTGGGATTTTTCATCCTGGCAGCTGACTACCAGCCCGCTGGGAGTGTGCGTCACTCGTATGGCGCTGTATGTTGTATTGACACTCTGACCCCCGGGGCCGCTCGAGCAGAAACGATCCACTCGGATTTCGGTGGGGGATATTTCAATTTCGACCTCCTCGGCTTCCGGGAGAACCGCCACTGTCGCAGCCGATGTATGAATCCGCCCCTGGCTTTCTGTTTCCGGAATCCGTTGGACACGGTGCACCCCTCCTTCGAATTTCAGGCGGCTGAAAACACCCTCTCCCTCGATTTCGAAAACGATTTCCTTGAATCCTCCAGCTTCCGAAGGATGATCTTCAACCACTTCGACCTTCCAGTTGCGGGATTCGGCATAACGGGTATACATCCGGAACAGATCCCCGGCGAAAATCGCGGCTTCATCACCGCCTGTTCCGCTCCGGATTTCAATGATGGTGCTTTTATCATCATCCGGATCTTTCGGAACCAGCAACAGGCGGAGTTTTTCTTCGAGGTCATCCCTGGACTCGCTTAATGCCGGGACCTCCTGGCAGGCCAGCTCGCGCAGCTCTTCATCATCTGCCTCCATCAGGCTTCTGGCTTCTTCCAGCTGGGATGAAACCCTTTTCAGGTCCCTTCCGATGATGACGATGTCTCTCAGCTCGGATAATGCTTTTCCGATCTCCTGAATCTTTTTGGGATTGGAAAGGACCTCCGGCGCAGCCAGCTGGTCCTCCAGCTCACTGTATCTTTGCTCAAGCGGAACAATTTTTTTCTAATATTTCCATACATCTTTCCGGTAATTCTTTATCTAAACACTGGGGTTCAGTCGGCTCTGGTTTCTAACGAAGCGAACTCAATCCAGTCGGGAGAATACTTGAGATTTTTCCAGACATGAAGACTTACAGAGCCGTCCACGGCAAAGGAATGAGGATGAAGTTGCGCCACTCCATCTGGAAATGGGGAGAAGCGGGATGGTTTCTAATGGGGAGCCGGTTCTTTTTTCTTGAGGCCCTGCTCCCGGCCGACAAAATCATCAGCGCGCATGACTCGTGCACGCTGGGGCTGAGTGGAATTCCTGCGCTCTTCTCCCTGCCGGGAGCTGATAATCCTCCATTCGCCATCTTCCAGGGCCAGGTTGAAATACTGGGCATATCTGTGGATTCCCTGTGGGGTATGATCCACGCGGGTAATTTCCACCTCCGCACGATCCCCTGAAACCTTCACTGCCTCAAATTTTCCAATTTCCTGCCGGGTGATTTTGCCATAGGTCTGGACCTGCTGTGCCTGAAGTGTCCGGCGCCGCTGGCAGTATTCCTCCAGTGAAAGCATACGGCTGCTGCGTGAAAGCGCGCGAAATTCCATCGAGAAACGGCCCTCATTCCATCCTTCGATGAAATGCCGGATGGTGTCTTCAGGAGTGAGATTTTTTTCAATTCGTTCGATGGGTGGGACCACAGGAGGAATGGCCGGAGGAGGCGCTGCTGTCGGCTTAACCACATGCGAGGAAACATGATTCGCCGGTGGCGAAGTGGCCACCTTCACCGGATGCTGCGAGGATGGGAAGTTGTCATCAGCAAAGGGATCCGGTGGAAGAGCCGGAGTTGCTGGCAAAGGCGGGTCTTTTTTTTTCTTTTCGATTGCCTGGTTCACAGGAGCTGGTTCCGTGATCTGATTTTCTCTGGTGTGGACTCCCTCTGGCTTCGCATCATGAGCCTGCTCAACCGCTTTCGTTTCCTGGGCAACCTGGTCCCGAAATTCATACAGCGATTTCTTTTTTGCATTTAAGGACGGCAGCTCGATCGACTGGGCATCATTCTTTTTCTGATTCCAGTTCATCCGATAGCAGCGGCAGGTCGGTCCATTGATGATTTCTTCCGGGAAGGGGTACTGGCAGGCCTGCGTGATACGGTCCTGGTAACGGGCATAGGTGTAGTAGACACAGTCATCATGCCCACACTTGATATCAGGCACAAATTTGCGGGGAATTCCACCCTGGGCTTTTTCCTCGAGGTCAGCGATGGCGGTCTGGGTGGTATCGTACACAGTCACCAGGTTGGTGACCTGGCCGGCAACCAGGGTGTTCAAAACCGGCGGCTGGACATTCGCCAGGACAAATTCACGCCGCTGGCTGCGGGCCTCCCGATGAGCTGCGACAAACTGGCCGGTGATGGTGATATCCATCGCTCCGACACCTGACATATCGACAATCAATGCGCCATTCGCTGCACGGACCGCATTGTAAAGGATGGTGCCGAGTTCCTGAATGTCATGGAAAGTCAGGTCATCTTTGAGGAAGAGGATAGAGGTATAACCATGATCCTGTGTGTGATAACGCATCCGTCGGGTTCCTTGGTTTTAGTTTCCTCTCCGGCTGTTTTTACACCCCTCTGGAAGGTCAGATGCCTTCGCGAGGACCTCAAAAAATGCCCTATCGATTCTGCAAACCATGGCGTTTCTCAGGCCCGGTGGGGACTGAAAATTCTCGATTTACACTTAACGATAGGAAACACCGGAATCAAGTGTCAAGCGTGTCTTTCATCATGGATAGAAATTTCCTGCTGTTGGTTGACTCGTCAGCCTCGGGTGTCGATCCTTCAAGCACCCGTTGTGGAGAGACTTTATCACGAAAGAGATGCCAATGTCCGGGAAAAATTTGAGTGGCCAGGTTGCCATTGTGACCGGTGCCAGCCGTGGGATTGGCAAAGCCATCTCGCTGGCGCTGGCCGCGGAAGGAATGAATCTGGCGCTAACCGCCACACAGATCGGCAATCTGTCCGAGGTCCTTGACCTGGTTCGCAGTCTTGGGGTCCGAGCCGAGTCATTTGCCTGCGATCTTGCCAACTGGAGGGAGATCCCCCGTCTGGTCAATGACATCACCACCTGTTTCGGCAGTCTCGATGTCCTGGTAAACAATGCCGGTTACAGTGTGAGAGCCTCCCTGGTGGAGACCGCTCCGGAAGACCTGGAGCGCTGCATGCAGGTGAACGCCATGGCCCCATTTGTCCTGTGCCAGAAACTATTTCCTTTTCTTTGCAGATCTCAGCAGGCCACTGTGATCAACATCGGCTCTGTGGTGGCTTTCAAAGGGTATGAGCAGCAGTCCGCTTATGGGGCTTCGAAGCATGCCCTGCTCGGTCTTTCCAAGGTCATGGCTCTGGAGTGGAAGAAATATGGCATCCGGGTTCACTCCATCAATCCCGGTGCAGTCGATACCGAAATGATCCGTCAGATGCGGCCTGGCCTGGATCCTCAGGGAATGATCGGGACAGAAGATATCGCTGACCTGATCGTCTTTCTGTTAACTCACCGTGGGCGTGCTGTTATCGATGATATCCACATGAGGCGGGCAACCGGGGATCCCTGGTATTGAACCAGGGCAGATCAGCGGTCCGGCTGGTTTGGATTCTCCCCCACCTGCAGAACCGCCACTTTTTCGCTCTCGAGAGGCAGGATCCGTTGGGATCTCTGCAGTCCTTCCAGGACATAAAATGCCCCGGCCAAAGTCGTCATGGCAGCGGTAAGGATATGAAACCAGGCACGGTTCAGACAATCTGCAATGGTATACAGGGGAAACCAGGGAGTCGGAAAAACCTCATAACCCGGCAGTGTCACCAGAGACGAAAAGATCACAAGCCCCTGGCAGACTGCCGCTATTTTTCCGGTCCGGCAGGGGGTTATTTCTGTGTTGTATCCCAGGATGAACAGCAGGACCCACCCGCAGAGAATGAACAGCTCTTTAAAGAAAACCACCATCGCCAGCCAGATCGGCAATGATTCCGCCCAGGCCAGCAGGACCATCGAAAAAAACGCAAAAAACTTATCCGCCAAAGGATCCAGAAAAGCCCCGAGTGGATTCTCCAGCATATAACGCCTCGCCAGCCATCCATCCAGATAATCTGTAAGCAGCACCATTGGCACGAGGATCAGGCTGGCCAGGTAGTAGGTGTGGGCAACCCATCCAGTGGCCTCACCCTTTCCCCGCCAGGCGATGTAATAAAAAAGGAAATAAAAGAAGATCGGCAGAAGAATCAGTCGGAGGAGGGAAACAAGATTCGCGATATTCAGATACGAGGGAGGATGAAGCCTGATCTTTTTTTCCATCGATGCATGCCTGTGCTGGTCAGGACTCAACTTTCTCCGAATATCTGGAGAGGTTCCTGCAGGAACTGCTTGCTATTTTTCACAGCCATCCAGCCAGTCCATCAGAATCCGGGCGATTTCCACAGAGGTTCCTCCATCCCATTTCTCTGGTATCCGGGGATGGCAGGGGCCATTTGACAGCACTCGATGGAAAGATTCCCGGATTACAGCCGGATCCCGCCCGACAAGCAGATTCGTGCCTTCATCGATTGTAATTCCACGTTCTGTGTTGTCCCTTAAGGTCAGGCAGGCAGTTCCAAGCACTGTCACTTCTTCCTGAATCCCACCCGAATCGGTAAAAACAATGCGTGCTTTGTCCAGCAGGTAGATGAACTCCAGGTAACCCAGTGGGGCTGTCATCCACAAGTTGGAGCCATTCAGCCGGACCGCATTTTCATCAAGAGGCTCGTCAAACTGAAATCCCATGGCCCTCATCCGATCCGCTGTTCGGGGGTGGCAGGGGAAAATCAACGGCATGTTCTCGGAGATTTCTATGAACAGCTCGATCAATGCTTTCAGAATCTGGTCGTCATCGACATTTCCTGGCCGATGAAGAGTCAGCACACCGAATTCAGGAGCTCCATTCAGGTGGGTCAGCGCCTTTGGGGAACGGGCCTTCGGCAGGAATTTCTTCAGGGAGTCAATCATCACATTCCCGACGAAGTGGATCTTCTCCTCCGGGATACCCTCTTTCAGCAGGTTCTGATCGGCTTCACGGCATGTGGTAAAAAGAAGGTCAGCGAGCGAATCGGTTACGATCCGGTTGATTTCTTCGGGCATCTTGCGATCGAAACTTCTCAATCCCGCTTCGACATGGGCCACCGGGATGTGCATCTTCGATGCTGTCAGGCTGCAGGCCAGGGTGGAATTCACATCCCCGACCAATAGAACGAGGTCCGGCTTTTCCTCCAGACAATATTCTTCGAATGCGATCATGACCCGTGCGGTCTGCTGGGCATGGCTGCCCGATCCGACATTCAGATAATGATCCGGCTCAGGCAGCTCGAGCTGCTTGAACATCAATCCGGACAGACGTTCGTCATAGTGCTGGCCGGTGTGGACCAGCTGAAATTGGATTCTTTCTGAAAATGGACGCAGTGCTTCGATGAGAGGGGCCATCTTCATAAAATTTGGACGCGCCCCGACTACGCCGGTTATCTTTTTTTTTCGCATGGAAAGCCTGGCAAACCAGAATCAAATCAATTGCATTATTATCAACAACCGATCCTCCTGAAACAAGACGATACCCCATTCGAATCTTTTATCTCTTTTCCTTGCTCGAATGGCGGCTGTTGGTACCTTGCCTGTACAAAATAGGCATGATAGCTTGTTTTTGTCAAGTAAAAGTCGCCTTTCATCACCTCTGTGTGGTGCATAATTTGAATTGTTGTGAATATTCGGCTTTTTGACAGCGGTGCCCTTCTCACTGGATTCGACGTATCCGGGCGAACGGGTCGCTTCAATCAACACTCCTTTGGGGCATGCAACATGGATGAGCAACGCGGGCATCAACGGCTGAAAACTCAGGTCCTGGTCGAAATTAAAATCCAAAAGACGGGCAACGGTCAAATGGACATCCGATACATCGAGGCGACCACTCGTGACCTCAGCGCTGGAGGGATCTTCATCGAACTCGCCGGGACTCAGTTTTCAGAGCAGTCGGATTTCAGAGTCGATGACTTTCTGCTGCTGAAATATCCGATCCAGCTCAGGATCCTGCTGCCGAACCAGGAGGACTTGATTCAGGCGGAAGGGAAGGCTGTCTGGATTGAAAAGCGCCTGCCCGGGGAAGGCTGCCGCCATGGTGTCGCAATTACATTCACACTGATCGACCCGCAGGATCGCAAATCCATCGACAATTTTGTTCTCACCCGTCTTTGAAGGTACGCCTGAGGGACATCGGCCTGCATCCCTGATGAGCCTGGAAGGCCCCGGGACCGCTGTGATCATAATCCCGCATTTTTTCTGAGGCGTTGCAGAGCCTGGATGCTCTCATCTGGAATCAATCCATGGCGATCGGGAGGGACATCGAGCAGCAGATTCGCTCCCCGTTGACGGGTTTTCTGGTAAATATCGGCCAGTACCGCATCTTCGCGTGGAAGATCCCCATCGACATAAAACCACTCCTTGCCAATCGGATCACAAACTTCGCCCGGCATATAATAATCTTTGCCTTCGATGGTTCTGACTTTCTGATGCCCCTTCTCGGGTGGCAGGCTTCTTTCGATTGCGATGAGATCGGAAGGCCAGGCATAGTCGATGTTGTAGTTTTCCTGGGTCGAGATGCCGCTGTTCATCATGATGACTGCTTCGGGCTGCAACTGGGCTACATGGTTGTAAAGGAATGTCCGGTATCCGCGCCCCAGGACCCCTGGAATATCGATCCAGACCTCATGGATTGGGCCATATTCAGTTAACAATTCAGTGATCTGGCTGGTTTGAAAAGTCTGGTAAAGGGAAGTGGTATAGGAGGGAAAATCACCCGCCGGATCTGAGGGAGTTTTGCTTCCAAAGCGGTTATGATTGTCCCAGGAGCAGTAATACAGGCCAGGGAGAACCCCTCGCTTCCGGCAGGCCTCGACAAATTTCCCGATCACATCGGTTTTATCACTGCTGTTTGCCACCGAATAATCGGTGTAACGGGTGGGCCACAGGCAGTGGCCGGCAACATGCTTGGCGCAGAGCACCGCATATTTCATTCCCGCATCCCGCGCCACAGAAATCCACTGGTCCACATCCAGGCGGTCCGGGGCATAAGTTGTTGCCGGAGCCTTCCCATCCGGGAGCTCATTCTGAACATAGGTGCTCATGCCAAAATGAATGAACATCCCGTACCCCAGCGCCTCCCAGGCGTTGAGCTGGGCCAGGCTCAGTCGCTGACTGTATCCGGTTGCCGCTTTCGATTCAGTTTCACCCGCGGCCTGTTTCATGGATGCCGCTGCTCCGGCAAGACCGGCACTACAACTGGCCAGGAAATTTCGACGACTCCACAATGATCTGGACATGGGGACATCCTCCTTTGCAGACCGGGGAGCCTTGGTGAATCAAGAAGAACTGAAAGAGCACTCCCCTGGAAGAGCCATACTACATCAACTCCGGGTTGGAAAGGGGCAAATTGAATCCGGTTTATGCCGGAAGCATCGCCGCCAGGGAAGGAAAGGACACCATGCAACGATAGCCCAGCTGCCGGGCTGCCTGGGTCTGGGGAATTCCATGTTCGGCACAATCCCAGACAAATGAACCATCGATGAGAACAACTTCCCGGCCGTTCTGATCCTCGGCCTGCACATGAATGCGGCCGCTGTATGTGCTGCAGCCGCTGCGCGTATCCTGAAGCTCCACACGGGTCACCACAAAGCCGTTTCGAACTATTTCTGCCTGTCTTTCATCCAGCTTCTCAAGCATGTAGGCGAGTGTTCGCAGAACCTTGCTGACAGGCCCGCCTGCCCGGATTCTCTGGTACCCGGAGGCTGATAAATATTGGCTGGCATCGATCCAGTTGCTCACTGTCGCAGAGTCCTCAACCAGACGGATGATCTCATCCCTGAGGGCTGGGTGAAGAATCTTTACATGAGACAAATCCTCTGTTTTCTGGAGCAGTGCCTGGGTGGTGATTGGTTCGACCATTCTATTTATTCCTGTTACAGTCAGATTTTCAGCGTAGCTACTCAAAAAGTTTAAACGCATCCCGATTCTGTAATGTAACTGTTCATCATGGCCAATGAACTGGTTTCTTTCTTTTTCAGACCCCCTTTGCAGAAACGGACCGGATTTTCTACCATTCCCGCATTCTGATTCGAAGTGACCCCTTGATTTCAAGGGGGATAAATTGGTGACCGGACCTGGCTTCGAAAAGATCATAGTCCCGAAATCTGTCGGAGCCGAGTCGAGTTCACAGCCAGTTGTGGGAGTTTCTGGAAATGAACCAGGAAAACGAAGAAAGAAGAGTCTCTGATCACAGAGTCATGATTGTAGTCAGCCGGGATGAACAGTGGTTGAACTTTGCAGAAAAGACCTTGCGGCGCACAGATCAGGTCAAAGCCCTGCATGGCCTCGAGGGTGCATCCGAAAAGCTCACGGGCATCCAGGGAACCAGGTTCCTCCTGGTTTCCAGCGAGCTTGTTCCTGCCAAGGTCAAGGATTTCCAGGCATTTCTCGATTCCGGGCGTTTCGAGCGTGTGTGTGTCCTCAAGGAATTTCATGATGAGCACCAGAGAATCAGCGACAAACATCTGAGGGAACTGGGAATCATCGTGGTCGACCGGCCTGACAACTCGAAGGCGTTTCATCGTCTCCTGAAAATGGTCTGTGCTTGATGTGGGTTTGGGTGTACCTGGTTCTTTTTGTTTCGAGTGGCTGTGCCAGTCTGGTCATCACAAAAAAGGCGATTGGCTGGGCCGGCCGGTGGGGATTCCTGGATCGGCCCGGGGAAAGAAAAATCCACAGCACCACCCGGCCGCGGCTGGGTGGAATCGGCATTTGTGGCGGGGTTTTTATCTCAGCCTGATCTTTTCCATTATCCTGGTGTTCCTGGCCCCATCCATCCTGTCTTCCGGCAAATGGATCACTTTCTTTGAAAACCACCAGATTGGCATCTCCAACGAATCTCTGGCCCTGATCGGAATTCTCATGGGTGGCGGGGTGACTTTTCTCGGTGGGCTGCTGGATGACAGGCACAGCCTTTCACCCAGACGGAAAATGGTGTGGCAGGTGTCCGGCTCTCTGATTGCCATCGCCGCCGGGTACCGCCTCGATTTCTACAAGGTGTTCTGGAATCACTGGTCAGGAGAATTTCTCTTCGCTGTTCCGGTCACCCTCCTGTGGATGATGTTCCTGATCAATGCCTTCAATCTGCTGGATAATATGGATGGCCTTTCCGCGGGTGTGGCAGCCATTACGACCACCTTCTTTGCGATTTACGCCCACTGGCAGGGGGAGTACTTCCTGGCGGCGGCCATGACCTGCCTGATTGGATCCCTGCTCGGCTTCCTGCGCTATAACTGGAACCCATCCAGGATTTTCATGGGGGATGGCGGCGCTCTCCTGGTGGGATTTCTGGTGGCCGCATTCACCTGCCGGTGCACTTACTATCGTGCCACGCCCAGCTCGTTGCTGGCTTCACTCATCGGCGAGGAAGGTGTGCAGGCACGGCAGGGCCTGCTCTCGATCCTCACCCCGCTGGTGATCATGGCGGTTCCGATCTTTGATACTACCTCAGTGGTTTTTATCCGCTGGAGGAATGGCAAACCGCTCATGCAGGGAGATACCAATCATTTCTCCCATCGCCTGGTTTCCCTTGGCCTGACTCAGAAAAACGCAGTTCTGGTCATTTACCTGGTCACCATTTTTACCGGCCTCGGTGCTCTGATCCTTCAATCCGCATCGGTCAAACAGGCGGTGCTTGTCTTTCTTCAGGTCCTCTCGGTGTTTGCGATGATTATCCTGCTGGAAAACAGACAGCGCCAGGTTAATGCGGAAGGAAAGGGAACCGTTACTTGTGCCGGAAAGTGATGCGGCCTTTATCCAGATCATAGGGCGACATTTCGATCGTCACTTTGTCTCCCTGTGTGATTCGAATATGAAACTTCCGCATCTTTCCCGAAAGGTGGGCAAGCACACGATGGCCATTGGAGAGCTCCACACGAAACATTCCGTTAGGGAGCACCTCTTCAACGGATCCTTCAATCTGTATCTGATCGGCTTTTGGCATAATTTTTTTATTTTATATTCGGCCTTAGTTACAATTGGGCCGACTGAGAAGCCTATCGAGTCTGCCTGAGTGAGTCAAGAGAAATGAACCAGCCATCAGCCACACCAGCCATTGGACCGCATCAAACCAGCGACCTCAAGCCTCCACGGCGATGGTTGCCAACCTTGATTCGAATGCTGCTCCTGTTTGCAGTCACAGTCATTATCACCCTGGCGGTCTTGAAAACATGGCTGGATGCAAGGTTCTTCGAGGGTTACGATCCCGGCCTTCCCCTCCTCTCCGAGGTCAGGGAAACCTCCAGTGTCGACTGGGGCATTCGTGAGAAGATCGCATTCCAGGGACTCCCGGGCCAGATGGTTCCGGCACTCTACCACCATCCTCGTGCGGCCACTGCCACACATCCCTGCCTTGTGCTGGTGTATGGAATCGGCCAGGACATGCGTTTCCTTGATGAAGTTGCCGAACCCTATGTTCGTGCCGGATGGGGAATTCTGTGTTTCGAGCAGCTCGGACGGGGCGAACGCAAACCCGTGCAGCCTGTGCGGGGGCTATCATCGCTCCTCGAATTCAAACAGAGAATCTCTCAGATGGTGGTCGAAGCGCGCCGTGCGGTCGATTACCTGGCAAGCCGCCAGGATGTGGATCCGAAGAGGATTACCCTGTTTGGCATCAGCCTCGGGGCGATCATGGGGACAAGCGCTCTGGCATTCGAAGACCGTTTCTCATCGGGAATCCTCATGTGGGGAGGCGGGGATCTTCCCAAGCTCCTGACTGAAAATAAATACACCCGCCAAACCGAGCAGCCTTACCTCAAACCCTTGTTGCGGCTGGTCAATATGTTCTTCCTGAGCCAGGCCGAACCCCTGCGCAGCATTCACCATATTTCTCCCCGTCCTCTGCTTTTTCAGAATGCCCTTCATGATGAAATCATCCCGAAAGTATGCACCGAAGCGTACTTCGAAAAAGCAGGGACTCCAAAGGAGATCCTCTGGTATGACTGTGGCCATGAAACCGGCCTGTCGCGTGAACTCATCCTGAAGATTATCGATGATCAGATTCTGTGGTTGAAACAGACTGTCTGAGGTTGAGGCCTTTCATCTTCCAGAGCGCCCATAAGGCTGCCGGGAGACATGCTGCCAAAGACCATACTAATTCCAGAAAAAGGCTCCACATTGGAATTGGATGGCCGGGACTCCAGCTCTGGTAGAAATCGATGAAATGAATCATCCAGATTGAAAACGGAAGAAATGGCAGCAGGCATCCGCCGCACAGGCTGCCCAGATGCCAGGCACCATATCTGAAATACCTTCCAAGATCGAAGAGGGAGCAGAATGCCGCCAGGACTGCACCCACCAGTGATCCGATGCCTCCGATTGCGACTCCCAGGCCGGCATGTTCCGGCACCAGCAGCCACAGGGCATAGATGGTTGCCACAGTTCCGGATATGGCGGCGAGATAGATCATTCCCAGCCGCCACTGGCGATTGGTGGCTGTGAATACATTCCTTACCAGCAGCCCGACACCACACCAGTAGCAGGCCGCCATCTGCCAGGCCACCAGGGGAACAGCCGCCTGGTATTCCGGCAAAAACCAGCGGATCATGCAGGCGCTTCCGATCAGGCATGGGCAGAAGACTATCGGTGACCAGCCGGCAACCGCCAGAGCAGGGAGATCGAGGTGTTTTCTTGCAAAGTTCAGCCGATCGTTACGCTCCGGGTTCTCGTCGGCAAAGCCGCTGATTGTCCTCCGAAAGAGCACCCGGTTGACGATCTGAGGGATCTGGATCGCAAAAGAAGCGATCATGACTGAAAGCCCATAATGTCCCATCGCCTCATTGGAGGCTCCCAGCACTGAAGCGAGTGCCAGCCGGTCCACCCCCTGCCAGACCACAAACAAGCCATCCACACACATGAATGGGAAGCCATTCTGAAGGAGAGGAAGGACCAGAGGATCCACCTGTCGCCGGGTGATATGCACCCAGTTGAATCCGGGTGGCCAGGGATAAATTCCACGCACCCATCCAAACAGAACCCCGGCCCAATAGCCCGCACCCAAACCAAGGAAGACACCGGCCAGCCCCCACCTTGGTATCCACCAGGCCATGACAATGAAGGAAGCCACAGCCAGCAGCACATTCGCTCCACTCAGCACTGCGAAGCGCCCATCCGCCAGGCAGATCATGTGGAGGAACCGAAACAGCTGGGTTGGCAGAAGAACACAGGCGACTCCCACCCATGCCAGGCGGACTTCCGCGGCCATCGGCATGGCAGCCAGAATGACCAGCCCTCCGGCTCCCAGGGATGTCAGCAGTGTCACACCGAGCGTGATCTGCCTGGTGCCATGATCCTTTTCAGATTCACCGGCAGCTCGATAAAGGGGAATCTGCCTCGCCATGCCATGCATGAATCCGAAATGGGTGTACCCGAGGTAATCGAGGCCAACCTGGATCACTTTCCAGAATCCATATTCCACCGGCCCCAGCAGTGCCGCGACCATCATTCCCCTCAGTGCCGACAGGGCCTGGGACAGGACTGTGCCGACCCCATACACCACTGTTTCTCTGAATATGTGCCTGGATGAATGATTCGAGGTCATTTCTTTTTCTTTTTTCGAACCGGAGGGACCGGATGGAGCAGGTGAACTTCAGATGACAAGGCCCGCCTCGGGGGTGTCTTTGTCTGCCCTGAGAGGATCAAAGAGGTCATGCCGGAGTTGAAGAAATGCTTTTCCACCGAGGCGACTCTCGGGTCGCTCCTTCCGATACGGTCCACAATCCCTTCCAGAATCCTGGAGCCTTTTCCATGGATAAAGCGAATATCGAGCCCTTGCCTGCCACAGTGCATGTCGAGGATTTGAAGGATCCGTTGCTCGGCTTGATCCGCATGAAGACCATGCAGGTCCACCTCGAGAGAGGGTGCATGGGTGGGCCGCCTGGAGGTCCGCTTCATTCGGTGCTTTCCTCGAACCAGGCAGGTTGTGGCAGGACAGACATCAGATGGCTCAGCTGGTCTCCCTTGCGGAGAAACAATCCGAACTGGCGGTCTTTCGGCCCGATGGCAGGAATCGCCTCTCCGGCAACCCGGACAAAACCGGAATCCGGTTTCGAGAGCAGCTCCCACAGCCGGAAGATTTTCCAGGACCCTGGGTTTCCCGGATCCGGGATCGAATATTTTTCCAGCAGGACTATGTCAAAATGATATTTCTGATCCCACAGCTGGTCCCAGGCAGGAATCATCCGGCCGGTATCCGGGTCGGTCCAGCTCGGCAGTTGCCAGAGCATGCTTTCGATTTCCTTGACTGGCTCCGCTCCCTGGAGGTCGAATCGAGTGCAGCTGAAAACCCGCATCCTTTCCGGCGCAAGCCGCCAGATCAGGTAGCCTGCACCCGTTTCCCGGCAGAACAGAACCGGAGCTTTCAGATCTTTCTCCTCGATGAAATCGCACAGTTTGTCTGGAAATAATCGCCCGCTCCAGGCCTGCCCCTGGATCACTCTGAGAAATCTTTCGACCCGCTGCCCCGGAAAACCAACCACATAACCAATAGCCAGGCCGCTCACCGCAAGCAGCGCAAAGCCTGCCATTCGATTCGGAATGAGCACAGTCCAGAGGCTGGCCAGAGCAATAAGTCCCACACAGAAATAACGGATGGCCGGATCATTCAAGGCCCCCCAGGGGAAATCCGGCAGCAGGCTGGAAGCTCCGAAAAGAGCGCCTGGAATCAATCCAAGCACCATGGAGGCCCTTGGAAGGGGTGAGAGCAGAGGTGCGAGCACCCGGGCTGCATAGGGCGCAGCCCAGATTGCCAGCAAAGGCAGATGGCGAATGTGGCTGAGCCCCTGCCAGGCCAGAAACAGGAAGACCAGCCGTTCACCCCATTTTCCTTCTTTATAGCACCCCCATGCTCCCAGAATGAACAATGGGACCAGGCTCCACACCAGATCGATCCGTGTCGGAGCCAGTTCAAAAATCCTTTCGGTCAGCCACTTCTCTGACATCACCTCAAAGGTCAGCAAATGCAATTGAAATCCATAAGGGTTGATCAAGCTGGCCACTCCGACCAATGCGGCCAGGCTGATAGCGGAAATAACGGCTGATTGGCTGTATGGGCGATCGAGCAGGCATCCACATGCCATCAGAAACACGACCACACAACCCAGGATCGCCCCGCCATGCAGATTCGCCCACAGGACCATCAAAAAGGCGCAGGGCATCGTTCGGCGTACTATCTGAGAGAGGGAGAGATCCCTGTCTTCCTGAAGTTGAGATCGTAACAGGTGGTGATAAAGCGCCAGAAAAAAGAATGTCCAGATGGGAGGTCTCAGATAAAATGTAAACTGGGAAGTCGGAATTGCCAGTGCCACTGCCAGAAAACTGGATCGGATCGAATGGGGGTTCAGGTGCATCGAATTCCTGAAAACCACCAGAAAGGTCAAAGCGATGATCAGGGATTTGGCCAGATTCGCCCCCAGAAGCCCTCCTTTCAGATAGGTGACATAAAAGAGGACTTCTGCCAGCCATTCATGATTGACCCACACCTTATCTCTGGCGGTGTCGGTAAAGGCATCCGGGCTGTACCAGCCAATCTGCCCTTCCCACAACAGTTTGCCGGCTTTGAGGTGCCACCAGTCGTCATCGCTGTCCTCGATCGGGAACAGGGATGTGACCAGGGCCAGCATAAAAACCGCCAGCAGGGCCGAAAGCAGGCACATCTTTCTCGAAAGGGGCATTATTGATTTTCTGGACGACAGAACTTGTGGGTTTCCATTTTCTTTTCAGGCTGTGTTAGCATAAGTCCAGGTTTCAGGGTTGTCATCGGCCCAGTCAAGGTATTGAACTATCTCGGATTGAAATGGAAAGGAGTTCAGGTGTCACTTTCTTTGGCCTCCATCATTACTGAGAGCGCACGTCGGTTCCCACGTGAGAGGGCCTTGATATCCGATGATAAATACTGGACCTACCTCGATCTGAGAAACCAGGCTCTGTCGGTTGGGGCGGCACTTCGCGAGAGTGGAGTCAAGCCTGGTGACCCTGTCGCTCTGATGTGCGGGAACCGGCCTGAATTTACCCTGTCGTATTTCGGCATTCTAGCAGCTGGCGCCATTGTGGTCTCATTGAACAACCTTCTGGTCGCTGAGGAAGTGGCCTACCAGCTCGAGCATTCTGAAGCGATTGGTGTCATTGCCGATACCGAATCAATCCCTGTTATTCTGGAAGCCAGAGAGCGCTGCAGCAAAAAGATCTGGGTGCTCCAGGCGTCCTTGAACCCATCCGAAAAGGCTAAATATTCTGAAGTATCCAGGGTCCTTTCGGACTGTTTATCGGCATCGTCCCAACTCGAGAGTTTTCACCCAACCCGGCCTGATGATACTGCAGTCATCATGTACACCTCCGGGACCACCGGCAGGCCCAAAGGAGCCGAGCTGACCCACTTCAACCTGTGGGAGAATGCCCGCATTGTTTCCGAGCGTTCTTTTTCCAGGTTGGATACCGAGGTCAACCCCATAGGTCCCGGGCATATATCAATCGTGATCCTTCCGCTGTTTCACTCCTTTGGCCAGACATGTGTCCAGAATGGCATGTTGTTCAATGGAGGGGCAATCACCTATGTTAAGCGATTTGATCCGGTTCGGACTGCTGAGGTCATTTCACGCGACAAGGTGACTCTCCTCAGTGCTGTTCCGACAATTTTCAATTCACTCATCAACTCCAGTGAGGTTGATCCTTCCAGGATGAAGTCGCTCCAGTATGGATTCAGTGGCGGCTCGGCCCTCCCTCTGGAAACTCGAAGACAATTTGAAGATCTGTTTGGCATGCCGATTCTCGAAGGTTACGGGCTGACTGAAACCTCCCCGGTGGCCTGCTCGCAGTCGCGGTGGCACCAGAAGAAAACAGGGAGCATTGGCCGGCCGATCGCCGGAGTCGAGATGAAGATTTTCGATACCAGAGACTGTGAGGTTCCACCCGGTGTGGATGGCGAGGTTGTCATTCGTGGCCGGAACATCATGAAAGGATACCTCAAGAACCCTGAAGCAACCCGTGAGGTCATGCGCTCCGGATGGTTCCACTCAGGAGATATCGGACGCATGGATGAGGATGGTGACTTTTATATTGTGGATCGAAAAAAAGACCTCATCATCCGGGGCGGGTTCAATGTCTATCCACGGGAGGTTGAAGAGGTCCTTTATGCGCATCCAGAAATCCTCGAAGCGAGTGTGATCGGTGTTCCTGATGATCACTATGGTGAGGAGGTAAAAGCTGTAGTCGCCTTGCGCCGCGGTTCCAGCCTGAGAGCGGAAGACCTGATCGGCTACTGCAAGGAACATGTGGCAGCCTACAAATATCCCCGTATAATTGAATTTGTCGATGAACTTCCCAAAGGAAGCACAGGAAAAGTCCTCAAGCGTGAAATCCGCAGGCTTTTTGCTGAAAAGGTGACTCAAGGTAAAGATGAAAAGATCGAATGAAAGTCAATTCCATTGGTAAAGGTTTAAAATCCTCCCCGGTTCGACACGAATCTCCCCTGCTTTCCATCTCCCCTTTCGGCAAAGACTTCCGTGCAGTTCTTATTTTTCCCGGCACTTATTCGATCGCGAGTTCAAGCCTGGCATTTCACCAGATTTTTCGCCTGATCGGCCAGCACCCGGACTGGTCCTGCGAGCGGGCTGTGGTCGAACCCTCAATGCCGACCCGGTCGATCGAACTCAACCGCTCATTGGGTGAATTTGATCTGATTGCTTTTACAGTCCCTTTTGAGTCGGGTTACCTCCAGGTCATCGAGGCGCTCCTGTCCAGCTCCGTGCCGGTATATGCCAGAGAGCGAGGGCCTGGAGATCCGATTGTCCTCATGGGGGGGATTGCCGCAGCCGCGAATCCGGATGTCATGGCACCTTTTGTGGATCTGTTTCTACTGGGGGAAGCTGAAGCATCACTTCCCGCAGCCCTCGAAAAGATCGCACAGCTGCTTCGGGGAGGATGCCCACGCTCAACTGTCCTCGAGGAATGTGTGAATCTTCCTGGAGCCTATGTCCCCTCCATCCAGGGAGATCAGCCTCCAACAATCTCCTTTGCGCGGACTCAGGATATGGATGCTTTCCCCCCCTGTTCGGGCTGGTTATCTCCGGAAACTGAGTTCGACAACACCTTCCTGTTCGAAATCAGCCGCGGCTGTCCCTGCGGCTGCCGTTTCTGCATGATCCGGCTTTCCCAGAAGCCTTTGCGAGCTGTCTCGGTGGACAGGATTATGGAGTTGGTTGGACAGCCTCCCCCTGCAGGTTCCGGGAGTGAATGGAGAGATGGAACGTCCGCGGATCGGGCTGGTCGGGGCAGCGGTTGCCTCCCACCCCCAATTTGAGGAGATCTGCAGCCGGCTGCGTGGGGAGGTGGAAATCACGGCTTCTGCAATCGAAATCGATAAGGTGACTGATGGCATCCTCGATCTGCTGGCGGAATCCCAAAAAACTCTCACACTGGCGCCCGAGCGAGGTCTTGAATCCGAGAGGTACCGGCTGGGGAAGAGGATTTCCGATCATCATCTGCTGGATGTGGCACGGAAGGCCGGAGCGCTCGGGATGCCCCGCCTCAAACTATATTTCGTTTGTGGAATCGTCGCTCCCGAATTTTATGGCAGCACCACCGACCGCCCGGGTGCTCCACTCAATCTTCCGGACTGGCTTTCGGATCTGACAGACTTCGATGCCTACTGTGAACAGATCTTCAATCATGAGGCGGATGCGGTGGCTGACCTTGTTGACCGCTTATCCGAGGTTTTTCAACCTCAGGGACAACCCGGGACAATTGGAGTGACCTGCAGCCCGTTTATCCCCAAACCTCATACACCCTGGGAGGCCTGGCCGATGGCTGCAGAAAAAGGCCTCAAACAGCTGGATCGGATTCTCAAGAAGAAGCTTGGCCAGAAACCACGTGTGCGTTACCGGCCCATCAGTGCCTGGGAATCGATTCAGCAGGGAATCCTCTCACAGGGAGGCCGGAATCTGGCTCCATACCTGGTGCACATGGTGCGGTTTCCTGAGGAACGCCGCCGCATTGTCCGGGAGATTATCGAAACCTCCCTGGTTCAGATCCATGAGCGCCGCTGGCAGAATCAGGATTCTCCGTGGGCGTTTATCCACCTGTGACTCGACCGCCTCAGCGCCTGAATCGAGTGACAGCCATGCAGGATGATGGTATGTTCTCCGGGTTGTTTTAAAGTGGGGCAAGAGGTACATCTTTCTCTGTAACATGCAGAGTCGGCCCTTCCTCTGGCAGGATCCCTATGGTGATTATTACCGGGAGGGTAGAATACGGTCAGGTTTTTAACCCAGAATAACTGCCCGGGGGATGAAACAGGAAAAAGAACCATGTTCAACATGAATCCAGTTGAAATGATCATCATTGGCGTGATTGCCCTGGTGGTGGTAGGCCCTCGAGGATTGCCCGAGATCGGCCGCATGGTCGGCAAGTGGATGCGGACCTTCCGGGAGGCAGCCGATGAAATGAAGCGGGGCCTCAATTTCGAGGAAGACTACCGCCCCACATCGACTTACAAAAGGCTTCCTCCCTCCACACCCGCGGCCGACACACCAGCCACAGCCACTGAACCGGTCCCCGTCCGCCGCTGAAAATCAGGAGTCTGCCGAAACCACCTCCGAGGATAAAAAGCCCGAACCTGCGAGTGTTTCTCGTTCTGCCATTTCCCCTGCTGCATTCGAAACCGACGACTAATGAAACCTGACGTTGAAATGACGTTCATGGAGCATCTGGAGGAACTCCGGACCCGCATCCTCTATTGCATCTATATCGTTCTGCCGGCGATCTGCATTTCTTTCTACTTTGCCGACCCGATGATGCGGCTTCTGACATACCATGCACGGACTATTCCTGAGCTTTCGTCGCCACTGCACCTGCCATTCAAATATGCCTTCAGCCCGATCATCGGCCCATTGGTGATTTATGATCCCCCCTCCTCCCATTCGATCCTTGTCGGCCTTTCGCCGACCGAGGTGGTGATCGCTTACATGAAAGTGGCTCTGGTGGCGGCCCTGTTCTTTGTCATGCCTTTTATCATGTATCAGATATGGAAATTTGTTGAACCAGGCCTGAAAGAAAGTGAGAGGAAATTTCTGGTCCCGTTTATTCTTTCATCGTGGCTCAGCTTCATCATTGGCGGTTTGTTCGCCTATGCCATCATGATGAAAGTGGCGGTTCCATTCCTGGCCGGATTTGGTGAAGGTCTGGTGGAAAATACATGGTCACTCGCAAGCTTTGTCAGCTTCACCCTGACTATGATGCTTGTTTTCGGAATTGTATTCGAGCTGCCGGTGGTAATTGGCCTGCTTTCGGTCCTGGGTATTGTGACACCGTCATTTCTTTCAAAATACCGGCGCCATGCGATCCTGGTGATCTTCATCGTGGCCGCTGTTCTGACTCCGCCTGACCCGGTCACCCAGACACTTCTGGCAGTGCCGCTGATGGTCCTTTATGAAATATCGATCATTGTCTCGAAGGTGATCAGCCGAAAGCGGGAAACCTCCCTGGTGAAGGTGTGATTCACAGGAGCTGCTTTCAGGCTCCCTGTTTTTCAGCCGGCAATCCGGAGAGTTCCTCCTCGGCATCCAGGGAAGCTCCCCTCAGGTAGCGATCGATTGCGAAGGCCGCGCGTTTTCCTGCTCCCATCGCTTCGATCACTGTTGCGGCGCCGATGACAATATCCCCCCCGGCAAAAACCCCCGGGATATTCGTGGCTCCGGTCTTTTCATCAGCGATGATGTTGCCCCACTTGTTCAATTCCAGGCCGGGAGTATTTCTGGTCAGCAGCGGATTGGCTTTGTTCCCCAAAGCCGGGATGACCATGTCGCAGTCGATTTTGAACTCGGAGTCTTCAATCGGGACCGGACGCCGCCGTCCTCCTTCATCCCGGTCTCCCAGCTCCATGCGGATGCACTCCATCCCGCACACACGGTTTTTGTCATCGCCCAGAATCTGTTTCGGGTTGGTTAACAGCTGAAATTGTATCCCTTCCTCTTTGGCATGATGGATTTCCTCCAGGCGTGCCGGCATTTCCGCTTCGGTGCGGCGGTAGACAATGGTGACCTCATCGGCTCCCAGCCTCAAAGCCACACGGGCGGCATCCATGGCGACATTTCCCGCCCCGATCACCGCCACTTTCCTGGCGGTGATCACCGGTGTGTCATATTCCTCCATGCAGTAGGCTTTCATGAGGTTCACACGGGTCAGGAATTCATTGGCGGAGTACACTCCAATCAGATTCTCACCCGGAATCCCCATGAACACCGGTGCCCCTGCTCCGACCGCGATAAAGACCGCCTCAAAGCCGCTTTCCATCAACTCCGCAATTGTATGAATCTTGCCGATGACCATGTTCAGCTCGATCTCGACCCCGAGGCTTTTTACGTAATTGACTTCCCGGTCGACAATCTCTTTCGGGAGGCGAAACTCGGGAATTCCATACCGAAGAACCCCGCCGGTATCATGGAACGCCTCGAAAATCGTGACACGGTACCCCATCTTCGCCAGGTCTCCCGCGCAGGTCAGGCCCCCGGGGCCACAACCGATGACAGCCACCTTTTTCCCGAATGGCTTTGGGTGAACCACACTCGAGCCATCGATGTGCGCTGCCTCCCAATCGGCGACGAAACGCTCGAGGGCGCCGATCGCCACAGGCTCATGCTTCTTGCCAATGATGCAAAGCCCCTCACATTGATTCTCCTGTGGGCAGACACGCCCGCAGACAGCCGGGAGACTATTCTTCTCCTTGAGGATATGGGCTGCATCGGACAGATTTCCATTCCTGACAGCTTCGATGAAGTTCGGAATATCGACCATCACCGGGCAGCCATCCACGCATTTCGGCTTCTTGCAGCTCAGGCAACGGTTCGCTTCTTCGATGGCCTGATCAACTCCAAAACCGAGTGCAACTTCCTCAAAAGTATGGCTTCTTTGTTTCGGTTCCCGGGCGGGCATCACTTGGCGGGGTTTAATGCGCACTGGTGTTTCTTTCCTTCCATTTCTTCCTGGTAATGAAGAAGTGAGTCTGCTTCAAAACTCAGGTAGGTCCGCTGCCGTGCGCTGAGTTCATCGAAGTCGACACCACTCCCATCAAACTCCGGGCCATCAACACAGGCATAATAGGTCTGCCCATGGACAGTGACCCGGCAGCCTCCACACATCCCGGTTCCATCAACCATGATCGGATTCAGACTGACAACAACCGGTATTCCATGCTTCTTGCAGACGTTCGTGCAGGCTTTCATGTGGGGGACAGGGCCGATTGAAATCACCTCATCAAAACGGGTTCCTTTCTGGATCAAGTCCTCAAGCACCTGTGCCGCATAGGCATGAATCCCAAAGGATCCATCATCGGTGGCGATATAGGTCTCATGGCTGATCGCTTCGATACGGTCCATCCAGAACAACAAATCCTTGTTTCTTGCCCCAAGGATTGAAATAACCCGATTCCCGGCCTGGTAGCAGGCTTTGGTCTGCGGATACATCGGTGCAACCCCCAGACCTCCTGAAACAAAGCCGATCACTTGGCCGCCGGGGGGAGCCTCACGGTCCTTGCCGAGCGGGCCTACCAGGTCCAACAGTTCGGCGCCTTCTTCGAGTGTCCCCATCATCGTGGTGGTTTTGCCGATTTCCTGAACCACCAGAGTGATGGTTCCCTGGCCGTTATCACTATCGGCGATGGTCAAAGGGATCCGTTCACCTTTCGGATCGACACGTACGAGGACAAAATTCCCTGGACGGGCTTTGCGGGCAATCAGAGGGGCTTCGACCACGTATTCCTTGATCTTCGGTACCAGTGTTTTCTTAGTCAGGATTCGAATCATCTCGATTTTCCGCTTTCCCGTTTCAGATTATCTCGGGGTGTGATCCGATGGGCCGCTGTGGCCATAAGGGTCCTGATCGAGGTACGGCTGGTTGTCGATCGGAACAAATTCATTGACCGCCTTCCAGTTGAACTGGACATCGAATGGATCCAGGGCTTTTTGAGGATCAAAAATTTCCTTATTGACAGGAAGTGCGTTGTAAGCAGCAAGGTTATCCGGCTGATCGGTGAACATATCCGCCAGATCCGATGAAAATCCATCATACTGGTTGAGCGCAGGCAATCCCAGGATCAGGAAGATTGTCTTCAGGATGCTCGCAATGCTGGTGTGCGTATGGGAAACATAACCCTGCTTGATGTGGGGGCCGATGACAAGGCAGATGGACCGGTGTGCATCGACCGAGTCACGGTATCCCTGGGCATCATCCTCTGTCACAAAGATGACTGTCTCTTTCCAGAAAGGGCTGTGGCTGATCAACTCGACCAGGCGGCCGAGCGCCAGATCATTATCGCTCATGTAGGACCCCCAGTAGGGATACCCATCAGCAGGCCTTTCATCCGCACCATGGTCGTTCGGCAGCATCATTGTGATCACACTTGGAAAGGGTTCTTTTCCCGAGAGCCATTTGTCCTTGAACTCCTTCTCGAACATATCCATGCGGAACTGGTCGGGGATGTTGGTATTGTAGGTGGCGAACATCCGGGAGGTCCGGTCGAACAGGGCTTTCGGCATGGGATAATTGGTGGTTATCTTGATGCCGGTGTAACGGTCTTCCTGGTCCTCGATCTGCGGCGCGAACTCGAATCCCAGGCCATAGTTGAAGAACGAAACTCCACCCCTTTCAAAATGCTCCCAGATTGATCCGGCTTCGTTGTAATCCTCCGGATATATGGCGCCTGAAGAACCAATAAACGCAAAATTCCCGGGGCCATCCCCTTTGGCGTTTTCGCCGATCTTTGCCTCCATGAACTCATTCGGATAAGTTCCCACCAGCCATCGGTGCCCATCCACAGAATGGTCCGAATCACAATAGAAATTATCACAGACTGCGAACCTCTCAGCCAGCGCGATGTGGTTCGGCATGAGGACCACATCTTTCACGGATCTCGTATTATCTTTGCTGGTGACAGTAATCGGTACGCCGAGGCGGCAGGTATCCGGATCGCCTTTCCCTCCCTTAAGCGCCCCGTAAACTTCGTCGTAAGTCCGGTTTTCCTTGGTGACATAAATGACATGCTTGATTGTGCTTTTACCTTTGGAAGAAATTGCGGGCACTGGTGATTGAGGTGAGCGTGTGTATTCCGATGCAGGAATGAGATGGACATTGTTTTTAAGAACTGTCTGGGTGGCTTCATCCAGCCGGTTTTGAATATCCGAGAGGTCGTGGATCGAAACATAACCGCGCATCAGATCTCCAATACCGGTCGGGTCGCCCGCTTTATGCCCCGGTCCGGCATTCGGTCCGGATCCAATGCCCTTGGCATTCGAGACATACAGCGTTTTCCCATCCCGCGAAACTGCCAGCTTGCTCGGAAACCAGGCTGCAGGGATATGCCCAAGAACTTTGAAGTCGGCAATGCGGATAATTCCCACTGCATTGATTCCCGCTTCGGCTACATAAAGAAACTGATGATCCGGAGAAAGCGCCAGGCCGAAAGGAATCATTCCGCGGAGATGATCCGTACGCGGATCCAGTGTCAGATTAATGTCCTGCAGCCTCTGATTAGTTGCAGCATCGATAACAGTTATGCTGTCATTGCTGCCATTGGATACAAACACATATCGATCAGTCGCCGCCAGCGAATTGGGACTGCTCCCGCCCACTGCCGGAAAATCCTCCAGCTGCTCACCTACCAGGTGCCCGGATTTCGTTTTGGCGACTACTTTCTCCTTGCCGGTCTCGGAGATATCGACTGTAAAAACCGACATTCCAAGAATATCGTTGGGATCGCCAAGGCCCGGGGCTTTGACTCCATCGATCGTGACACCCTCTTCCGCCTCTTTGGAGGGCACACCATAGGGAGGGAATGGAATCCATGCCTCCTCCCCGGATTCCTTTCGCAGGAGGGCATATTCATACATGCCCACATTGGCGACATAAGCTTTCTTCCCATCGGTCGAGAGAGTCACTCCGAATGGATACCGTCCGACAGGGATTGAACGCAGAACCCTGCGGTTTGCCACATCGATGATCAGGAAGCGGAAATTCGATTGGTCAACCGCGTAAATGTATTTGCCATCAGCGGATATGCGCAGATCTCCCAGATAGCCATGTTCATATTGCTTTCCATCACTTGCATGAGCGCAGTCCAGACGGAATACCCGCTCCCGGGTTTCCAGATCAAAAGCCAGCACACTCCAATCCCGGCCTCCCGCGGCATACAGGATTTTGCTGTCGGGAGAAAAAGCGAGCCCCATGAAAACAGCCTCCAGCACACCGTCTTTCTGATCAGGGGTTTCTGGAATATGAAAAATTTGAGGATTCCCCGGATCTTTGAGGTCAATCAGCGACAGGCCAACCGGGCGCCCGCTGTTGGCAGTTACGACAAACCGCCCATCCGGGCTGAGCGCCAGCCCATAGGGGTGTGGGTGGACACGGATCATTTTCCCCCAGGGAGTGACCAGACGGCCATTTGGAAGGACTGTCTCTCCGCTTTCATTCCGCTCCACATAACGTTCACCTGAAGGGGATCGCATCACCCAGTCCGAAGCTGCCGCAGCCTCTCCAAAGACCCATCCTGATGAAAGGGCCAGAATGCAGGCATACAGGGTCATCTTATACATGGACATCTCCTTCGTTTATTATCCAGCTCGCAAGCCTTGGTTTTTATGATTCAAAAAGGATCGAGTCCCTGGCGGGAAATCATCCCATACAGTTCAGGCTTTGTTTTCTCTGGCAAGAATTGTCTCAATATCCGGTGAGAGTGACAATATGCCATCCAGATGGCTTTTCATAATGACCAGAATCACTGCCTGCTGTGCCCGAATCAAAATCAACTCACCGCCCAGCTGGCTGGTTTCCTGATGGGCTCCCACAATCATGCCCAACAGTGCGCTGCTGATTGTTTCGATAAACTTCAGGTCGAGGAGGATCTGTTTTTTTCCGGATTTCAACAGGTTCTGAATTGAATCCAGGACAATGGTTGGGTTCTCTTCAACCCGCTGCGGGTCGAGCTCCAGGACCTCGTATGATTGCAATCTCCAGTGTGAAAGCCCATGCGGATCGATATCGAATTCGGGCTTTTTATCGTAACGAAAACGGATTCGGTTTCCTTTTTCATTGAAACCGACATGAGACATGAAATGGCGGATCAGGAAGATTCCACGGCCGCTGGTTCTCCGCAGGGATTCTTCATGACGGGGGTCAGTAATCCGATGATAGGCAAATCCATCTCCCTCATCTTCGATTTCGAATCTGACAGAATCCCGCTCGACTTCGTAAGAGACTGTAATCTTCTTTCTCGTATCGGTCTGATTCCCATGTTTGTGGGCATTGATCAGGCTTCATCCAGCGCCAGGCGGATTGCAAAGCGTGAGTTTTCGTCGAAATCTTTCCCCTCGATCTCCTGGAGGATTTTCCCCACGAGTGAGTAGATCGAATCGAGATCACTGGGTATGGTGACTCGATGAGCTGTTTTCATGGTTCGTATTCCAGCAATCAAAGAGATTACCAAAGCGTTGATAATGTCTCAATCCGTGTAATCCCTTTGAGCCGATATCCTCCTGCAATTTCGAACCGGATTTCTTTCTGGTTGAATGATTCCCGCTGGATTCCCGCTTTCGCGGGAAAGACGAATGAGGGGAGCGGGAAAGACGAATGGGGGGGGCGGGAAAGGCAACGGAGGGAGTGGGAGTGACAATGAAGGGAAGGGGAGAAAGACATAACGCCCTGGTGGGGCGGCAGAAAGGGTGGGAAGAGCCTGGTGTAGGGCGACATTTATGGCGCCCGGACAATCCACGCG
>LMZT01000068.1 GCA_001567115.1 Candidatus Hinthialibacteria bacterium OLB16 | reverse complement strand
CGACTCACCGAGGTTCTTCCCGAGAACTTTCTCAGCCTCGAAGGTCTTCCCATCTTTGGAGAGGCTGTACCACAGGTGATCCCCATTGGCATGCAAAGCCATCAGATACCAGTTTCCTCGTCCGATCTGGAACTTCTGGAGGTCATTGACCATGTGCGGTGCATCCAGGACAGAACCTTCAAACCGGAAGGTTTTTCCATCCTCCCCGCTGGCCCGGTAAATATGCCCCCAGTCTTTGAAGTTGCCGAAATAGAGGTGATACTTTCCATCTTCTTTCAAAAGCACATTGATGCCATTGATATCCGCATCGGCGTATTTTTCGTATCCTTCCACAGTGACCAGGTCACTGGTCTGTGCGGCATAGGGAGCTTCGGAGCCATTCCATATTTTCCCATCAGGGCTTGAGAAACGAATTGGTTTGTTTCTGTCATTGGCATCGGGATAAGCAGTGCACACCAGGTCAAATCCGCCATTTCCATCCGAGTGGGCATTCACATTGCAGACATGAATAAATGGGCCATGCTCGATGACGGTGTGGCGGTTTTCGAAATCAAGAAAGTCATGGGTATCCATGCTGTAGATGCGGTCATTGCCGGTTGGAACCCCATCCCAGGCGCCATAAAAGACACGCCAGCCAGTGGGAGTTTCGACAATCGAGGGGGCATAAATGTTCCTGAACAGCCCGGTCAGGCGGGGAGCGATCAATGGCGAGCGCTGGTCGGGGAGGATGAAAAGATCACCCGCCTCCCAGATTGCAGGATCAAAAACACCCGCGGCCACTCCCATCACCTCGGCGGTTCCAAATTCTCCCTGGCCGGGAACCAGCCGGACATCGGCCTGCCAGCCTGAATCCTGAGCCATGATGGCCCCACCCCAGAGAATTCCGATCGATATGCAGATGGAGAAAACGATGGATTTCATTTGCCAGCCCCCTTGTTGAGTTGCACATTCGGATAGATCTTTGCGATCCTTCATGATTGATCCACACAGCCTTTCCAGAATACTTCCAGATCAAGATTCTATGAATACCAGAGGAGAGTCCCTCGGTTCGGGCTGGAGCCAGCCCCAAAAAAGAGCCGGCATTTCATTTTCAGATGCGATCAGGGAAGATAACCTGGCAATTTCATGGGAACCGCAGAATCAGAAACATCACTCTCAGGCGGGAGGCCAACATCATGAAGTCACCGGCGGTACTCTTCACGGCGAAAAACAAAATCGAATTTGGCGAAGTCACCATCCCCGATCCAGGCCCCGGCGATGTGGTTGTCAGGACAACCCACTCCTGGATCAGCAATGGAACTGAAGGCTCTTTTCTCAGGCTCGAACGATTCGATGGAGTCACTCCCTGGCAGCCGCACATGCCACTGCCTTATCCAATGGTTCCCGGCTATCAGAAGGTGGGGGTGGTCGAGGAAGTCGGCAAGGATGTCACGGGTTTCCATGAAGGGCAGAATGTATTTGTCACCATCACTCGTGCAGAGGGTGTTCATTTCAATTTCGCGGGACATCTTCTGAGAGGGCCTGCGGTTGCCAATGAGGTGATCGCGCTTCCAGAAGGAGAGGATCCCCTGCCCTGCAGCGGGCTGGTGCTCACCCAGGTGGGAACCAACACCGGGGCACGCCCCACAGTCGACACGGGATGCCATGCCCTGGTGGTCGGTGATGGGATGGTGGGGCATTGGAGCGCCCAGACCCTTCAGATGCGCGGGGCTCAGGTGGCACTGGTCGGACGGCATGATTTCCGGCTGAATCTGTTTGCCGGCAGGCAGGGCGATCTGACCCTCAACTCTCATGATCCAGACTGGCTCGAGGTAGCCCGGAACTGGGCTGGAGGGGAGTTCGATGTGGTTGTCGACACAGTCGGCAATGAGGCCAATTATGACCTCAATATGCGGCTGGTGCCGATGCTCAAATGGGGTGGACATTTCGTCACCGCCGGGCATGAGGGATTCAAATCCTGGATCGACCTGCGCCAGTTTATCTACCGTGAAGCAACCATTCACTGCCCCTGCGGATGGACTCGCCCGCGCCTGGAATGGACTCTGGGACTGATCCACGAGAAGAAGATCACAACCCGGAACCTGATCACTCACCATTTTCCTGCTTCTCAAGTCGAACAGGCCTGGCATTCCATCTTCACTCAAAAGGACTCCACCCTGGGAGTGATTCTTGACTGGGATTCGATTTCATAACCCTGCAGGGAGAAGGTTGATAAAGGAGCTCATTGAGCCTTTGACTGGCCCCGACCCTTTTCAATTCTGGCAGAGGATATTCGAGCTGTTCGAGATGAAATTTCACAAAGTTGCCAGAAGCCCCCTTCCCGGCCGAGCGACAATGTTGTCTCATGAATGGGCTGAACTGGCATTCGGTTCCACCCCAAATACCAATGGAAGGAAACCAGAGTGAGATGACTGACCCGAATCTGGAGAAACTCTACCAGGAGAGGCTCCAACGCTATGTGACTGCCATGAGGAATGGAACACCGGATCGAGTTCCGATTCGCCCGTTCGTCGCGGAGTTCACCTCCAGGTACTGCGGGCTGACCTGCCAGCAAGTCACTCATGACTATGAAATGGCATTCCAGGCCGCACGGCGCTGCGCTGCCGAATTTGACTGGGATGCAGTGGTTGGAAACATGGTGTATGTCTGGACCGGGCTGACTCAGGCGCTCGGGTTGAAATACTACGCCATCCCGGGCCTGCATGTCCCTGCCGAAACCGGATTTCAGTACCTGGAGCCTTCCGAATCGCAGGCTTTCATGGAGCCGGATGAATATGATGAACTCATCGCCGATCCCAGCCGGTTCCTGTTTGCCAAATGGCTTCCCAGGGCTTCCTCGGAAATCGGTGGCCCCGATGATCCGGCTTCCTATCGAAATAACCTGGCACTGGTTAAAGGCGGCATGGCCATGTGGCGGTATTTCATGGCTTTCGGAACACAGAATGAACTCCTGCGAAAGGAGTGTGGTTCAGTCTCTGCTATCGCCGGCATCCTCAAGGCTCCGATGGATATTATCGCTGACAAATTACGCGGATATCTCGGACTGATCGATGATCTGCGTGAACGCCCCCACAAGGTCCTTGAAGCCTGCCGTGCATTGATTCCCCACCTTCTTCAAGTGGCGCTGATGGGTGCTGATCCGAACAGGCAGGTTCCTGTCACCATCTGGATGCACCGTGGTTGTGTGCCTTTTGTTTCTTTCAAGCATTTCGATGAGATTTACTGGCCCACTCTGCGCCCGATCATCGAGGCACTCTGGAGCCATGGGCACCAGACTCTGTTCTATGCCGAAGGCAACTGGAATGCCCATCTCCAGGCATTCAACGATCTTCCTGCCGGTTCGATCGTTTACCATGTGGATCGCGCCGACATCGGTGAAGTTCATCGTGCGCTGGGGAAAAAATTCTGCATCAGTGGGGGGATTCCCAATACAGTGCTGGCATTCGGGAACGAAGCCGAGGTGCGTGACTGCTGCAAAAGAGTGATCGACGAAGTTGCCGCGGATGGCGGGTATATCCTCGATGCAAGCGCCATCATTCAGAATGATGCCCGGGTCGAGAATGTGCGTGCAATGACTGATTTTACACGGGAATATGGTGTTTATCCCTCGCATTCCCGCAACACAAATGGAAACGCAATCCCACCCGACCGGCTTGACCCGGTCTGGGAGCAGATGATCCGGGGTTCTGGAAATGGTGTTCCTGCGGGAATGTGCATCCCCTGGTCTGAAAAAATTAAAGAACTTCCGCCATTCCCGGGGGATCCGATCCTTTTTGAAAGAATATGGCAGGATCTCGAGGCTTTTCCCTACCTCTTCATCTGGCACTGCCTGCTCTCATTCTGATTCCATGAGCGGAAAACAAACGATCAAAGGCCTTTCACCCTTGAAAGAAAATTCAGTTTCATATAAGAAACAGCCATCCGGAGACGAATCGATGCGGGGTCTTTTTGATTTAACCGGCAAAGTAGCTTTGGTGACCGGCTCCTCACGCGGACTGGGAAAGAGCCTGGCAGAGGGGCTGGGAGAAGCCGGAGCAACTCTCATCCTCAATGGGACCAATCCTGACAACCTGAACCGGGCTGTTTCGGACTTGCGCGCCCGAGGCCTGGCTGCGCAGGGGGTTCTTTTTGATGTCACCCAGCCCGATCAGATCCGGGCCGGCCTCGATGAAATCTGCAAGGATCATGATGCCATCGACATCCTGGTGAACAATGCCGGCATTCAAATCCGGCACCCGGCCATCGAATTTCCTTTTGAAGACTGGGATCGGATGATCCGGGCCGACTTGTCTTCGATTTTTTATGTGTCACGGCAGGTGGCACCTGGAATGATCGAGCGCCGTTCAGGAAAGATCATCAATATCTGCTCGCTGCTGAGCGAAGTGGCCCGCCCGACAGTTTCGGCATACACCGCAGCAAAGGGTGGAGTGAAGCTGCTGACCAAATCGATGGCGGTGGAATGGGGACCTTGCAATATCCAGTGCAATGGAATCGGTCCCGGTTACTTCGACACCGAAATGAACCGTGCTCTCATCGATAATCCCGAGTTCAATGCCTGGGTGTGCAAGCGGACTCCATTGGGAAGGTGGGGAGAGCCGAAAGATCTCAAAGGGCCGGTTGTATTTCTTGCATCCAGTGCTTCGGATTATGTCAATGGGCATATCCTGTATATCGATGGCGGGCTTCTCGCCGGTATCTGAAGAAAGGAATTACCTCGATGCGCCACTTATTCTCTGGATTGAAAGCTGCTCTTTCACTCACACCTCTCCTCCTCATTTCTGCATCAACCTGCTTTGCTGCCGATTCAACGGATCTCAAGCCGGCCGGGCAGTGGGATTTCAATGGAGGCATTGAAAATCGGATGGAACCATCTCAGAAGGGGGTGTGGCATGGTGCTGCGCCTGTTTTCAAGGAGGACCAGAAGGGTCAGGCGGGCAGCGCGATCGAGTTTGATGGAATCGGTAACTGGCTTGAGGTTCCTCTTGATTGCCCTGCCGGGAAAGAAGATTTCACGATCACCGGCTGGTTCAGAATTCCAGAAACAATCGATGATGCAGCGGGCGACCTGCTGTCTTTGTATGATCCCAAAACACGCCATGGAATCAATCTGACCTTGCAGTCTTTTGCTGGAGTCGCCTCCGGTGAATCCAACAAACGCAACCTGCTGTTCGGCCTCGATGCCGATCGTCTCGATCCCTCCTGGACTGACAACGGACGCCCGGGAAATGCAGTCCTGGTCTATGCACTGGCTGTATTCGAGGGGAGCCTGTATGCCGGGACATACGAAAGCGGGGCTGAAGAAGCAGGGACTGTCTATCGATATCTGGGAGGCGATGACTGGGAATCCTGTGGCAGCCCGGATCAATGCAATTCGGTTACCTCACTGTGCGTATTTCAGGGAGCCTTGTATGCCGCTGTGTCCACATACAATGCCCAGGGATCCCAGCTGAATCGATCTGAAAATACCGCCATGGGAGGAAAGGTCTACCGTTATGACGGCGGCCGGAAATGGATTGATTGCGGGAGGCTGGGCAATGCCGAATACATTTTCGGGCTGGCAGAGTTCGATAATCACCTTTATGCCACTCTGATTCATTCACCCAACCCATCAGGCGATCTGACCGATCTCGGCCTGTACCGTTATGAGGGCGCAGACCAATGGACTTATTGCGGAAACCCGGGAGGGCGTGTGTGTGCGATTGCACCCCACAACGGGAAGCTGTACGGCAGCGGGTATGATGGCGGTAATTTTGGCGGTGTTTTTCGGTACGAAGGGGACTCGAAATGGACCAATTGTGGTGTTCCCGGAAAAACAGACCAGACCTATTCGTTTGCGAATCACTGGGGAGATCTGTATGTGGGAACCTGGCCGGAAGGAAAGGTGTACCGTTATATCGACGATGGGAACTGGGAGGACAGGGGCCGTCTGGGCGAAGAGATGGAAGTGATGGGGATGTCTCTTTACAACGGGCAGCTCTTTGCGGGAACCCTCCCGCTGGCCCAGGTGTACCGTTATCTGGGAGGAACCACCTGGAGCCTCACCGGGCAGCTCGATCAGACACCGGATGTCAAGTATCGCAGAGCCTGGACCATGGCGGTTTTCCAGGGACGCCTGTTCTGCGGGACTCTTCCTGCGGGGCGTGTCTCCTCCATCGAGTCAGGCATCGCAACAACCTTTGACAAGGACCTCGGCGCCGGATGGAAACACATCGCTGCGGTCCGGAAGGATTCTCTACTTCACCTCTATGTGAATGGAGCCCTGGTATCGAGTTCCCATTCCTTCGAGCCGGACCAATATGACCTGGGAACATTGTCTCCTTTAAGGATCGGTTTTGGGCCTCAGGGGCATTTCAAGGGAAGCATCTCGGACCTTTGCATTTATCGGAAGCCGCTAGATGGCAAACAGATCGAAGATCTATATGTTTCGACAATGAAAAAGTAAAACAGGCCGATTTGCTGTTTTACTCCGCCGAGGCAGGCTTAAACCATAAAAATGTGAAGACAGCGCAGCCGTGATCTGCATGAGGTCTTCAGCAATGGTGTGAATGCGGTCCGGTGTCATCCGTGAAACCGGCCCGGTGACACTCATAGCAGCCACCGGGCTGCCACAGTCTCGACGGATTGCCGCTGCCACACAACGCACGCCGATGAGGTTCTCTTCATCATCGATACCATAACCCGCTTTGCGGACATGGCCCAGCTCTTCGATGAACCGTTCTTTCGGCACGATTGTCCTGGGCGTCAATTTTTTGAAACTCAGATCAGCCAGCACATTGTGCCGCTCCTCTTCATCCATCAGGGCAAGAATCGCCTTCCCGGAAGCTGAGCTGTAAACCGCTTCGCGACGGTCTGTCAGGTGGGTCACCCGAAGTGGATGGGTCCCTTCAAGCGTCTTCAAGGTCACAAATTCACCACGGTCGATTTTGATCAAATTGACATTCTCTCCATATTTATCCCGCAGCTTTTCCATTTCCGGCAGAGAAAAACGGATGATATCCTGGCGCTTTTCTGTGATCCGCCCAAGTTCGATAAATTTAGCTCCGAGTTCATAACGGTTGCTGTGCTCGTCTTTCCGGATATACCCCAGGTATTCCAGGGAACAGAGAATCCGATAAATGGAGATTCTCGGGATATCCGGATTTCTCTGGATCAGATCTGAATAGTTGACCCCTTCGGGGCTTTCTCGAAAGGTCTCGAGCAGCTGGAAGGTCTTCAGGATCATCGGGACCAGGTTTTTTTGAGGGTGTCGTTCTGAACCATAATTCCCCTGTTATATTTTCTGACAGCGGGGGTATTATGCCTTTCTGGAAACAGGGATTCAATGAGACAATTCGGCAATAAAAGCCATTCACCAGGTTTTTCGCCGAAGCGAATGATTTCCATATTCAAAAACCAAGTTTCATATGATAAAGTTCCCCGTGAAGTCTGTAGGAAGAATCGCCACCAATCCCTTGAAAGGACCTCTGAAGACCCGATGAAGGTCATTGTGACTGATTTTATTGAATCGAATCTGGCCTGGGAACAGGACCTGTTCCAGCAACAGGAGATCGACTTTTCTCCATTCCAACTTAAGTATGCATCAGAAGAAGAGCTGGCCGCGGCGGGATCGGATGCGGATGTGGTGATCGTCAACATGGCACCGATTTCCGAGCAAGTGATCGCAGGATGGACTCGATGCAGCCTGGTGATCCGCCATGGGATCGGCTATGACAATGTGGATGTGGAGGCACTGAGCCGACGTGGAATCCCCCTGGTCAATATCCCGGATTATTGTGTGGAAGAGGTAGCGGAACAGACCATCGCTCTGATCCTGTCATTGGGAAGGAAAGTGGCGTTCAGCCGGATGATCCTGGAGGCTTCAGTTCAACGTGGGACCTGGGATTTTTCGGATATCTACCCGATTCATCGGATGCGAGGCCAAACCCTCGGCATTATCGGCTGCGGCCGCATCGGAAGCCGTGTCTATGAGAAGCTGAAGGAGTTTGGATTCAAATTCGCCTTCTGTGATCCTTACCTCTCCAGCACCAGAAAGAATGCCATGGGGATCAGGACAGAACCACTTGATGAGGTTCTGGTTCGATCGGATTTCATTACTCTGCACACTCCATTGAACAGTGAAACAGAGATGTTGATCAACGAAAAAACACTCAGGCTGATGAAGCCATCCGCTTATCTGATCAACACGGCACGTGCGGGACTGATCGATCAGAACGCGCTTGTAAGTGCCCTCAAAGAGGGTCGAATCGCGGGTGCAGCCCTGGATGTTTTTATCCCGGAGCCACCTCTTCCTGAGGAAGAGCTCCTGGGAATGGAGAATGTTATTCTGACACCCCATTTATCCTGGTGTTCAGTCGAATCGGAGCAGACCATTCGCGAAAAGATTGTCGATCAGGTTCTCCGTTTCCGGGATGGCCATTCGCTCGACAATATTGTCAACAGGGAGGCACTGAAATTACTGGAGGCTCCTCGATGAAGCCAGCACACACCTCACCGGTCATCGCCTCGCTTCCCGGCTCGAAATCAGATGAGTTGCTGAAGGCCTGGGAAAAATATGAGGCACAGACAACCACCTGGCAGGCTCCAGTAGTCTGGCAGCGAGCTTCGGGTGTCCGGGTGTGGGATGTGGACGGGCGCGAGTATCTGGATTGGACTTCAGGGGTATTGGTAGCCAATGTGGGGCACTGCCATCCCCGGCTGGTTGCTGTGGTTCAGGAAGCAGCCGCTCAGCTGATGAACAGCTATGACTTCCCGACTCCCTCCCGTATCGAACTGGCGCGAAGGATGATCGATATCACTCCAGCCCACCTGGACCGCTGCTTCTTCCTGACGACAGGAAGCGAGGTAGTCGAAGCGGCGCTGCGTGTCGCCAAAAGGTTCACCAGGGGATACGAAACAGTTTCTTTTTTTGGTGGATTCCATGGGAGAACCTATGGCGCACTTTCTGCTGGCGGGCTTCAAAGCCCGAAGAAACATTACGGACCGATTGCCGCCGGAGCAATTCATGTTCCATTTCCATATCCCTACCGCAGTGAAATGCAGGGTGAGGAGGCAATTGACTGGTGCCTGAAACTGGCTGATCAGCAGATTCAGGCTTCCAGCACCGGCTCTCTTGCGGCGGTGATTGTTGAACCTTATCTGGGGGCTGCCGGCTTTATCTTCCCCCCGGAAGGTTTTTTGAAGCGTGTGGAGCAATGGGCTGCGGAAAAAGGGATGCTGTTCATTCTCGATGAAGTTCAATCTTCATTCGGCCGCACTGGACGCATGTTTGCAATGGAGTGGGAGGATTTGCGCCCTCAGCTGGCCTGTCTGGCGAAGGGCATGGGGAGCGGCATTCCAGCCTCCTGCCTGCTGGGACAATCGGATGTTATGAATGCTGTTGGCAAAGGGGAGATGAGCAGCACCTGCGGGGGCAATCCTGTGTCCTGTGCAGCGGCGCTGGCCGTGCTCGATATCATCGAAGAAGAGGATCTTGTCGGGAATTCATACCGCATGGGTGAGCGCATGAAGGCCCGGCTCTTTGAAATCCAGGAAGCCTCTCCTTACCTCGGAGATGTGCGCGGAAAAGGCCTTGTGATCGGTTGTGAGATTGTTCATGACAAAAAACCAAAGAACCGGCACCGGACCTGGCACGGCGGCTTATCATGAATGCGGCCGAGAGGGGGCTGCTGATGGGGTCGGTGGGATTGTTCGGCAATGTGATCCGTGTTGCACCGCCCCTGGTTATCAACGAAGAAGAGGCCATGCACTCTCTGGACCTGTTTGAAAGCGCTTTGCTTGCGCTGTAATCTGGCAAGAGAACCGGTGATTCGATGGGTAATATTTCACAGATCCGGAAGATTGCCGCAGATGAGCATGGAGCTGTAAAAGAGTTCTTTCTTAATCTCCTGCGTTTCCCTTCCTTGCCAGGCAAAGAGCAAGACGCCATCGACTTTATTGATGATTGTTTCTCGCCCTTGTGCGACAGGATCGAACGAGTCAGTTTTCCGGATAACTTCACAGCCGATCCTGAGTATTCGTTTCCGGTCGATGGCATTGACTACACCGGTCGTTGCAACCTCCGATGCATCTGGAATGCAGACAGCCCTGGCCCGTCTCTGGTTATCAATGCTCATGTGGATGTCGTTCCACCGAGCAAAGGCCAGCTTTCCGCTTTCGATCCCCAGGTTAATGATGGAATTGTGTTTGCGCGTGGAGCCTGTGACGACAAGGGCCAGATCGCTGCACTTTATCTGCTGCTGAAGATCCTGTCTCAGCTTCCCACTCGGCCGGAGGTAAAACTGATTCTGCACCTCGTTGTGGAAGAGGAGAATGGAGGAAATGGCACGCTGGCCATGGTGCGGGCCGGTGAAAAAGCCGATGCAGCCATTGTTCTGGAACCAACCTCAAACAGGATCATCCCGTCGGTGCGTGGCGCCGTCTGGTTCCGAGTGACGACACAGGGAAAGGCATGCCACAGCGGCCAGGCGGGTCGTGGGGTCAGCGCGCTGGATCGGGCACTCGATGTGAAGGCAGCTCTGGAGGGATACCATAGAAACCTGCTGGAGTATTCAAATGGCATCCCGCTCTTCGACCAGTTTCCGAACCCGATGCCGCTCACTTTTGGAAAGCTCCATGTGGGGGATTGGCCGGCGATGGTTCCGGACTGTGCGGTCCTTGAAGGTGTTCTTGGTTTTCTTCCGAACCGCAACCGGCATCAGGTCATGGCAGAGATATCGGATTGTGTACGGAATACTGCTTCATCCCATGAAGATCAGGCCAGGATCGAATTCATGTACCGGCATGACTGCCATGTGCTCGATATGTCACATCCATTGATTGAGATTCTCAAAGAATCCATCACGGATTGCGGGCAGGAACCGGTTATTTCTGCCATGCCTGCATCCTGTGATTCCTGGTACTACAACAACCTCATGGGAATCCCGTCTGTCGTTTTCGGTGCGGGAGATCTCGCTCATGCCCATACTTCCAATGAGCAAATACGGCTTGAGGATATATCATTGCTGGCATGTGAGCTGGCCTGCCTGCTGCACAGATTCCCAGCTTCTTTCAAACAGTAAAACCAATCATTCAGTATTTTATATTTCCGATATAATGTCGTTGAAAGATCAACTTTCCACCACTCTCCAATCTTCAACTTCATCCAATGGATAGAGAGGCCTGGGACGTTTGTAGTAGGTAAACGATTCTGGCCCTGCCTGGGTGCATCCAGGTGTATCGACCGGAATCACCAGATCACAGACAGGCTCGTATGCAGCACGCGGGGCAGTCACACCTTTGACAACAATAAATTTCATATCTTGAGGATGGATTCCAAGGCTGGTCACCTGCCGCAGACTCATCGGCGCCAGACGGAGGCTGGTCAGTATGACCTGATGGCCTTCTTCAGTTTCAATGCGGACAGAAACCCCCTGGTTATTGAAACGTGCGCCACCATGCCGTGCCTCAGGCTCAATGAAATAACCGTCGCTGATAACGCGGATCGTTCCTTTGACAGTGACAGGCCTCCCATGGCGCTGATCTGTTTTTGCGCCCACATCCAATTGAATAAGCTGGCCAATACCTGCAGCAGCACATTTCTGAACCGCATCCGGATCATAAAGGACTACAAGGCATTTTCCTGCATTCTGGGTTAATATTTCTTCGAAGAGGATCGTGGAATCGCCCGGGCCGCCACCGCCAATATTGTCGCCTGCATCCATGAGTGCCACAGTGCCTTCATGTTCTCTGGCCTGTTGCAGAGCTGTTGGCATATCTGCCAATGTGGCATTCAGCTCCAGGCGCACTGAAAAAACCAGATCTGCCAGCTGTTCAGCGATTTTTTCAGCGAGCCTTTTATCCCGGTCGGCAACCACAACTATTTTGGCCCCCATGCATGGGACATCAGCATAGATATATCCAGGTGCGATCGAAGCAGAGAGAACACCAGGGGTATTTGAAGCTTTTTCGACTGCATCGATCACTTTCTTCATGGCGCCCGCACCTGTGTATTGCTGCACGATATGAATCAGCATGTGCGGATTGCGCATCGCCTGCACCGGTGAAATCTTCTTTTTCAAGGTATTCACAAGCAGGGATGCACATTCCCTGCCTCTCTCTCGCTGGTCGACATGAGGATACGATCTGTATGTGATAATTGCATTTGTCAGATCGACCATTTTTTCAGTGATGTTGCCATGCATGTCCAGGCTGAGCACAACTGGCGCATCAGATCCGATTACAGCTCGGATGCTTTCCAGGGTCTGCGTATCAGCGCTTTCATATTCCTCTGAAACCATGGCCCCATGGAGTGCGATAAGATATCCATCGATTCGGGTCTGTCCTTTTATCGAATCCAGAATATCCTTCAGGATAATGTTGTAGGACTCATTTGTCAGTGGCCCGCCCGGTGTTGCAGCCGCTGCTAGCAAAGGAACAATTTCGACATCACACTCCCGGCATCCTTCAATAAATCCGCCGAGTTCATGATGGGCATTTTCCCATTCCGAAATGAGCGCATCCCCTTTTTTGTAGCAGGATGCATAAAAATCATCGACCGTAGTCGGCTTTTTAGAAAAGGTGTTCGATTCATGGAGCCATCCGATGATTCCAATTCTCATTGCATTCAACCTCATGGTATGATTCATTTGATGCTGTTTTTCGATTGACAGCATGTTCAGCCTTACTGTAGTATATCGAATCTTGTTTACTCAGTTAACAGGATCTTCATCGATGTGTGACACGAACAGAATATCACGGCATCTCTTTATGTCTCATCAGGTATTTTCATGAACTCCTACATGATTAAAGTTCCTGACCTGTCGATTGTCCTGGGCTATTTTGTAGTCATGCTGGGTATCGGCATCTACTTCGCGCGCCGCATGGGAAACATGCATGAATATTTTGGCGGCGGAGGCCGGGTCCCCTGGTGGCTCTCCGGCATATCCTTCTATATGACGAGCTTCAGCGCATTCGCTTTTGTGGCCTATTCCCAGCTGGCATACAAATTCGGGCTGGCAGCCATTTCAGTGTTCTGGATGAGTTCGGTGGCCGCCTTCCTGAGCGCCACCTTCTTCGCCGCAAAATGGCGGCGAGCTGCTAGAACCAGTGCCCTCGAATATGTCGAGCAACGCTTCAGCCTCACCTTACGCCAGGCTCTCGCATGGATCAACATTCCTTTGCGAATTATCGACAACGGATTGAAACTTTATGCCATCGGCACACTGATTTCCGGGACACTCGGCCTCGGGACAGAGTATGTTCTGGCATCCATCCTTTTCTCTGGATTTGTCGTATTCCTGTATACCTTTCTGGGTGGTTTGTGGGCAGTTATGGTTACCGATTTCGTCCAGGCTGTTGTCATGATCCTCGCAGTCATTGTGCTGCTGCCGTTATCGATTTCTCAGGCGAATGGATTCTCAGGCATCATCAAAGCCGCACCAGAAGGATTCTTCAACCTGACTAATGACACATTCACATTCGGCTATCTGGTTGCCTGGCTGGTGCTTGTCGTATTCAACTACAGTTCCTCCTGGTCACTGGTGCAACGGTACTACTCAGTGCCAACCGATGCGGATGCACGAAAGGTTGGCTATCTTGTCGCTGGCCTGCAGATCATAACACCTCCACTCCTGTTTCTGCCGGCCATTGCCGCACGCTCCTTTCTGCCTGATTTGTCATCAGATCAGGTCGAGCAGGTGTATGCCATCATCTGCCGCACGCTTCTTCCTGTGGGAATGATCGGGCTTCTCATTTCGGCCATGTTTGCAGCAACCATGTCCACCCTCTCGGGTGAATACAATGCTATCGCTTCTGTTATGACCAATGATGTCTATCGCCGTTTGATTTCGCCGCATGCGAAAGAAAAGCAGCTTGTTTTTGTCGGCCGGATAACGACAGTTCTTGTCGGGATGGCCTGCCTGCTTGTATCAATGGTTCTTTATTATTATCCATCTGGAACCAGCCTTTTCGATATGATGGTCAAGGTATTTTCGATATTCATGCCACCCATCGCCATACCGATGCTGGCCGGGCTGGTCAGCACCCATGTCTCGAACCGTTCCGCACTCAATGGCATCATCCTCGGAATGATTGCTGGTCTTGGCGGTTATCTATTAAGCCTATTGAACCCACACTTTGAGTTCCTGACAAAGAACCAGTTCATGATCCCATTCACGGTGGGAGCCACCTTCATTGGCCTGATTCTCACCGAATTCATCCATCGCCCCTCACCGGAGGAACAGGAGCGAGTGCGTGAATTCTTTTCATCGATGCAGGCTCAAGCACCGGCAATGCCCGTCGGAAGCGGGGACGGAAAATTCACCTTCACTCCTGTTCAAGTGATCGGAATCTCTGTCGCCTGCCTCGGGCTGCTGATGTCCTCAGTCATGCTGTTCTCTATGCATGAAAAGAACTCACTGATCAGCCTTTCTGTCGGAGTTCTCATGCTGGCAGGCGGCATTATCACTTTCAGGCTCGGCAAAAATAAAAACAAGGAAGAATAGACAGGACGAATCATGCCATCGGATAACAATCAGAACAAAATACTACGCTTTGGTGTTTCAGGCTCAGGATTTATGGGAAAGACCTACTCTGAAGTCATCACAAAATATCTTGGCAATGCGGAGCTGGCGGGTATTTATGGCGGATCGCGTGCGGCCCAATTAAGCAAAGATTATCAGGTCAAATGCTTTCAGAGCTTATCTGAAATGGCCGAATCAAAAGATCTCGATGCGGTGATTGTCGCTACTCCTCATGCCCTCCATGCGGAACAATCACTGCTTGCCATCTCACATGGAAAGCATGTCCTGATAGAAAAGCCGATGGCATCGAGTGTCGCAGACTGCGACAGAATTATAAAGGCTGCGGAAGACGCCTCTGTAGCCTGCGGAATATCTTTTACTCAGCGCAGCCGAAAATGCAATGTGGTTGCAAAGGACATCCTCGATTCGGGCGAACTGGGGCGCATTCTCATGATCCATGAAACACATGTCGCTCCAGAGGGAATCGGCGGATTGCCTCAATGGCAGGGAACCAGTGAGAACCTTGGGGTGCTGTTCGGCCATGGCATCCATTGCATCGATTCAATCCGCTGGTTAACCGGATCTGAGGTGAAGACAGTTTATGCCAAGGTGGGAAGCATCACAGGAAAATATCCTGTCGAGGCAACCTCCAATGTATTGATGACACTTCAGAATGGAACTGTGGCGACCCTGGCCTGTTCATTCGAAACACCAAAACCAGGCTTCCCACGGTCTCAATTTTCTGTGCAGATCACCTGTGAAAAGGGGTTGATCGATCTGGATGCCTATGGTGAGTTGAGAGTTTCCAAAGCGGGCCAGCCATTCGAGGTTGCTGCAGTTCAGGCACCAATTGACTGGCAGGGGAAGGGCTTTCTCGATCCGGTTCGTCTGGAATCTTATACATTGCACCTCAAAGATTTTATCTCTGCTGCGCAGTCGGGAACTGCACCATCGCCAGGAGGATATGATGGCCGCCAGGCAGTGGCCATTGCATTGGCAGCCTATGAATCCAGCCAGACTGGCCGTGAAATTATTTTATCCTGACAGGGTAATGAAGTCAGTAGCAGGAAGACATTATGACAAGACAGATTGCTCATGGTTCACCGGAAGAGAAAGCACTGTTCGATCGAATAGCCACACAACTCTATGCGGGAGCCATTTCGGATATTCTTGATGAGATGGGCTTTCGCAATCAGGCGATATCTCCAACCCTGGGGATTCGTCCGCTGGATCCCCGCTCTGTCGTTATCGGACGTGCTTTGACTCTTCTGAACGGACATGACCAGCGCGAAGATAATCCTTATGAGCTGGCGATCCAGGCCATGGATTCGATGAAGACAGGGGAGGTGCTGGTGGCTGCTGGAACCGAAATGCTTGAGACCGGCATTTTTGGTGAACTGTCCGCCACTCGAGTCCGCCATGCCGGTGGACGAGGCGCTGTCATCAATGGCTTTTCAAGGGATGGCCGCAAGATCCTCGAAATGGATTTTCCTCTTTTCTGCCGAGGCATATCTCCGATCGATACCACAGGAAGGGTGCGGGTTGTTGATTATGGGTGCAGAGTCCCTTTCGGGAACCACTGGGTTGAACCTGGCCAGATCTTGTTTGCTGATCTGGATGGCATTCTTCTGATCCCTCCTGAGGCCGAAACAGAGGTGCTTGAAAAAGCGCTTGAGCGGGCCAGTGTGGAATCCCAGGTGAGGAGCGAGCTCCGGCAGGGCGCCACCATGGATGAAGTCTGGAAAAAGTACCATGTCCTGTGATGCCACAATGGATGCAGCCGCACAGGTGTATGAAATCCCTGCCGAGCGCCTGAGGCATTGCCGGAAATGATGTTTTAGAGTGTCACCTTTGTGCCGGCCAGTTTGAGGATTTTCGCGAGCCATTCCGGATGAGAGGGCCATGCAGGCGATG
>LMZT01000067.1 GCA_001567115.1 Candidatus Hinthialibacteria bacterium OLB16 | reverse complement strand
GCCCAGCCCATATCGAAGGCTAGGGCAGCACAGCTGGGTTGGCCAATTCCTCTTGTTTCAGCACTGCGCCGTGAACTCGAAAAACTGGGATGGCTGATTCGCAAGGGTGGAATGACCCTGTCCGCCGAGGCTGCTGGATGGCTGGATTCGCTCTGGGGCAGCCCCTCTGTTCCGGCGGGTGCTGGTCCTGGAACCACGGAACCAGAAGATGGCAACCCCGAGTCGGATGAAGAAGATCCTTACCTTGAGGAGGCTGATGATGAGGACTCTCCATCGACTCTCGACTATATCCCACTCACTCACATCGGATCTGCTTCGCAAGAAGAACCTGATGCCTTCCGTGAAATGCTGGAGGAGATCTTCGAGGAACGCCCTGCAGCTGAACCACGGTGGGATCAATCCCATGCCACGATCGATACTGTCCTGCGAAGGGCTGAGCTTTTTATTGACCGTGGATACATCCAGGGCAAGCGGATCCTGTTTTTAGGGGATGACGATCTCACATCACTGGTCAGCCTGTTAATGGTCCGCCAGAGGTTTGGCGAGGCGGTTTTGAGAGGTTGCTCTGCTGTGGTGGTCGAAATCGATCCAAATCTCGTGGAATTTATCGGCGAGATGGCCCTCGGTGAGGATCTGCCACTCGCGGTCCTCCAGGGGGATTTACGGGATGGATTACCCAGGGCACTGGCAGATGCGATGGATTTTTTCTTTACCGATCCGCCTTATACCCCAAATGGGGTGGACCTGTTCCTCAGCCGGGGATGCCAGGCGCTTGCTTCACAGGGGAGCCGAAAAGGCTGCCTGGCGGTGCCTCTTTCCCCGCCGGATTTACAGCAGTCCACCCAGAAAAGCCTGATCGAGAAAGGTTTCGTCATCGATTACCTCGATCCATTTTTCAATGAGTATCTGGGAGCCACCATGCAGGGTGGTGTCAGTGCCCTGTATGGATTGACACAGATTCGCTCCTCACACACGACCACAAAGGAAGGGTGGGGGAATATTTACACCGCAGGCCAGAAGAAAAAGAACGCCCGGTGAGAACCCGAGGCATGGAGAAAAAGGGGGAGATGCCTCCCCCTACTCTTTAATCCGCTTGATGTAATTCACCTGTGCTGCCAGAGGCATCGCTCCCTGCTGTCTCTGGTCGATGGTTGGAACCCAGAGCGGCCCCTGTGTGATCAATTCGGCCTCGATGGTCTGCGCCGAGTATGGATCTGGAATCGGAAATCTGTAGGTGGCCATGGTACGGGTGAGCTGAACAGGAGGCCCGACCATGGCGCCTTCGATTCTTGCAGAAAGAGTCACCGGCTGCTCAGGAGTATCAGTCAGGCTTTGAGCCTGGATTTCCATGATTTCTCCCTCACCTCCCAGACGGAACAGGCAGGATCTTCCGATTTTTCCATAGACATCGAATCCCGCCAGCAACCCGATGATCCCCTGGGCATTGGCAAAATGGATTTCTCCTGGCCCTTTCAGGCTTCTTGTTTCAAGGTCCAGGGCAACTGCGGGATCGATCTGTTCAACATAATGATTCACAGGCAGGCTGAGATCAAAGATTGTTTCAGGCAGGCTGTGGCTCTCCACAAGAAACGAGAGCAGGCGATCGGCCATCAGATCATGCCCCTGGGGGTTGCAGTGTGGATCATATACAAGGGAATAGCGGTCCGCATATTCACTGTAATTGAAGATTGGCAGAGTGGAGGCTTCAGGCACCTGATGAGCCTGGCAGATTTCTTCAACCCGCTTGAGAATCGGCTCCGAGTGGTTCTTCAGCGCAAAGGAATAAACGACAAACCTCGCGCCGCTGCCTTCGCAGAGTGCTTTCATTGTTTCGAATTCCTGAGTAAATCTGGTCCATCGTCTGTTTGGTTCCGGATGGTTTCCCAGAATCAATGGGGGCGGGAGCTGACAGATTTCTTCGAACTGGTTATCAAACAGCCCCTTCAATTTTGAGAACAACCCCTGCTTTTCCATGGACTGCCTTTTGATCATCCACATGCCGGCAAAATCATCCCCAACAAAAGGCTCCTCCGCCGGCTTCTGTGGATCATAAGCGGCAAGATAATTGTTCGGCCCGGGTGAAACACTGTCATCGAGGTCATTTTCCACAAAAACATAAACTACCAGGCTGGGTTGAATCTTTGGCATAAATTCCTGCATCTGCCCACGGATATTTCGGATATTATAGGCACTGATCCCGGCATTGATGACATCAACAGAATGGCTGGGGCGGGCACGGCCAGCCAGCTTCTTTTCAAGCACATTCGGAAAGGTTTCTTCGTTTTTTACACCGGTGCCGAAAGTGACAGAATCACCCACGACCAGAATTCTGAACATGCCAGGTGTTTTTGGTTTTAATGGTTCATCCCTGAAGCCAAACTCATTGGTTCTGAATGGAACTCCGAGTGTTACAAAGTCCTTGTTGGGTTGTAGCATGAAAGTCATATCCGGGTTGGGTGCCGTCATGACTTCCCAGCGAGTCTCAAGAGCCTGCGACCAAGTGCTGGAGGCAAAGCCACAAAACATGTATAGAACCAACCCTGTTACAGCAGAGCCACACCGCGCTCTGGATATCCGATTGAATATATTGAACATGAAGACATTCATTGTCCGATCTCCTTAAAATTGCGATACCGGTATGTTAAATGCTTTTAACTGCAAATACTTTTACGAAATCATGAAATCCATTTCCTCGATAAACCGGGGAAAGGGATGCTTTCCAAGCAGAAATGGCAGGAAATTCGAAGTGAATCAGATCCGAAGTGACAGAGACTTCAGGGTCGGGCTGTTAAAAACACAGAGTGGGGAGGAAGACTTGGGTTCGAAACAAATGCCGTCTGCCAGCCTGTCGGTCCCGATGAGGTCGATCTCCAGAGCTAACGATCGTTCCGGGCGGGGAATTTCAAAAATATCTTTAAAGCAGAGGATCGCCCCACAAGCGCAGCATGAGGATGGAAATCCGGTGGATTTGGCGGTTCGTAGAATCGGCATAACTTCCTCATCAGGAGATTCGACCGAGTCGGTGCAGCCGCACCCCAGGCAAGGGCAGGGAAGAATGACCAGTGTCATCAGAACCAGAAAGAAAATGCCTTGCTGTCGGAAGATGCCATTCATGATAGATCAGGATTAACCCAGCTTCTTACTAAAACTCACCGATCTGGAAATAGTAACTCTCAAAAGGTTACTATTTTTCTCAATCACCTGGATTTCGGGGTTCCGACTTGATATTTCATGAAATCCCCGGTCAACAGGCACGCACAGGGTGCCACAGGCCTGGAAAGATCGGATCTTTCTGGGTAATGACAGAACCCCCGGAAGCCGATAATATGGCAGGATGACACCATGAAGTCGAACCTCTCCAACTTCGAACGCATCCATTTTCTACGACTGCTGTTTAATGGCTACCTGGAGTTCCGCGAAATTTACAAGAAATTTCAGGCAGAAGGTGCTTTCCCACGTGCCCGGATCATCGAACAGCTGTGCCAGGAAGTTTTTGACAAGTTGCGGACAAGCGCCCATAAACTCTATGGCGGGAATCGGCGGAATGAAAATCCAAGCCGGGATCAGGAGCTGCTCTGCGATGTGGTCGTGGGTGCCTGTTACCATGAAATCCTTCAACTCCAGGAAAACCTTTTTCTGGTCAAGCTGTACCGTCCCCGTTACGAGGAGCTGCAAAGCAACCTGACGGATCAGACCTTGGAGGAATTCTTCAGAGTCGGCCACAGTCTGATTGCTGAAGCAGAAAGCCAGATTCCGAAAAACCTGAACTGGATCTGGCAATTGCTCCAGGAGATCGTCCGGCTCCAGAAGATCCTCCTGGTTGCCTGCAGGGACAACCGTGTCCTTCTTCGTTTTCTAACCCAGAATCTTCCACTCTTGATGAAAGTGTACGACCGGGAGGACCTCGATGAGATATTCAATCAGATGTTCCCAGGTGGTGTAAATGAAGCTCTCTGGCACAGTGCAGAGGATATGATCCGCTCAGCGCACTATCGTCCAGCTCTGGATCATCTCAGCCAGCTCCTGTCGTATGAAAAGCCGGAAGATACTCCCAATGTGATCGGTTTGGACCGAATCCATAATGCCCTGCATGAAATTCTTGGAAATGCACGAATGAACCGTGATAACGAGCTGGTCAACCGCTGTGAAATGCTGATAGTCCAGACAGGTTAAGAAAAGCCAAATTCCCTTTTTTTACTGCCAATTCTGACCGAGATAGAAGCCGCTTCCTGGATCAGGTAAAATTAGAGAAAGGCCTCAAGGAGAGAATGAAGAGATGCAGACATTGACTGTTCCAGAAGCCATCGACAGATTGCGGCGTGGAGAGATCCTGATCGTGGTCGATGAGGCTGATCGGGAAAATGAGGGGGATTTTATCTGTTCCGCTGAAACGATCACCCCTGAACAGGTCAATTTCATGGCTCGATATGGACGCGGCTTGATCTGTGTCCCTGCAACCCGTTCACGCCTTGAGGAACTTGAGATTCCCATGATGGTTGAGCGCAACTCAGCCCTTCTCGGAACCGCATTCACCGTATCTGTCGATTATAAAATCGGAACCTCGACCGGGATTTCCGCCCAGGATCGTGCGGCGACCATTCAAGCGCTGGCCCATCCTCATGCAAGTGGCGAAGACTTTGGAAAACCGGGACACATCTTCCCTTTATGCGCTGTTGAAGGAGGAGTTCTGCACCGTGCCGGGCATACCGAAGCAGTCGTAGACCTGCTCAAGCTGGCAGGAAAGAGTCCGGTCGGTGTCCTGTGTGAAATCCTCGATGAAGATGGAACGATGGCGCGGATGCCACGCCTCGAGGAAATCTCCGAAGAACATGGCCTGGGCATCCTGACCCTGGTGGATCTGATCGAACACCGAATGCGGACAGAACGGCTGGTTCAAGAAATTGCCAGCGCTGAATTACCCACCAGGTATGGCCAGTTCATGGTCCATGGGTTTACAACCAAGGTGGACAACAGTGAACACCTCGCACTTGTAAAAGGCACTCCAAATGCCTCTGTTCCCACCCTGGTTCGAATCCACTCGAGCTGCCTGACAGGTGATCTTCTGGGATCGCTGCGCTGCGATTGCGGCTTTCAGTTTCACATGGCCATGAAAGCCATAGGTGAAAGTGAATGTGGTGTGATGCTCTATCTCAACCAGGAGGGAAGAGGAATCGGGCTGCACAATAAAATCATGGCCTACAATCTCCAGGATCAGGGAGCCGATACTGTGGAAGCAAATTTACAGCTCGGGTTCAAAGGGGATTTGCGCGATTATGGTATTGGCGCGCAGATTCTCTATGATCTCGGAGTGCGCAGGATTCGCCTGATGACAAACAATCCCAAGAAAGTGGCTGGCCTGGCAGGTTATCACCTCGAAATTGTCGAAACAGTTCCGATCATTGCCGAACCAACCGAACATAATCTGCGTTACCTGAAAACCAAAAAAGAAAAAATGGGGCATATTCTGCCTTTTGAGGAGTAGAGCATCATGAAGACAATTGAAGGACAACTCACACCTGTTCAGGATGCCGAGTATGTCATTATCGCGAGCCGCTTCAACCATTTTATTACCGATCGGTTGTTATCCGGTGCCTTGGATGGCTTCAGCCGCCATGGAGTGCCCGAAAAATGCCTGACTCTGGTGTGGGTTCCGGGAGCCTGGGAAATACCAGTGGCAGCCAGGCGCCTGGCAGAATCAAAACGCTATTCCGCAATTGTCTGTCTGGGATGTGTGATCAGGGGTTCGACCGACCATTATGAGCATGTTTCCAGCGAGGCAGCCAAAGGCATGGCGCAGGTGGCATTATCCAGTGGAATCCCGGTGATTAATGCAGTTCTGGCCACTCACAACCTTGAGCAGGCCATCGAGCGGGCAGGGTCGAAACAGGGTAACAAAGGCTTCGAAGCTGCCTGTACAGCCATCGAGATGACAGGCCTTTTATCAGCAATCGGCAAAGCCAAGCCTTAAAGGATCTCTATTATCATGTCCTCTGCACGCTCCCAGGGAAGGCGGCTTGCCCTGAAAATCCTGTTTGCTCATGACATGAGCGAAAACAATCCCGGTTCCTGGGATCATCTGATCCAGATGCTGCGCCAAAAGCCCCGCAGATTGTCAAAGACTTTGCCCGGCAGATTGTGGAAGGGCTTCTCCATGTCAAGCCGCTGCTCGACCAGACCATCGAGAGCACCCTCAAAGACTGGAAAATTGACCGGCTCCACCCGATCGAATTGAACATCCTTCGTATCGGAATTTATGAGCTCACCTACTGCCCGGACATACCCGCCATGGTGGCAGTTAATGAATCGGTTGATCTGGCCCATCGCTTTGGTGATGAAACGGCTTGGCGGCTGGTTAACGGGATCCTGGATCAGGTGGGGAAGGTTCGGCTGGAAGCTGAGGCGAAGCCTTCTCCTCCACAGGGAGAGGACGATCGAAAGTCTGGCAAGCAGCCAGAATCCTGTCAGCAAGAGAAGGAGTAACTCCAGCGAGTTGGCAGAGTTCCTCGATCGTAGCCTGGGAGATTTTCTCAATCGAACCGAAATGGATCAGCAATTTTTCCAGCCTGGCTGGCCCGACCCCTTTAACCTGTGCCAGTTGCGGATGTTTTTCGATCCGCTGATTTGCGTTGACGGTGAAAGCCGATCGCAAAGCGGTGAGATTCGTCCCGGACCTGCATCAGAAGCTGAAGCCCCGGATGCCTGAGGTCCAGCACAATCGGATCCGATGTTCCCGCCAGGAATATTTCCTCTTCCCGTTTCGCCAGGCTGATCATCTGCTGGCGGGTCATCCTTGAGCCGAGCGGGTCCTCAAGATTTTCGGCCACAGCCAGCATGGCTTGGTGGGCAAAAGAGAGCTGAACCGGCCCTCCATCGATCAGCACCAGATCCGGGAGAGGCCCGAAAGTTTCATCCTGATGCCTGAATCGTCGGCTGATGACCTCATGCATGGATCGGAAATCATCTCCCCCGGTGGCTGTTTTTATTTTGAACTTGCGGTAATCGGATTTTTTCGGCATCCCATTTTCGAAGACAACCATCGAGGCAACCGCCTCTTCGCCACGGTGGTGGGAAATGTCAAATCCTTCGATCCGGACCGGGAGAGGAGATAAACCAAGATCAGCTCCAAGCCGTAAAACTCCTTCGCTGAGCCTTCGCTTGGTTCCATGCCCTTTGCGATATCTTTCCGCCGCATGGAATTCAGCATTTTTTTCGGCCAGATCGATGAGCTTCAGCCTGGGGCCGCGATGAGGCTTGCGTACTTCAACTTTCTTGGCGATCAGGCTGGTGAGCCACATCTCGAGTGTCTCCACAGAAGAGGGCAGCACTGAGCAGAGCAATCTCCGGGGGATTTCCGGACAGGATTCATAATGCTGAGTGATGAATGCGCTCAACACCTCGCTCATATCCGTTCCGGCTTCATCCTCCAGGAAGTAGTGTTCACTCCCTCGAAGGCTTCCAGACCTCCGCCGCAGGATAACCACACAGGTAATATCCCCCAGGCGGACTCCTGCAAGGTAATCCTCTGAGTCTTCTTCGAGCATTGAAATCGACTGCCGCTGCCGGAAGGTCTCCAATGCTTTCAAAGCATCCCGGTAAATGGCCGCTTTTTCAAAGGAGAGGTTTTCAGCCGCCTCCTGCATCCATTTTTCCAGGACCTGCCCGACAGACTTATGATCCCCACTGAGGAATTTAAGGACCTTCAAGGCAACATCCCGGTATTCCTCTTCATTGCAGATGTCGGCGACACAAGGAGCCAGGCATCGATGCATTTCGAATTCAAGGCAAGGCCGTTCCAGTACCAGGTCACCAGAAGGAATTTTGCAGGTTCGCAGGGGGAGGACTTCCTGGAGTGTGCGAAGCAGAGTGCGGGCTTCATAGACATGCGGGAAAGGTCCGAAATAACGGGCGCTTCGTGCCGAACGGGTTGCACGGCCTTCACCTTTGCCGGGAAGAGTTCTGGTCAGGTAGAGGCGTGGGAATTTTTCATCGAGAGTCAGCTTCAGGAAAGGATAACGCTTATCATCTTTGAGCTGCACATTGTATCTCGGGAGGTGCTCTTTAATCAGCAGCAGCTCGAGGATCAGAGCCTCCAGCTCATTTTCGGTCATGATGAAATCGACCGACTCCACCTGGCGGTAGAGAGATTGGGAAACATGGCCATTGGCCGCATGGGAGCGCAGCCGACTTTGAATATTGACCGCTTTGCCGATATACAGAATTTCCTCATCGGCATTTTTCATCAGATAAACACCTGGATTCGTGGGGAATTTTCCGAGATCAATCGAAGACAGCATGGTTTTCTGATGTGATGTCGAGATCCTTCTTATTATACAGGATTTGTCTGCACTACAGGTGTTGCTTTCTCAGTGTCAGGTGTCTGGAATAATTCCTCCATCGAAAGCCGCATCATTTTCGCTACAAGGCTGTCTGGGAGAACCTCCAGGTGTGTGTTGAAAGCTGTCGCTATCTCATTGTAAAAACTGCGGGCCAAAGCAATTCGATCTTCGGTCGCGCTGATCTCTTTCTGCAGTTTCAGGAATGCCTCCTGGGCAGTCAGTGCTGGATATTTTTCGGCCAGAAAGCGGATTGTCCGCGAGCAGTTCTGATAACCGGTAGAAGTCTGGGGGGAAGTTGAGGCCGCCTGGCTGCGTAGCATGGCAAGCTCACTCTGCAATGTAATTTCATGATCCTTCAGGCCTCTGACGACTTCGACCAGCCGCGGTATCAGGTCATTCCGCCGTTTGAGCTGGACATCAACCAGTGAAGCGGCCTGCCAGACCCTCTGGCGGAGGTTGACCAGGATGTTATAGACAATCCAGATCAACCCAGCCAGGAAAATCAGCAGGTAAACTCCCAGAACGACAGCATACCTCTCGAAAGGAATGGCGACAGCGAGAACCCCAACCAGATGATCCCGCAAGGCATGGCTCCCAATGAAGAGTACAGCCCCGAAGATTCCCGCCAGCCAGATTTGGAGCGACAGGCCTTTGCTGATCTGTTCTTCGGTTCTGGTCGAGATCAGGAAGAGGGGAGCCTCTGGATCCGCCGCGATTTCCGGGGCGACCCTGTCTTCACGTTCACGCGCCTGCCCCATGATGTAAATCTCAGCATCAACAGGGATAGCCTGCTCGGTAAAACGCCGGCGGTAGGTCGAGTCGGCAATGGCAGTATCCGGCCCTTTGCTGTAGTAAAGGTCATCGAGTGGAGTGCACTCTGAGGAGAAAACATTTGCGGGTTCAATCCTGGCACCCTCCGGGAGGATCTGGACTTTCCCATAGTCATCACGCAGGTCAAATGGAGTCTGTGCAGAACCTGAATTTACCGATGTCCAGCCGCTTTCAGTTCTTGTGCGGATGGTGGGCCGGCCCTTGCTGTTCATTACTGTCTCCACAACAGTTCGAGACCAGTGTTCGGAGACATCAAAGCTGTAGTAAACCGTTGGGATCTGAGCGAGATAGCTGGTCAGCGGCTGCCCACATTCCACTTTGCCTTTGAGTTCCACCAGCCCGATGTATACGCCTGTGGTCTTCGATGTCGGAAGGTTCTGGAGAAGCCTCTTTTTTCGGATTCGGCTGAAACAGAGGAGCACCAGAAGAGATCCCCCCACAAAACCAGCTACAGGAATCCAATCCACAGAGGCCATGGGCGAAGTCATCAGCTTCCGATAGAGACAGCGGATCGATCAGTTCGGTTTCCAAAAAGTTTTGAAAAGATCCAGGGCGGCTTCCGGGTGTTGTTCTGAATTCCTTTGAGGTAAACATCGACATACCGTTGATTGATTATCGACCAGTCGTAATCTTTCGACCTGGCCAGGGCCTGCTCCGCCATCTGATTGCGAAGCTGTGGATTCCGGTGCAGGGACAGAATTGCATCCCGCAAACTCTCCACCGAAGAAGGCTCGGCAAACAGGCCCTGTTTGCCTTCTTCGATGATATCCACAATTCCACCGACACGGTTTGCCACCACAGGGATGCCGGATGCCATTGCCTCGAGAACGACTATGCCAAATGGTTCAAAACGGGAGGGACAGATAAAAAATTCCGCCCCTTTCATGAAGCCGATTTTCTGCGTACCTTGAACCAGGCCAAGGAATTGGACACGCCCTTCCAGACCCAGGGATGCAGCCAGCATCTCGTAATCCCTCCGATGGACGCCCTCTCCAGCAATCAGGAGATGAAGATCCTGAGTCGCATGAATCACTCCCTGAAATGCGCGCAGCAGATGGTCAAATCCTTTCTGGTGGACCATCCTGCCCATGGCAAACACATACGGAAATTCCAGTGAAATCTTTTCAACATGGGTGAAATCATCAAGGTTGACACCATTTGGAATGATATGAACCTTGTCGGAGGCGATTCCACCGATGCTCAAAATTTCATCGAAGATATGATTGCTGATAGCAGTAATTCCGGCAGCAGAGCGCATTCCTCTGGCCATTCGTTTTTCCAGGATCGGATTTCTGCGAATCTGCTCCTCCCTCATAATGTCTGTAGGGCCATGGGGGGTCACCACCACCGGCACTCCGGTCAAACGGGAAAAGGAGCTTGCAACATAGCCATGCGGGTATGCGGAATGACAGTGGAGGATATCAAAAGGGTCCCTCCAGTGTTCCCAGAGAAGGCGAAGCAGCACCTGCCGGGTCAGGTATCGTTTCGATGACGGGCGTGAATAATGAACCACACGATATGGCACAGTCACCTTGTTATTGATGCCCCGGATGCGGGGCGTGATGACGATGACACTGTGGCCGGATTCATGCTGGCTTCGCGCCAGATTCGATACAACGATTTCTACTCCCCCCACCCGTGGAAAAAAAGTCGATGTAAAATGGCAGATTCTCATGGATTTTTTACTGGCGTGTTCCAGTCACAGGGAAGGGAACAGCAGCATCCCCGGGATGGTTTTTCAGGCAGTCAGCTTGATGCAAAAAATACTTGTGCATTAAGGTCCTGAATGGCCGCTGCCTGTTCCGATACGGGACAGAGTGATGTTCCGAACAGGAGTATATATGTTTCGTGCAATCCTTTTTGACCTCGATGGAACCCTTCTGGCTCCAGCGATTGATTTTAAGGCATTGAGAAACCGGCTTTCGATTCCACCCGGTGAATCGATTCTGGACTGGGTCAATGCACTTCCCGAAGAAGAGAGGGAATGCCGAATGAACACCCTTGTCGAAGTCGAAATTGAAGCCGCTCATCGAGCCACACTCCTGCAGGGTACTGAACAGACACTCGAATGGATTCTAGACCATGGAATCCAGGTGGGAATCCTGACTCGCAACTGCCAGGAAGCCTGGGAGATCGCCAGCCGCCGTTGCAGCCTGGATGGAATCAAATGGGTTTTTACCAGAGAGAGCGGCATTCCGAAACCAGACCCCCGTTGCCTGGAACCCATTATGAATGAATGGGATTTGTCAGCCAGAGACATAGTCCATGTTGGAGATTATCTTTATGATCTTCTCCTGGCCGAAGCAACCGGAATGTATTCCATCCTTGTTCACCCCACAGGAATAAATCCCTTCCAGGTAGACTGTCATTTTGTCGCCCGGGACCACGAGGCCCTCCTGGGCCATCTCAAATGCCTGGAATGGGCATGATGCCCCTCTCACCAGGGGTGAGATCTTCCAACAGCACGGATCACTGGTTTGACTGCCTCCATTAGCCCGGTGAACTTGTCAGGACCCAGTGATTGCGCTCCATCCGACCAGGCATTCTGGGGATCATGGTGGACCTCGATCATCAGGCCATCGGCGCCTGTGGCGATCGCCCCCAGGCTGACAGCCTGGACATAGTGATAGTCCCCGGTTCCATGCGAGGGATCCACAATGACCGGCAGATGGGAGTAACGTTTGACTACAGCGATGGCGGCCAGATCGAGAAGGTTGCGTGTTTCAGTCCCGAATGACCGTATTCCCCGCTCACAGAGAATCACTTTCTGGTTGCCTTCGCGCAGGATGTATTCCGCAGCCTGAAGCCATTCAGTAATGGTTGCAGCGATCCCCCGCTTCAATAGAACCGGTTTCCCCACTTTCCCCACTTCGGTGAGCAGCTGGAAGTTCTGCATGTTTCGGGCACCGATCTGAAGCACATCGGCATATTCAGCCACCACATCGCAATTGCGCGTATCCATCACCTCCGTGACAATCGGCAATCCTGTGGCTTCCTTGGCCGCCTGGAGCATTTTCAGCCCTTCTTCACGGTGTCCCTGGAAGCTGTAAGGAGAGCTGCGTGGCTTATAGGCTCCCCCGCGCAACATCTGTGCGCCTGCAGCTGCAACTGCCTGGGCGCTGGCAATAATCGACTCGGTGGTTTCAACAGAACACGGGCCGGCAATGACACAGACCGCTTCTCCACCGATCGAGACATCACCCACCTTAAAGACGCTGGAGGCTGTTTTCAGGTCCCGGCTGGCAAGTTTAAAGGGTTTGAGGATTGGTACTACATTCTCGACTCCTCCCATTCCTTCGATCTGCTGGAGAGCAGGTTTTTCACGTTCATCGCCAATCGCTCCGATGACAGTTCTTTCAACACCATGAATCGGATGGGCGACAAACCCCAGTTCCTCAATGCGGGCAATAACCGCCTGAATCTGATCCTGGGAGGCCCCATGGTTCATAACTACAATCATTTCACGAACTCCTTCTGATCAATAAATAACTTTGTTGAGTGGGTATTCGATTATGCCAACCGCACCCGCACGGCGCAGCTCAGGAATAATATTCCTCACGACATATTCATCCACCACCACCTCGATCGCTTTCCAGCCTTCAGTTCCAGCCAGAGGTGAAATTGTCGGTTGATTCAATGCCGGTAATGCCTTTACAACGCTCTCGAAAGAACCCGGCGGGACATTCATCTTCAGCCCAACCTTGGATTCTGCATTGAGCGCCCCCTGCAGAAGAATGACCATCCCTTCGAGTTTGCTTCGTTTCCAGTCGTCCTGCCAGCTGTTGTGATTGGCGATAAACTGGGTTGTGGACTGGAGGAGCTCTTCGACAATCCGCAATTTATTGGCGCGCAGGGAACTGCCGGTTTCTGTCAGTTCAACAATCGCATCGACAAGATTGGGAACCTTGGCTTCTGTTGCGCCCCAGGAAAATTCAACTTCCGCAGAGACTCCCTGTTCCGACAGCCACCGCCGTGTGTACTGGACCAGCTCGGTAGCAATCCTTTTCCCTTCCAGATCCCTGGGAGATTGAATCGGAGAATCCTCAGGCACTGCCAGAACCCAGCGCACGGGGCGGAATTCCTGTTTGGCATAACGGAGTTCACAGATGGTATGGACATCGGAATTGTTTTCCTGAACCCAGTCGAAACCGGTCAATCCTGCATCGAGCACTTCCTGCTCGACATAGCGTGACATTTCCTGGGCACGCAGCAGGGTGATTTCGATTTCATCATCATCGATATAGGGTGCATAGGAACGCGATGTAGAAGCAATCCGCCAGCCCGCTTTTTGAAACAGGCGGAAAGTGCTTTCCTGGAGGCTTCCTTTGGGAAGGCCCAGTCTTAATTTTTTTCTGCTGCTGGTGTTCACTGTGTCTTTCACCTCGTTTGATCTCAATCAATTCCACTTCCCCACGGGAACTCTGTGAGGCAGGAGTTCATTTCTTCTCTGAAGCAGATGGTATCGCTAATGATGAGGCATAATCCTGCAAGGCTCTTGTCAGAAGAACCATGTCAGTTCCCGTCACCAGAAAGTCAAATCCCTGATCCAGGCGTTTCTGCCCCAGGTCGGCTGTCAGGGCAATGGTCCCAGCCAGTTTTCCCTGTTTGTGAGCCGCATCGCGGACCGACAGAATGGCGGCTTCCACCTCGGGGTCAAGGACCTTCCCCGGTTTCCCCAGGCAGACAGAAATGTCATAAGCGCCGGCAAAGAGGACATCGACACGATCGTTCCGGGCGATCTTCTCGGCATTTTTCAACCCTTCGACAGACTCGATCTGGATGACCAGAAGGAGATCCTGGTTCGCATTCCCGGCGTATTGAGGGATCGGCAACCCTTGAGCGAGTGCCGCAATGTCAGGGCCATACCCGCGGATTCCATCCGGAGGGTAGAGAATCGCCCGGACTATTTCTTCAGCCTGTTCTGGTGTGTCAACCATGGGAACGACCACCCCGCCGGCTCCCATATCGAGAACCTGCTTGATCAGCCAGGTTTCACCACTTGTCACCCGCAATAATGGGGTTGCATGGCCAGAAACCGCGATGGTCATGGCCGCAGCGGTTTCCCTGTCGATCGGCCCATGTTCCTGGTCAATCCAGACATAATTCACCGCTGGATTCAGCGCACACATTCGGGCCACATGGACAGATGGAATGACAACAATCGGCCCGATAGCTCTTTCTCCCTCTTTCATTCTCTGGCGAAAACTCTTATTGGATGACACGGATTCCTCCTTGAAAGACCTTTGTAAGTTTCGAATTTTACAGGTGTTGAGTTTTACTCATTCCAATAGAAACGGCTACCCAACCGGGTTCAGCATAAAAGACCGCGGTAGGTTTGCGCCATTCTGGATACCATGAGATCGACAGAGTAGCTCTCCTGAATGGTCTTTCGAGCCTGGCAACCTATCTGATGGCATTCTTCGGGTGAGGACAGGATCGATTCGATCATCCTTTCGAAGGTCCGGGGATCTGAATCCGATGCCAGCCAGCCATTTTGTCCCTGCTGAATCAAGTCACCACACCCGCTGCCTGGGGATACCAGCACCGGCAGGCCACACCCCATCGCCTCCAGAACAACATTCGGCAGGCCTTCGGTTTCGGAGGTAAGAACGAATAAATCCGCTGCATGAAGCAAGTCCGGCAGATCATCCCTGTTTCCGGGAAAACGAATATATTCATCCATCCTGGCTTCTGTCGATACCGCCTGTAGCCGTTCTTTCTGGCTGCCATTTCCGACTACCCAGAGATATCCGGCGTGATTTTTCCTCCGGAAGCCCGAAAATGCTTCGATCAGCAGTTCCACTCTTTTTACCGGCTCGAGACGCCCGGCCATAATGACCACAGGTTCCTTCATGGGGGTCTGGAGGTCTGAACGGACATTATCCAGGCTTTGGACTGGCATGAGCCGTTGGAGATCGATCCCATTGGGGATCAGTCTGATTCTTGCCCGATCACAGCCATATTCCCGCATGAGGTAATCGATCACCTGACGTTCGTTGACAATAATCAGCGGAGCGGAACGCAAAGCCCATCGGTCGATTCGCTTGCGGATGGGGTCACGTTCAGTGGGTCGGCTCCGCATTGAAGCGATCCAGGGCCGTCGATGGAATACATGGGCGAGTGCATTGTAGGCATCATCATCGATTAACCAGGAATGGGCGATATCAATACAGTCCCTGTTTAACCAGGATCGAAGCCGCCAGGCCCGTCCAATATCGAAATGGGATTTTCTGGGAATAACACGAACTTCAATTCCTGAGTCAATCAACATGGATGAATAGGGGAAAACGTCCTCAGAGAGGCAATAAATAAAGGGTTTGAAGTTCTCTCTGTGGAGGCGGATAGCCAGCTCGTACAACTGGCGTTCGGCACCGCCCCAGGACAGCTGGCCAATGATCAGACCGACCCGTTTCATGCCGTTTTTCCGGAAGTGCCCAGATAGGCCATCACCGGCAGCAGAATCCACGGCAGATTATCCGGGATATTGGTGTCGAACAGGCTGTTGAAAGCGAATCCACAGTAGCCTGCCGCCAGACCACAGAACAAGGCTTCCACACCAGGATTCCCCCGGCAGCGTTGAAGCCCGGTCCACATGGTTTTCCATGCCATATAGAGGAAAAACAGGAAAGCCGAAAACCCGATCAATCCCATCTCGGCAAGGATCTCGATATAAGTGTTTTCTGCGGTGGACTTCGTATTCAGCATGGATGAATAAGTCTTTGCACGAGCTCCAATGTTCCCATAGCCGACACCCATTACAGGATTTTCGAGAAATTCCCACCAGGCAATCTGAAACAGCTGCTTCCGGAAACTCAATGAAGCCAGCGCTTGAGAAACACCCGGCCCCTCGGTGCGTATCCCCGCCAGAGTCATCAATCGATCCCGGGTTTCTGGCAGCGATACAAAGATAACCATTCCTGCCAGACAGACAGCCCAGGAGACCTTTCGTAATCTTCCTTTGCTCAGAAGTGCCAAGGCGAACAAGGTGAAAGCCATGGAAATATAGCCACTTCTTGAATAGGTCTTGACCAGAATCAGGAGCTCGAAAACGCAACCACCGAGAAGCAGGCACTTTGCCCACCAGCTTGGAACCAGAACCGCCCAGCAGAGCAGCACTGGGACACTGAAAAGCATCAGAACAACAAAGTCATTCGGGTTTTCGAAATTTCCTGCCACCCGGAAAATGTCATCGATTCCATATAAAACAAAGTTCATTCCACCTGTAATCCGGCGATTTATCAGGGACTCGAGCAGTGCCACGAGCATCGGAAAGAAGCTGTAGAGTGCAAATGCCTTGAGCAGGCGAATCGACTGTTTCTGCTCGTGGATAAATTGTGCCAGAACGATCGACAAAAATGGCAAAGTTAAAGGGGCGATGCACCAGCGCAAAGAGGATTTGAGGCTGTATGCAAATGCAAGTGTCGATCCCAGGCAGATGATGGAAAAGGGGAGATGGGCAAGTGCAATGGTTGGCAGATTCCAGGGCTTTTTTCTTTCCGGGGCGATAAAATCCCTCAGCAGAAGCAGGCCGAATGCAGACAGAAACAGAATTTTCGTGAATGTCAGGAATGGGAGGCCTGTAAAAGACAGCCCCTCCCACTGATCCAGAATCACTCCAATCAAGCAGAGATGAATCACAAGCTCCGGCCAATGAGAGAGCGAGAGGAGAAGGGCAATCCCCCCGGCACATGCGGGAATGACAGCGATGTATTTGATTCGATCCGTGGGATGCTCAAATGCGAGCAGGCCCGCCAATCCAGCCACTAAGAAAAAAACTGTGATGGAAAAGGCCAGGATTATTGTTTGAAGTCCAACAGATTCAGATGAATCTGCAACAGCAATCACCGGCGCATCAGATCCTGTTCCATTCATGGCATCTGATGACTCCCAGATAAAGCTTTCCTGTAAATATCGGTGAGAATTGGCAGCAGGTTGTCCGGGATTCTCTCGAGTCCCAGCGCTTCCGCGGAAGGCCAAGGCTCCCTCGGTTTCGAAGCCGAAAGATAGACACTCATCGCCCTGAGAGCTTCGGGCCTGTCCTGAACTCCGGCACAAACCAGAGCATAAAGAAACCAGCGTTCACGTGAAGAACCGGACGCAGTCACCAGGGTCGAGAGCCGATCGGCAGCTTCACGGTAGACTTCCTGCCGGGCCAGAAGGGTGACCAGGAGGTCTCTTTCGGAGGTAGACAGGTGGGCAATCGACTCTTTCTCATGCAGCAGCTGGAGAGCGTGTTCATCTTCACCCTTGTTCACCGCAATCCGGATCAACCCATCGATGGCCCGCAGATTCTTTGATTCCTGGCGGTGCACAGCCTCCAGGAAGGGGAGTGCCTGATCATCTTGTTTCTGATCGAGAAAATGATCAGCCAGGAAGAGTGCGGGCTTGGACCAGGTCTTGCCTGTCTTCTCCCAGAGGGCCTGGGCCATGCAGATGGATTCAGAAAGCCTGGCTCCATCCGGAGGATCGGTCAGGAGTGCTTCCCGGTATAATGTCCAGAGGAGAAACCATTGATAGTGCTGTGCATCGGGGCGGAGGGCGGCTGCTTTTCGAAGATATCCGGCAGCCTGATCCAGCAGTTTCTGTTTCTGCTCCACTGCTGCATCTGGGGGGAGGTTGTCAAACTCACGCCAGCATTCCTCAGCAAGTGAGTTCAGGTACCAGACACTTGTGTTCCGGTCATTTTCGAGAACATAGGGTGCATACCGATAGACGACAAACAGAAACGCTCCGCTGGCAACCAGGGCAACCCCCCATGCAGCCAGGATATGAATCAGGCGTGACCCGTGCATTGGATGTCAGTTGGCTTTCATCACTTTCAGCATCAGAGACCGAACCAGCGCCCCCTTCTGTTCTTCATCCGGCCGGATCAAGGTTCGGAGCTGGATCGCCTTGCCCTGAATAATTGTATCAGAAGAAAGGCTGGACCAACCCCCGAGAGAATTAGTGGCGGCCCCGGATCGAACCTGTTGAATTATCCCCTCGGGTGGTTTTGGATGCCACTCGAAAGACATTCCTGCATTCCAGCGCGCATCCTCCTGCAAGTCGATGACCGGTGTGCGAATTTCAGCGAGGACACCCAGGCGGAATCCGGCAAACCCCGGCCAGGCACCCGGATGGTTTTTCAGACCCCAGTCGATCCCGGGAGATTGCAGCTCGATCATCTGCTCAGGAAAATGCCCTGCCTGATCTGTATTTCCCGGCTTGACCTCAAACTGGCACTGAGAACAGGAAAGTGTCATCCAGGGCATTGGAAATCCCAGGTTCTGATAGTTGTCCTGTTTGTAGTACTTCGGAGACAGGAAGGCTGTGGCGGACTCATGCGTCCAGACCAGGCGAAAATCCAGCGGAGCTCCCTGCCAGAGTGGATGAGCCTGGATTTGAAATGGGCTTAACCACCAGCCGGACTGGTATTGCCAGGCAGCTATTCCTGCATGTGTGGCGCTTCTTACCTGGCCAGTTTCCAGCAAATCCAGGTTCATGGGAGGGATATCCCGATACCTGGCTTCGTCATTGATCTGCATGGTGAGATTCCCAGGACTGAAATATCTCCAGGTGAATGGCGCCAGGGATGTGCTGTCTTCAAATTCTTCCTGCCACTCCCGGTCAATCTTGACACTCAAGGCACGCTGGGCTTCGGCGATGAAACTCTGTCTTTTCCAACGGGTCCGGCTTGTATAGGCGGTGGGCATTAGATCGATGCGTGTTTCCCACTCAAATCGGGAAGCGGGAGTATCAACCTCAAAGGTTGCCGAGGTAGCCTCATGAGGGGCAAGGCAGGGAAGGGAGACCTTGAAGAAATCATTCCCTTTCAGGTTCTGGCCCATTAAGCGAAGAGGTTCAGTGGGGATTCCTCCCTTGTTACGGACATCGATCCTGAATCGGAGTGGTTCCGAAACAAGGCAAGGCTGTTCAGGATGCTCGGGCTGAATGGACAGGACTTCGATCTCTGGCGGAGCCGTTATATCGACAGATCCGGTTCTTTGGACTGTTTTTCCAGCCAGGTTTACATTCAGGGTAAAGTAGTAATGTGCCGGCTTCTCACTCGGGGACTGCATCCATTTGAGTGTCCGCTGATCTCCCGGATAGAAATCATAGGGGTAGGAAATTTCCCGAGTCAGCTCACGTTCGATAAAGTGGGAAGTATCCGGTGTTTCTCCATATTTCAGCTCGATGTGCTGCAGGCGGGTCGGGGAAATTCCTCGATTCGCCAGAGTCACCTCGATCACAACAGGTTCCCCTGTGACCGGGTTGGTCGGTTGAATGACCATATCGCTGACTTCGAGATTGACACTGGAAGATGCATCCGGCACCCATTTCCGATAAAGCTCAAATGGTTCGGTAGCAGTTTCCTCCTCAAACCCTTCCAGCTTTCTTGAACCGATAGCGTCTCTTCTTTCGGATTGATTGAAGAGATAGACCGCTCCTTTGAGGTTCTGTCTGAATGGGATTTCAGGTGGGACCGGGATCTGGATCAACTGGGAAGCGGAGTCGATGCTGAATGGTGCGGTTTCGTAAATCATTTTCCGGTGGCTGTAGACCCTCGCCTGCCCTGTGGCTGGCAGTATCGGAGAGTGAACCTCGATTCTCAGCTCAGGACCCTTCTCTCTGTTAACAAAAGAAAAACCCAGTTCATCGATCGGTTCCGGAACATCGTAGCTCAGGAGCGGATCAGCATGGAGCATGAACTGGTTAACCACCCCTGTGAGTTCTGGGGTCTGCAATAAAAACTGGCAGTGTGCATAAGCACGAATTTCAGAGATCGTTTTCAGATGGTGGTTCCAGAGAGCGGCGCGAACCTTGGATCCGAACCTTTCCTGATCGTTGGCAAATTCGGTTCCGGATGAGCCTAAAACTGCAATCGCCCCTCGCCCGGGTGCTTTTATCAGCGCTTCGGAAACAGAAACCTCCCCCGGAAAAGTAGGCCAGTTGATCGAGGCAGACATACAGGATCGTATGGTCACGAAGGAATATCGTCCCTGATTGGACAGCCGTTCTACATCGCTGTCCGGACGGTTCAACCCCTTGAACAAGGCTTCATGGCTCCAGACCGTGATTCCTCCATGTCCTGCATATTCAACCAGGCGCGCACCTTCGGACCATTTGCGGACCACATCCGGACGGATTCTGCGTGCTTCTTTACCCACACGGCCCGCTGCTTCAAATTTTCTGTAGGGATCGAGCGGGTATGTTTCCTGGCGGATAATTTCCGGCACACAGACTTTCTCAAGACCATTGCGCAAGCCGCTCTCAATTTCTTCAGTGAAGCCATCATCAGCCAGGAAGAGGCCGACTGCACGCCACCAGTCCGGTTTGAATGAATCCTGATCTTCCTGGACCTTATCGAGATAATGCTTCAGTTCTTCTGTCGTTCCCACAGAGATCCTGGCGACCAACAGATCTGGGAAAGCATCCTCACCCACCAGACAGGTGTACCATTGATCATTGCTGTGGATGGATCCCCGTGATTGGACAGCCGGGGAGGGAACCAGATCCTCGACTGTGGAGCCTAGCTGGTTGGTCGGATCCCAGCGAGCCTCACCGACCAGCCAGAGAAACTGTGGCCGGGGTTCCCGGCAGTGAGTCAGAAGGAAGTGACAGCAGTCTCGGATCGCCTGAATACTTTTGATTCCATATGAAAATTCATCATAAATTTGCCGGGTAGTCAGGATTTTCGTTGAAATACCCTGGCGGTGGTATCGTTCAAGATAAGCCTGGAGCTGGCCGGCAAAGCGATGATCGGTGATGACCACCAGGTCAAAACCCTGTGTATTGCTGCAGATCAGTGATTCATTGGAAATCTTTTCGATGCCTGCTGGTTCGCGTGCAGATTCCGGATCGACCATCCACCAGTGGTTTTTCTGGAGGGTTGAAGGAACCGAAAGCCTCTGCTCCCGCGCTTTTGGTTTATAAAATTTTATAGCGCCAGGATCTGCACCGACAGAATAGAGACGCCAGGCCTTTTCAGGGGTGATTTCCAGTTCAACCGCTGCGCCATCATTTCATCTGGAAGCTGGAAGTTTGGCAGTTCTATCGGTTTTTCTTCTGTCCTGGGCTGGCGTTTTTTTGGCGGGGTAGGGAAGCCGAATCCAGTCCAGGAAAATTCCAGAATTTTGCTCGGAAAAGATCGGAATCTTTCCCTTAAATGTGAGTGCCAGCCGATTTCCCCGCGGACGTAAACTCTCTGAAGGGATGTTTAAAACGACATCGGAGGGGCCTGGTGGGATTTTCTGACCGGCCAGCTGTTTCTCATTCAATAAACCTTCCAGCAGGCAGTCTCCTTTATAGGTTTCAGGTGGGACCATCCGGATAACGAGTGGGATATTTTTCAAAGGATGGCTGGCTTCGGAAGGGATATTGGAGAGGACCGGAAGCTGATATCCCTCCAGATCGAAATCGACAGTCACTGAATCCCCATCCATCCGAAACTCTTTCCACATGACTTCAACAGGACCAGCCAGTGTATTTTTCTCCTCATAGAATTCCGGGTGGTTTTCTTCAAGTTTCAGTTCGTTGAAATCCCAGCTGCGTGAATTTGACTGGGCTGTGGAGGAATCCAGGTCCATCCCAAAAAATGCACTGGCGGATTCTTCAGGTTTGAGTCGCGGGCCGGGAGTGCTGCCTATTGTTAGAAAAAAGGCATCCTGGGCAGTTTCTTCGGATTGAATGGGGGGGTGGAATATCAGAATATAACCATTCTCAACCGGCTCGTCTGATCTGATCAGGATTTCGATCGGGTAAGGTTTCCCCTGATGGTAGGCGGTGATTAAATCGATGGTTTCCAGACTGACCGGAAATCCCACATCCTTCAGAGATTTCAGGGAGATTCTTGTCAGAACCCCATCCTGATTCCGTGTATCGATTCTCACAACCGGCTGTGATGAAGATCCAGCGAGGTTTCCCAGATATGAAAAACCGGTATTTTGCGTGTCAAAGATCAGGGATTCAGGATATTCACGCTCCAGTGGAATCTCCTCCGGATTTGAAACCAGGAGCTGTGAAATTTCCCGGAATGGATCATTCCGCATAGGGCCAGATGGAGCTGTATTTCCCACCACCGGAGCGAAGGGCCGGCTGAAGGTCAGCTCAAAGGTCGCCGAGGACAACACCACTCCGGTGCGGCGCATCAGTGTTTGGGTGGAAGCATCCAGGACACGGATGGATGCCTGGTTCGCACTCGGAAAGGACCACGACTGAATTGGAATATCTCCGAGCCAGTATTTTTCTGTTTTTACGATGCTGGTGATGCCATCGATCGAATCTTCAGATATCTGGTAACTCCGTTGGGAATCACTGCCTTCTGCTTTGAGAAGCCGCCAATTGACATTCATGTCAGGCGGGATATAGAGAGTGAAACTGCGGACCTTGAAACGGTTTTTTTCAAACCGACACATCAGAGTGGCAGTGGCAGAAGAATTTTTAATATATGTGTATGAGTCTTGTGGCTCAGTAAACTCTTTGATCAGCGATCCGGACAAACTCGGATCTGAAAAGACGAAAGACAGTATCATGCAAGCCAGGGCACATTTGATTTTCCGCATATTTTCCTCGTTGAAACCTGACAGATGAAAAAGAGAGTATCTAAAAGGTTGTGTTTTGACCATGCACCGGGTTCGATGGGCTTGCAGGCCGAGTCATCACTAAATGAGACATAATGTATCTTATGCGACGTTGTCTCAGGTTTTCAGCACGACTCTCGAAAGTTGACACTCACCGGCCGATATTCCTATAGTCACTGAAGATAACCACTGAAATGAAAAAGAACCTCGCACTCACCTCAACTCTCTTCTTCGGCTTCCTGTTTCTTTTTTCCTCCACAAGCTGGTCCTCGGATGCCGCCACCCCGAAGGTCATATATGGCGATGATAATCGGCTGGAGTATTATCAGGAACCCGACCCGATTCTACGCCAGATGTCCGAATCGACAGCGATTATGATCCTGAAATCCAGCCTCAAGGCTGTCGCTGGCGGCTATACCTTAAACATTAATGAAACCCTTTTATCTGAAGGTGTCTGCCCCGATGAGCCGTTCGCAACTCAACCATCTCCCGGATTCTGTTCCGCTTTCCTGGTCGCCGATAATGTGCTTGTGACTGCTGGTCACTGCATCTCGGAAATGACATTGAACGATCGAGCATTTGTTTTTGGCTTCCGGCTGAATTCCCCCACTCAGGTGGTTACTTTTTTTTCACAGGATGATGTTTATTATCCTTATCGTGTGATTCAACGTTCGACCGGTGATTCCGATTGGGCAGTTGTGCGCCTCGATCGGCCTGTGGCCGGACGCAGCCCTCTTCCCTTTCGAACCAGTGGCAATGTCCCGGATAACCAGTCTCTGTGTGTTCTGGGGTACCCACGTGGGATTCCATTGAAAATATCCGCTGGCGCTGCGATCCGCAGTAATTCACACCCGGATTTTTTTGTCGCCAACCTCGATACATACAGCGGAAACTCCGGTTCCGCTGTGGTCAATCTGGAGACTTATGAAGTTGAAGGGGTGCTTGTCAGGGGTGAAACCGATTTTATCAAGGATAACCAGCAGGACTGTTTGAGATCCAAACGCTGCACCGATTCCGGCTGTGCTGGGGAGGATTGCACAAGAGCCACAGAATGGGCTGCTGTTGTTTTGAACAACACCGGACCGACCCAGACCCCGACGGTATCACCGACTGCAACCCCGACCGACCCGAATCAGCCAACACCTACCCAGACTCCCTCTCCCACGCCCACTACCAACGGGATCTCGACTCCCACGCCGACTCCAACCCTGAATGACGATCATGGCAATACATTCCTGACAGCCAGCCATATTCCAGTGAATGTTGTGATACCTGGAGCCATTCAATATCCTGGAGACCTGGACTTTTTCTCATTTGACGCCATCCAAGGCGAACTGTACAACCTCGAAACAACCCCTGGATCGCTCGATGATACATTCCTTGAACTGTATGGCACCGATGGGACGACTCTGCTGGCTTCCGATGATGATGAGGGCTATGGCCTCGCCTCGGAAATCGGCTGGATTGCTTCTGCATCGGGGGTTTTCTATGCAAAGGTCAGGGCCTTCAAACCCAGCCAGGTTGGTTCATACTCATTTCGGATCAGTGGTCCCTGCCCTTTTCCCTGCGAGGATGGCTACCTGCCTTCTGATCTGAATAAAGATGGGTTGATCGATGCCAAAGATCTCCTGCTCTTCATGAATGAATATGGGTTATCCTATCCCACTCCCACACCATCCCGATAAAACCGCCCGGATTTGAAGCACACCGGGGAATCCATGAAATAAATGTGGTCACGAGGCTTTTTTCCTCAGGAAGAAACGGCACACCAGGACGAAAAACAGAGGGATATAGATCAGATCAATAAAGGTGGCGGATAACATGCCTCCGATCACTGCGGTGCCAATTGCGTTCATCGCACCAGCACCGGCTCCATTGGCGATCGCAAGCGGCAGAACTCCGAAAATAAATGCCAGAGAGGTCATGATGACCGGCCTTAATCTCAGGCGGGCGGCCTGGAGAGTGGCCTCAGTAAAACCAATCCCATGGGACATCCGTTCCTGAGCAAACTGGATAATCAGAATGGCGTTCTTTGTTGTCAGTCCCAGAGTGGTCAAGATTCCAATCTTGAAATAGACATCATTGGGCAGATCCCTCAACCAGGTCGCGAGGGCTGCACCGAACAGGCCGAGTGGCAGCATCAGGAGGTTGGTGAACGGGATGGTCCAGCTTTCATAGAGAGCCGCCACACACAGGAAAATGACCAGAATTGAAAAAGCATAAAGCAGTGGCGCCTGAGTCCCGGACATGCGCTCCTGATAGGATAATCCGGTCCAGTCATGTCCAAATCCCTTGGGGAGCTTGGCAACCATTTCTTCCATGGCCTTCATGGCCTCGCCGGAGCTTCTCCCATGGGCGGGTTCCCCCCAGATATTCATCGATGGGAAGGCATTGTATCGCTCCAGCTTGGGAGGGCCGGAGCTCCAGCGCCCGGTTGCGAAGGATGAAAATGGCACCATTTTCCCGGAGGTGTTGCGAACATAGAGCCGCTCGAGATCGCTCGGAAGCATCCGGAAGGGCGCATCCGCCTGGGCAAAGACCTTCTTGACACGTCCTGCCTGAATGAAGTCATTGACATAGGCGCTTCCAAGAGCCGCTGAGATTGTGTTGTGCACCGCTGTGATGGGCAAGCCGAGCGCTCCAGCTTTTTCCCAGTCCACATCGATCCGGAACTCGGGGACATCCTCAAGTCCATTAGGCCGGACCGATGTCAGCCGGGGATCCTTCTCCGCCATTCCGAGCAATTGGTTGCGTGCATCCATGAGCTCCTGATGTCCCAGGCCGGCTCGATCGAGCAGCTGGAAGTCGAAACCCTTCGCATTGCCAAGTTCTACAACAGCCGGTGGCGGAAAAGCAAAGGTCATGGCATTCCGTTTAGTAGAAAAATATCCCATGGCACGGCCTGCTACTGCATCCGCTTTCAAATCCGGCCGATCACGAAGATCCCAGTCTTTCAAATGAAGAAAAGCAAGCCCGACATTCTGGCCGCGTCCGGAAAAACTGAATCCCGCGACTGTAAAAATTGATTTCGATGCCTCTTTATCGTCTTCCAGGAAATACCTCCGGATAT
>LMZT01000066.1 GCA_001567115.1 Candidatus Hinthialibacteria bacterium OLB16 | reverse complement strand
TGGATATTCCTGTCGAATTGCGCAATGACTTTCTGCAGTATAAGCGCATTGGAACCAACCTGGTTGAAGTCACTCTGAAGCCGACCGATGGCCTTGGCTCTTCCGCCGGAGGATTTTTCAATTGATAATTTGGGATATGACTACTTTGTCGTCGTTCGGACCAGTGACGGAATTGATTACCGCGATGCTTTCCGAATTTCGATATCGGATGGCGGTGTCCGATTCCGGAGTGGTGTCAATGTCCAGAACAGCGGGGCATCCACCGATTCCATAGTCGCCAATGTCCCGGTCATCCATCAGAATCTGGCGCTTCAGAATCCTGAGCCGATCCCTGCGAATATACCCACTGCAGAAAGTGGGGTGGCTGCTGTCGGCTTCAATATCTACGACAGATCACTGGCTGACAGCGGAAAGCCGACCAACCTGGAATATATTCTGGTCAACTTCGCCAATGTCGGCGGAGATACCCAGTTCACACTTGAAGACCTGGCTCCAATTGGAACAGGGCCAAATAACACCATTCTCAAAACCGATGGTGTGGCACTCTACCGTGACACGCTGCGGACCCAGGATCCAAATGCCAAACCAGGCGTCTTCGATGTGACCGACCAGCTGGTCAAAGCTGTCCCGCTGATTGGCAATGTGGATGGCTTTCCGAATTCGGTCTATCTCTTTCTCGACCCGTTCGGAGATGATCCGAATGGAGATTACCAGGATGAAGGGGCATCGAATCCCCAGACCGCTGCCGGTGATGATGTGATCGGTGAACGCATCCCCCCCAATGATGTTGGACCTTACCAGGGGCTGGATTATTTTGTCGTGATCCGGACCGATTCCGACATCTCGAATGGTGATGACTTTATCGTGCAGGTTCGTCCACTCGTCAATAATAATGTCGTCGAATGGCCGATGCGATTCCTGCCGGATGAATCACAACCAACAACCCATGCCCTTTCAGCGGATGCCAATAATGGCATTTCGATGGATGTGCCCTTCTACCATGAAGTCAATGGGGTTTTCCGCCAGGACTTTTCCTTCGAAGCCATCGATTCGAATGCCTTTCAGGCAGCTTCTCAAACGGATACCGTATTTTCCGATCTGACATTGATCAACGACACGATCGAGACGGAAGATTCCAAAGCCATGGTCGGCATCAACATCAACGACCAGGGGAGTCCCCATAAAACCATATCAAAGATATCTTTTGAAATCCTTTCACCGCTGGTTGCCGGACCCAATGTTCCAAGTGCGACTGTTGCGGATTTCAATCCCTTCTCCCCCACACCAAATTCAGGGTTCGCCTTGTATCGTGACAACGACAGCGCCGGAATTCAGGGTGTTTATGATCCAGCAGATACATTCGTCCCCCTCAGCCCGACCGGTTCGAAGGCAGTCCAGTCAGGCGACAAGATTCTTGTCGATATTACATTCTCGCCAGGTGTGGCTGTCCCCGATGATGACAATGGCCCCAACAAAGGCTCCGACTTCTTTATTGTAGTCAGGACCAGCAACCACATCTCATTCCGCGATCAGTTCAGCCTCTCCATTAAAGAAAACGGCCTGACTTTCGAATCCGGCCCCTCCACGGGAAATGCTCAAATCGATACACACCTGGTTACCACCAATGTTCCTGTTTTCGCGACAGATACCACCGGCTTCTTTGGCGCCTCATTCGACCGCAACGATGGGCCGGAAGATGTCATTGGCCTGAACTTCCTGACCGCGACACGCCTGAACCCGTCCTCTTCCAATGAGAGCCTCGTGTCGCTTGTCGTGCAGCTGAACAAGGTTGGCAATTCCGCATTCACGAACAGCGACATTGCTCCGCTGTCAAATTCTCCTGCCAGTGGCATTGCCCTGTACTTTGATAATGGCTCTGTCAACGGCCGCTTTGATCCCAATGATGCAATTATTCCTCTGGCTGGCGTTCCTTTCTACACTGGGCAGAATGAGGTATTTCTGCGGACTGCTTCACCCGTGCCCCTGCCGCCTCACGATGCCTTTGGTCCCGGAACCGACTTCGGCCCGGATATCTTCATTGTTCTGCGCACCAGCGGGTCGATCAGCCAGGATTCGGTTTTTACAGTCGGTGTCCGAAATATCCGTTACCAGTCATCACTCTCCAATCTGAGTTTTACAACAGGCCCGATCGATGGGGGTGATGTCAACGAATCCCCCTTCCTTGAGATCGTCACACCTGTGCTTGGCAATACCAGCAATGGCATTTTTTCTGTTCTGTGGGAAGATTTCGATCCTGACAGCAATGCAACACTCGATCTGTTCTATGTCGCCGATTCCGCTTACCTGGCCAATGGACAGTCCTTCGATGGCCTGGTGCGCAATGACCTTCTCATGAGCGATGGAACGACATCCGCCATCGGAATCATGGAGGACCCCGATGGGCCTGCAGATTCATTCGCCTGGGATGTGACTCATGTTAATACTTCGTTGTTCGATCCACCTGATCCGCGCATCGCCGAACTTCGTGTGGGAGGAGTGATCACCGATGGTGTCGCTGATTTTACCGATGCAAGCCCATCATTTCTGACAGTCACCAATGCGACTCCCTCCTTGAGGTTCAAGCCGATTTCCGGCCAGGGAATTATCGCCGGCAATCCACCCAGTGTCCTTGAAGGCGTTCCCTTCAATGTCTCCTTTACAGCAGGGGATCCGGAAGGGCGAGGCATGGTGGATGTCTTTCTGGTGGATACTTCAGCCCTGGCTTCTCTGAATTCACCACAGGCCGCCGCTGTCTTTTCAAGAGGAATCGAACAGGCCAAAGCCCAGGATATCCTGAACCTTTCTCCTGGAAATATTTATTGGCTCAATGCCGACCGTGTTTTGACTGCAACTCAATCGACGACAGTATCCTTGACTGTCAGGCCAGATCTCTCAAATACAATGGTCAGCGGGCTGCCCCGCACCTTTGCGGCGCTTGCACATGTCCGGGATATCGTCGGAGGCTCGCGTGAACTCGATGATGGCGCAGCACCAATCGCATCAAAGGTTCTGATTCAGATAACTCCGAATTCACCGCCTACAATTGCTTTCACAGGGTCACTTGCGGGAATTGCGACAGCCCTTGAGATCGATGGGGACAATCGGTTCTCGATTTCCTGGATCGATTCCGAACCTGATCCCGGCTCAAATGCCCGGATCCGCCTCGAATATGCCCAAGGCTCGATTGCCAACCCAACTGCGACTGTTATGGGATTTCCTCCCAGCTCACCTTCCGGATCACCAATCCCGGCAGTCAATATTTCCCAGAACGGCCCTGATACTTTCACATGGGATACGACCGGCCTGCTGCCTGGGCTGTATGCGATCCAGGGAGTCATTACAGACGAAATTCACCGCGCCACTACACTGGCATCCGTGTTCCTGAACCGCCCTTCAAGTTTCACTTTTGTGGAACCGGACAGCGACATCAGCCAGTTTCTGGGTGAAACCCTCGAAATTCGCTGGAATGACCAGGGACAATCGCAGCCGGATGATGATGAGACTGTCCAGTTCTTTTTGAGAAACACCACCACTCTGGTTGAGGTTCCATTGAGTGGCACGATCCGATTGAGTGAATCTCCCAACCTGCTGCAGGTGGTGACTGAGGGAATCAATGGCCTCGTCCCCGGAACGTACAACCTGTTTGCCTCGATCCGGCCTCCTGCGGCTACCAATCCCATCGGATACTCACGCCAGGTGCTGGCCCGAAATGGCGACAACACGCTGGTGAAAATCTCCCTGACTGAGAATGATCCCCCATTCCTGGAATTATCGCCTTTGTCGCTGACTGATGTTGCAGCTGCGAACCCTTCTATTCCGGACTCTGTACTCAATGGAGTTGTTGCCGAAGGCGGCGCTGTCATTCCGGTGGTGTGGGATGATTTCGATGATCCTCCACTTACTGCGACAGTCAAGCTTTACTATGCGACGAATACTGCCAATTCCACGGACCGGAAAGAACTGGAAGGAGTTTATCCCCCCTATTTTGTAACTCCTTCATCACCTTTGATTTCGCTGGCCACAGATAATGGCCCTGGCCCATTCCCGGGCCGCGGAGCTTTCCTGATCAGTGTCCGCTTCCGACGTATTCTTCTGGAATATTTCTGACGCCCAATCCATTCCGCGCAATGAGTATTCCATAATCGCTGTGGTGGATGATGGAATCAATCCGCCATTGGTCCGCAATTCGCCCAACCGGATAAAAATCAACCGCAGACCCACTGTTCAATTCGTTTCAGTCTCCCCGGCGTCGATCACACGAGGAGATAATGTGACTCTTTCCTGGCAGGATGCAGATCCCGACAGCAATGCCACTCTGCGCCTGTATTTCCAGATCGACCAGAATCTCGATGGAATACCCGATGGCCCGCGCATTCCCATCAATGCGGATGGCTCCCTGACCGAGGATCCCGATGGCCCTGCCGGTGACACCTGCGTTTTCGATACGGGATCACTCAGCAACTTCCCATCAGGATCTTTTGGACTGATCTTTACCATCGACATTCGTGATGAAGTCAATTCGGACTCAGACACATTCCCGCCTGTCGGTCCGGGGTCGGTTGTAGTCAATCCCAACGATCCTCCATCGATGGACCTGATTCGTCCGGATCTGGCGGACCAGATGAATGATGTGACTGGAACAGTCCATGTTTATCCGGACCACCTGGCACGCACAGGCGTCAACCCGCCCTTATTCCCGATCACCTGGACAAATGGTGTTGATGATAATGCCGGAACGACATTCGCCCTTTATTACGATACAAACCGATTTGGTGGCGATGGCACCCCCATCAATCAGGTGGATCCGATCACCTTGACCAATTCATCGTCCATCCCTCTCTCAGCCAATGGTGTCTTTCACTGGGATGTCAGCCGATATCCTGAGATTCAGCCCGGCGACTACTACATCTATGCGGTGCTCAACGATGGAGTGAATCCACCTGTCGTCGTTTACAGTTCAGCATCGATCCGGATTAACCAGCCCGCTCAATTTGAGTTCCTCGATCCTGATGGTGTCAACGACTCCGTATTCCGGGGAGAGCCATACACCATTGCCTGGACCGATGATGATCCGGATTCCAATGCCTTTATCAACCTGTTCCTCGATAATGACAACGATCTGACCAATGGCTTTGGAACCAATGTTGCAGACCTCAATGCCATGGATCTTGGACTTGGCATACACGAAGATGATGAAACTGATCGCCTCGCAGTGAAAACGAATCGGCTTCCTGCCGGCAACTACACAGTTGTCGCACGGATCGATGATGGCGTTAACATTCCATTGCTGTTTCAGTCAGCCTTTCCTCTCACCATTATGGATACCTCGAATGTTCCGAGCATCCAGATCACCCAGCCGGCCGGCGGCTCACCATCGGATCCCTTTGTTGTCTCCACTCCGACATTCATGATCAAATGGACCGACAGCGACATTCCGGATCGCCTGATTGACCAGTCATTCATCCGCTTTTACTGGGATACAGACTTCTATGGGAATAACGGTACGATTGTGAGCGGCACCGATATCGCATTCGATGGCAGTGTCATCGATGGAATGCGGATTCCGGTCGAGCTCAAAGTCAGTGATCCGAACTTCCCTGAGGCACTCAAAGACCAGGATCAGTTTGAAGTCCCGGTCGATCAATTCCCTGTTGGCAAGGTAATATACCTGTATGCGGTGATAACGAATACAGGCGCAATCCAGTTCGACCAACTGGGACGATTGATACAAGGGCAGCCCAGTTCCGAGTTTTACTCCTCCAATGCGTTCATTATCAATTCCGCCCCATCGTTCCGATGGATCGTTCCAGCGGATCGTCCCGAGCCAGAATTCCATCCGGTCAATCCGCGCGGAAATCCGCTCGCTGTGACATTCGAAGCCAGAGACCCTGACAGTATCGCAAAGATTGATCTGTTCCTCGACAAAGATGCCGATTCATCAGACGGTCTCATTCCGGTTGAACAGCCTGGACAGAATCTGCTTGAGATGAACGGGATTTCATCGATTGAACTGAATCTGGCGGATGAAGTTTCCTCCGCCTCAGTTCCGCAGGTTTACCGCCTGCTGGCCAGAATCACCGATGGTGTGACTGCAACCGAGGTCTATTCCGGGACATTCACTGTCGTCCAGAACCAGGCCCCTGTCCTTTCAATACTCAACCCGGCCACCGATGTCGTCGTCCCACAAAAAGGAACTTACGACATCATCTGGCTGGATGACGATCCTGACAGCAATGCGCGAGAGATGGTCTTCCTCGACTTCGATGACCAGGGCGACAGCGGCACAATTGTTCCGGGAACCTACACTACAACTTTCAAAGTCAATCTGACTGGTGATGATATCCCTGAAGACGAAGACAACCTTCCTGTCAATGGCCCCGATCGCGATAAATTTGTCTGGGATCTCTCCAGGACAAGCCCCGGCATTTACTACATCGGACTGAAAGCCTTTGATGGCGCCAATACAACAGTCGTCCACAGCCCGGGTCGTGTGATTGTCAACACGCCTCCGACTTTCACCTGGGTGAATCCGCCCGCGCAGGGAGCGACTGTCATTCAGGGGAACAGCTTCAATCTGGCCTGGACCGACCAGGATGATGACGCTGCGACCACCATCACCCTTTACCTGGATCGGGATGCGGTCCAATTCAACGGCAACGAAATCCCTGTCCCGCAGGGGAATGTCCTTCTTCAGGACAACGCCAACAACCTGTCATTCAATGCTGGTTTTATCAATATCCCCCAGGGACAGAATCAGATTGTCGTTACACCATTTGCCGTTCTCAACGATGGAGTCAATCCCCAGGTTGTCGTTCGCTCCGCTGGTTCGATAACCATCAAACGGAACACCCCTCCCCGGATTGAAGTTGTTGAACCGGTCAGGGAAACTGTCCTCTTCGACAACACCTTTACTCTTGTATGGAATGATTCGGATCCGGATTCATCGGCAAGTATCGATTTCTTCCTGGATACCGATGGAAAGAATGCCGATGGCACACCGATCGGGTCTGCCCAGGATATACCAGAAGACGATGAGGCGGATCGTCTGCCGATCGATTTCTTTCAGACTCCTCCAGGCCGTTACTGGATATATGCGGTGATCGATGATGGCTACAACCGCCCATACAGCGATTACGCACCGGCCCCGATCAATATCCTCTCAGGGACTGAATCTGTAGAATTCGGCGTTTTCATGCTGAGTTCGTTCGGCGACATATTTTCTCTCGGAAAGGTAAGCAATGGTTTTGGTGGCATCCAGTCTGCGCCAACCCCCGATTACCGGAACATTGTCGTCAGCAATGATGGCCGCACACTGATTCGCCTGCGCAAGGACGGAAAGATCGATCAGTATGGCCAGCAGAAAGTGGTCCTCACTCCCCTGCCCCACCCCATGGGCGAATACATCGACATCGAATTTACCCCGGGTGAAAGAGGCCTGTGGGTGCTGGACAGCTATGGCAGTCTGGCGGTTATTGGCGATGCGACACCTTTCCTCCAGGGGATGGGCGCCATGGGGATGTTCGGCCTGCCTATCGCACGCGATTTCGAACCAACCCAGGATGGCCGGGGCGGCTACATCCTTGATGGAATGGGCGGCGTCCATGCAGTCGGCAACGCCATCGGCTTCAATGAGTTCCCCTTCTTCGGATTCGATATTGCCAGAGACATCGAATTGGGCAGAGATATCGAAATGGACAGCCTCGGAGCCTATGTGCTGGATGGATTCGGAACGATCTATCCGCTTGGACGGTCTGAATCCCTTTCACCAGGAGTTGAATTCGACACCGATATAGCCCGTGATATGATCCTGTTCGAAAAAGGCGGCTTCTATATCCTCGATGGCATGGGTGGAGTCACTGCTACAGGTGATGATGCGCTCATTCCTCCCTCCAACCAGCCTGCGCCGGATCCTTATTTCCCGGGTCTCGATATCATCGAAGACTTCGCTCTGGCTGGCCGGGTCGAGCTGACTGATGAAGCGCTCACCGCCCTGTCTGTCGTCAGGCGCTTCGAGGTCGCATTCCGCAACGAGGATCTCCTTTCACTCATCCCCACTCTGGCGGAAGGCTACAATGATGGCCTCCACCAGTCACGCACCCAGCTGATCCGCGGTGTGTATGACAACAATGGCCAGAAGATCCATCCGGGCATCTTCGATGAGTGGGCGCGCACTGTCGATCCGCTGGGAGGCCCTCTCGCTGGTTTTTCACTCAGCGCCCCTCTGGTGACATTCAATGCCGAGGGGACAGCCGCCTTCGTGCAGATGACTGCGACACGCGCCGGATATCGCAGCGCCACGGCAGAGCTCGAAATAACTGTTCCCATCAGCCCTCCACTGCTGATTGACTTCACCGCAGATGAAAGAGACTTTATTTCCCCATCACTACAGATCTACCAGCCAGTGCCGACAACTGTATGGATGGAAGATCCGGGCGACCATCGGGGCATTCTTCTCTACATTGACAAAGCCTTTGCCAATGAGTTCGGGGAATTTCCTGGCGGACTCGAATATACGGATGAGTTCCGGTATGAGTTTAAAAAGCAGGGGACTGAATCCTTTATGGCTCCCCTTCCCGGGAATGCTGCATTTCGGTTTGTCTTCGCTACGGCGATCGACAATCTCAATGGAATCTTCCCGCTCGATCCGCGCCCGGTGCGGATCAAGTATCTGGGACTACAGCCAGCTGGAGGAAATATCCCTGACCTTTACTGTCGTGCGGGAAGGTCCACGGGACTGGAAGATCAGCAAAATCGAGGCGATCACAGATCTGATTCCTGAATAAGGTGGCCAAACCGAGCATGATCGGTTTTTGAAGCAGTAAGCACCCCTGGGAGTGGATGCACTCCCAGGGGTCGTTTTGTTTGTGGATGGAAAAGGGGAAATTCAGCAGACAAGCCTCAAAATAACCGCAATGAAATTATCATAAAGATAAAACTATCGAGGGGGATTCTTTCTCCGGCTCTTTCTGATGCATGATTATAGGGAGATCATTTCTGAGGGAAATGCAGGTGGAACCTTTGACAAGAGTCCCTGTAAAACCTGAGCTGATTCAATGGGCTTGTGAACGAGCAGGTTGCGATGAAACAGCACTCGCCCGCCGATTTCCGAAACTTGGTGAATGGCAGAGCGGCAGAAGCCAGCCAACCCTCAAGCAGCTCGAAGCCTTTGCGAAAGCCACCCACACATCTTTCGGCCACTTTTTTCTTTTACAACCCCCGATAGAACAAGTTCCCATCCCCGACTTCCGCACCATTGGGAATAATCTTGTCATGAAACCCACGCCCGGCCTCCTCGACACCATCTACATCTGCCAGCAGCGGCAGGAGTGGTATCGAGAGTACGCCCGCATATCTGGAGATCTGCCAGTGGTTTTTATCGGATCTTCTCAATGCACAGACGATATCGTTACTACCGCCGACAGAATCCGGAAAGCCCTCAAATTTGGAATCGAGGAACGCCAGAAGATGGCAACCTGGAATGATGCTTTCCGGCACTTCGTCGATCAGGCCGATGCAGCTGGCGTGCTCGTCATGGCAAGCGGTGTTGTCGGCAGCAACAATAAACGCAAGCTCTCTCCTGATGAATTCCGGGGGTTTGCGCTCTCAGACCCCTATGCACCTCTTGTCTTCATCAATGGAGCTGATACAAAGGCAGCCCAGATATTCACGCTTGCCCATGAGCTAGCGCATCTCTGGCTTGGAGAATCCGCCCTCTCGGATGCAGAGATTGCGTCAACTCCGGAAAACAAGATTGAGTCCTGGTGCAACAAAGTTGCAGCGGAGATGCTTGTTCCGCTGGCCAGTTTGAAGAGTGAGTATCGCAGGAAGGCCCCACTGAATGATGAGGCTGCCCGTCTCGCACGCCTCTTCAAAGTCAGCACCCTTGTCATCCTCCGTCGAATCCATGATGGGGGCGGTCTGACCCGGGAGCAGTTTTGGGCTGAGTACAAATCGGCGATTGCACAACTCCGAGCCATTTCCCGTCCTGGTGGGGGGGATTTCTATCTCACTGCCACTGCCAGGGTTGGCAAGAGATTCGCCCGTGCCGTGGTCAGCGCGACTCTGGAAGGACACTCCTCATTCAGTGAGATGTCGCGTCTGCTCGGGATCAGGAAGATGTCAACCTTCCAGGAGCTCGGTGACACCCTGGGAATTCGAACCTGATGCCATATCTTCTTGATGCAAATGTTTTCATCAGTGCCAAGAACCTGCATTACGGATTCGATTTCTGCCCCGCTTTCTGGGAATGGATCCTTCAAGAACACCGCGGCGGGAAAGTTTTCAGCATTGAAAAGGTGGGGGATGAGCTTGCTGCAGGACAAGATGACCTCTCGGATTGGGCTGCCGGAATTGAGGATGGCTTCTTCCTGAAACCTGATGCAACAACACTCCATTCATTTGCAGTTGTTTCCAACTGGGTCACAGGCCACCCGAAATACAGTGCGGCGGCGAAGAACACTTTCCTCCAAAATGCAGACTATTATCTGATTTCACAGGCCCTTGCAGAACAGCACATCGTGGTTACCCATGAGCGTTTGAACGCCTCGATCCACAGGGTGAAGATTCCTGGTGTCTGTCTGGGTGTGGGAGTGAACTGTATTACCCCTTTTGAAATGCTGCGCCGGGAACGGGCGAGGTTTATTCTTGAAACACGGGCAGCATAACCTGGGGGGAATTGACAGACAAAACACCCATCCTTCCAGCCCTCGTGTTGCTTTTCCATGAGAGCCTGATTAAATTAGGAATATGGTGCGTATTTTTATTCTCGACAATTACGACTCTTTCACTTTCAACCTGGTCCAGTACCTGGGCGAACTTGGCGCGCAGCTCGAAGTTGCACGCAATGACCGCATCACTGTCGATGAAATCCGTGCCCTTCAACCCGATGGGATCGTGATTTCACCCGGCCCCTGCACCCCCAATGAAGCCGGCATTTCTCTTGACCTGATCGGCCAGCTGGGCAGCCAGTTCCCGATTCTCGGGGTCTGCCTCGGGCACCAGTGCATCGGGCAGTGTTTTGGCGGAAGCGTGGTTCGTGCCGATGAAATCATGCATGGCAAAGTCTCCGAGATCACCCATGATGATTCGGACCTGTTCAAGGGAGTTGAAAACCCCTTTACCGCGACCCGTTACCATTCCCTGGTGGTAAACCGTGAAGGACTCCCCGAGTGCCTCGAGGTGAATGCCTGGACCAGAGATGGAACCATCATGGGGCTGAGGCATCTCGAATATCCGATATATGGAGTTCAGTTCCATCCGGAATCCATTCTGACCACAGTGGGGAAAAAGATACTTTCCAATTTTCTTGAAAAAACCGGTGCTGCCTGCCGCACCTGATTTTTCCAGATGGCAGCCGGTCCGCCTGCCCCAGAGGTGATCGACAGCGACATGCCCGAACCTGCCAGCGAGTTTTTTACTGACCTCTGGAAAACTTCGATCTCCCCCCAGCTCCGGCTTGAGCCTGATGTGGACATCCATCCAGTCGAGCATCGCTTGTCCTCCGAGGTCTTCCAGGCTGAGAGCGGCGGAAAATCCCTGATCCTGCGCTGGTATCCTGCCGAAGAACCCTCCCGTCTGAAGAGTTATCTTGAAGCCAGTGATGTTTTTTCGGATCTGGGGCTGCGGATTCCGGAAAGAATCGGCGAAGGCAGCACCCCGCAGGGAACCTGGATTCTGGAAAAAAAAGTGGAAGGCAAATCGTTCCGCGATCTTTCCGGAAACCTCGAGGCACACTCACAGGCCGCGAAGGCGCTTGCGCTCCTGCACAGCCATGAATCCCGCCGCTATGGAAAGGCCGGGGCCTGGAAGGGGCGTTATCTTTCGGTGCGCTGGAAACAGCGATTTCATGAACGCTGGCTGAAGATTCGAAATCTGTTCCCTGAGCTGGTGGATGCCGAAGCCGAAACCGCGCACTGGTTCCAGGACTGGTGCGATGCCTTTGCTCCCTCCCGCTACCAGCTGCTCCATGGCGACTATCATCCAGGAAACCTGATTCTGGGCCAGGATGGCCAGGTTGTATTTCTGGATTTCCGTTCACCTCGATATGGATTCGGCCTGGTCGAGATGGTCGAGGCCGCACACTCTTTCTGTGGTGAAGAACCGGGAGACTGGAATTCCTTTGTGCCGGTCTATCTGGAGCATCGGGATAAAAACACACGGGATCTCGATGCTCATTTCGCAACCTCGATCCATGCCGTTTTCCACCTGCGCCAGGCGACCGATTCTCCGATCTTGCAGTCGGGCTGATTGATGGCAGCAGTGAAACCGCCTTTCCCTGCCGGGTGAAATCCTCTCCAGGTCTTATGAACTCAGCCGGCGCAGTGAAATCCTGATCTCGGTTCCGGCACACCTGCGGAAAAAACCCTCATGCCGATTCCTGACCACCAGGTTCCCTCCCCACTTTTTCAGCCATTTATGAGCCAGCCGCAACCCAAGGCCTTTCCCTCCGGGTTTTTCCGAGGAGGCGAGAGGCTTTCCCTGAAGCCCTGGCCCATTGTCCTGGAAAGTGATCAGCACCTGGCCTGCATCCACGGACACACAAAAAGCGATTTGCCCTCCACCCGGGAGCGCCTCGATCGAGTTTCTGAGAAGATTGTCGAGGATCTTCTCGAAATGCTCGGGAATCCCCTGCGCCCTGAAGAGGCCTTCTTCAGGGGGGTAGGATTCCGTGAGGGTGATCTGGCGTGTTTCGAGCAGGGCTTCACGGCGTTTCCAGAAATCCCGGCAGAACGCGACGACATCATCGATCTCATGCACCAGGTAGCGTTCGGGATGAAGGTGGCGTGACAAGACATCCTGAGTCCGATGGACTTCCTCGATCATATCCTGGACCAGCTCTTTCCCATCTTCACTGAGCGGCTCCTGCTTCCGGAGGATTTCCGCGCAGCTCTGGATGATCGAAAGCGGATTGCGGACCTCATGCGCGAGAGTGGAAGTGAGGGATTCCAGTTCCATGGACTCCTCGGCTTCACGCAGGGACCTCTCGAGTCTCTGAGTCCTCGAGATTCCCCTTATCAGCAGCACCAGGAACAGCAGCGAAGCGGCTGCGAGCGGGATGGTGGTCAGCCAGAAACGCCTTTGAGTCTCGAACATCTGGGAAAAAGCTGTGTCCTCCCCGGTTCCCTGGTTGGCCTCTCCAACCAGAACCCAATGGGTGCTGATCGATCCGCTGGCGGTGGAAACCGGGACAAAGACCCGCATCCCGTACTTTCCGCCTTTGTGCCAGGCAGGCCCGCACACCGCATAGCCCTGAAGGGCCTGGTTGAACTCGGCCAGGTCTTCCTGCCAGACAACCTCTTCAGAAGCAGAAAGCGGCTCGGCATACAAGGCTTCACCGGTGTCATCCAGGGCGGTTTCACCACTGGCATCCAGAAGCAGCCAGCTGGCTCCGGTCCAGTCAGGCAGCAGCGCCTGGCGTGTATCGCTCCTCCAGGCTGTAAAAAACGGGTCCAGCCGGTCGGACAGCCAGCCGGCCCTTGCCCGTGCTTCGATCAGCAGAGTGGTTTCCAGGGATCTATTGAATTCGGTCCAGGCTTTGGAATTGACATTAAAAGAGCTCAGCATCAGCGCCAGGAAAACAATGATCAGAAAGCCGGGAAGGATCCAGCGGATCATGGTGAATCTCATACCGGGGGATGGCCCCTTTCCTGCCGGGTGAGTGTGATGCCCACCCGGATTATATCTGCCGGAGGCGCCGCGCTACAAAATGAATCCTTTCCGATTGGGGGGAGGGAGGATTCAGTGTAAAGCCATCGAATGATCCAAGATGCTCGAATCCGGTGTCCTTGAGCCAGCGGAGAATTTCACGGGTGGTGTAGATCCGCTGGAAGTGGGTCTCATGGCTGCGCCTGAAGGCCTCCCCATCCGGCTCCCGCGAGAAAAAGAAGAAATCACTGCGGCAGATCTTGGTTCTGATGTTGTATTCATTTTCCCAGATATAGGCGAAGTCATCGAAATTCTCGGCATAGGTGATGTTGGTGAAGTTCTCGAGGATGTTACACTCGGTTGCAACATCAAAAATGAAAGCCCCACCCGGTTCGAGGTGGGCGGCCACCGCCTGAAAGCAGGAAATGACATCGGCCGGGCGTGTCAGATAATTCAGGGAATCATACAGGCAGCAGACATGGTCGAAGGTTTCATCGAGGTGAATATCCCGCATGTCCCCCACAGCAAACCGGAGGTGCTTATGGGGCGGATTTTTCCGGATGGCGGCCTGGATCATCTGTTCGGACTGGTCAATTCCGACGATCTGATAACCGGCTGTCAACCACTCCATTTCAGTGGTTCCTGTCCCGCAGGCAAGGTTGAGAATCCGTTTGCCTTTCAGGCTGTAATGGGCCAGCAGATCGAGGATGTAAGCAGCCCAGGCCGTGTAGTCGACATCCTTCATGACCAGGTCATATCCCGGGGCGAAGCCGGTATAGATGCCCTCATTGACTGGAGCTTCACTCATCGTAGAAACAGTCTCCATCTTCGAATGGCGGGCAGCAGATGATCAGCACTTCGATGTCTCCTTCGGCATGGTGGCGGACACCCGGGCGCACAACCACTGCATCCCCCGGGCGCAAAGGGATCTTTTCTCCATCCAGCGACATGCTGCCTTCACCTTTGAGAACATAGTAAACCTCTTCGAGCACCTTATGGTAATGGTTTCGTGAATCATTGATCCTCAGGTGCGAAATCGAGATGCGGGTTTCATCCGCAGGGGTGAGGATATTTCTACGGAAACCGCACACACTCCGGAACTCTTCGCGAATGCCGCTTTGTTTGTGCAGCCATGGGCTGGATCCCACACTTTCTTGAGCCATCGGCCTGCCTCCAGAAGGTTTCTGATCTGGCCAGGATGCCTGGTGCATGCGTTCGAGGGCGATTGCATCCAGCCCCGGATCGGGGCCGACTGCAGCGGTAATCCGGACCTCGATCCCGGGATGCCCCTTCCTGCAATCCTCGAGTATGCGCGGGATATCTTGACCGACATGCGCGCCGGTTGCAAGAAAAAAGGGGATGGCGGTGATCTGGCAGGCACCCAGGCTGGCTGCCTGCCTGAAGCCCTCAGGGATGTCTGGAGAGGCGACATCGAGGAAGCAGGCGATGACTGGCACCCGGTCGAGCCTCTTTTCCATCCGCTGCGCCATCTCGCATACTTCCTGATTGGCGATCTCTTCGCGGCTTCCATGGGCGATCAGCAGCACAACCCGGCCTTTCATGTTCATAGCCTCACCATACCAGCACCATCTGACATCGGGCAAGCGGTCCGGGCGCCAGCCGTCACGCGGGTCTTGTTCAAAATCTGAAATATGACACGATTCCCTGCAGGCTGCGGCCCAGTCAATCCATCCGCGAGGTGATTTTCAGAACATGATGAAATCGTCAAGATTAGTGCCGGGATTCATGGTGTGCATCCTGTGTTCAATTGCCTGTTTGAATGAAGCCGCTGCCAGAGAGGATACAACAGTGAATAACAAGCCGACTCCAGTCATTATTTTCGATACCGACATGGGAAATGACATCGATGACGCCCTGGCGCAGGTGATGGCGCTCCGTGCCAGCGCTGCCGGCCGCATCCAGTTCCCCCTGGTGACTTCGAGCAATGCCAGCCCCTGGGCGGTTCCGGGCATCCAGGCCATCCTCAAATACTACAAGCAGGATTCAGTGGAAGTGGGAGGATGCGCAGCCACCATCGGGCTGGCGCATGGGGCATTTACACAGAAGATAGCCGAGGAGATGCACCTGCCCGCAAGCGAGGCCAGGGATGCGGTCAAACTGCTCAGAAAGGTGCTCCACGAGCAGAAAGATGGCTCTGTCCGTGTCGTGGTGACCGGCTTCAGCACCAATCTGGCCATTCTCCTCGACACGGAGGCGAACCATGAGGGGGATGCCATCCCGCTATCCGGGAAGGACCTGATTCGCCAGAAAGTGGAGTTCCTCTCGATGATGGCGGGCGACTCGGAACGTCCGGAGTTCACCGAATTTAATGTAAAGGAAAATATTCCAGCCGCACGAAAGGTTCTGGCGGAATGGCCGACACCGGTTTACATCAGCGGTTACGAGATCGGGTCGCGGGTGTTCTCACGGGGCGATCTCCTGCAGAAGACCCTGCTTCCCGATAATCCGGTGTGGGTGGCTTACAAAACCTTTTTTCAGGATGTGCTCAAAGACAAGAAATGGGACCGCCCATCCTGGGATCAGACAGCCATGCTGTGGGCGCTGGAGCCTGACAAAGGACATTTCGACCTGAAAGGGCCTGGCACCATCGAGGTTGGTGAAAAAGGGGAGACCCTCTTTTCTGAAAATCGGCCATCCTCACCGGCAAGGTATTTCCTGCGCTTCAAAGATTCCCTTCCGTCCGAAAAGATCGAGGAAATCCTGCAGTCCTGGTATGCCGAACCCGGCACTGAACTGAAAACCGGAGGTTGAGAGTGAAAATTCAGGAATCCACGAAACCGGCCATGCCAGAACAATCCCGCAGTTGCCATTTCTGTGCCTGGCTGCTGGCATTCTGGCTCGTGGCCGTGGGATCTCCATCCAGAGCCAGTGAAAACTGGCCCCAGTGGCGCGGCCCTTCCTTCAATGGATCCGGCACCGCCACCGGGCTGCCGTCAGTCTGGAGCGCGACAGAAAATGTCGCCTGGAAGACTCCCCTTCCCGGCGCCGGCGGAGCGACCCCGGTGGTGTGGGAAGACCGTGTCTTCGTGACCTCCCTGGATGATGAAACCAAAGACCTGATCGCTTACTGCATCGATCGCACCAATGGAAAAATCCTGTGGGAAGAGGTGGTTGGAATCGGCTTCAGCGATGAGGGGCGCGGCCGGAATATGGCCTCCCCATCCCCGGTGACGGATGGGAAGAAGGTCATTTTTCTTTTCGGCAGCTCCGATCTGGCGGCCTTTGATTTTGATGGAAGGCAGTTGTGGAAGCGAAACCTTCAGGAAGATCATGGACCATTTCATATCCTGTTCGGCTACCATGCCAGCCCCCTGCTCTACCATGGGAAGCTGTTTGTTCAGATCCTGCACCGCGGCCACCCGATCGATGGCCCCGGCACAGACTATGAAGGGCCACGCGAGTCTTTCCTCCTGGCAATCGATCCGGAAACGGGAAAGGATCTCTGGAAACAGATCCGCCCTTCCGAGGCAGTCGAGGAATCCCGGGAATCCTACAGCACCCCGATTCCCTACGAAGGAAACGGGCGGCCTGAGGTGCTGGTTTTCGGCGGGGACTGCATTACCGGACATGACCCGGATACCGGCAGGGAGCTCTGGCGCTGGGGGAGCTGGAATCCACGCAAAATCAGCCACTGGAGGGTGGTTCCCACACCAGTCACCAGCCCAGGCCTGATTTATGTCTGCGCTCCCAAGGGAGAACCTGTGTTCGCCATCAAAGGCGGGGGAGGTGGCCTGCTGGATGACAGCGCCATCGCCTGGAAACTGGAAAAGCACACCAGCGATGTGTGTGTCCCCCTGGTGTATGGCGAAAGGCTGTATGTGCTGGATGGCGATGGAAAATTTTTCACCTGCCTGGACCGTTCATCCGGGGAGGTCAAATGGGTTCACCGTTTCACCACTCAGGGAATTTTTCGTGGCTCACCGGCCGGGGCGGATGGTAAAATCTATCTGATCACCGAGGAGGGGGAAATCTTTGTGGTGGCGGCGGAGGATGCCTTCCGCCAGATCAGCGAATTCGTCATCGGAGAAAGCCCCTGCCGATCCACTCCAGTCGCCATTCGAAATCAGCTGCTGGTTCGGACAGGTGAGAATCTTTATTGCATCCAGTCTGTGGATTGAGAGCACATGCCGACGAAATGGATATTCGGCTTCCATTCTTCAGAGCATCGGATACGATAACAGAACACTATGGAATCCAGCGATAAATCTGAAGAGAAAAACCGGCATCCTGTCATGGAGCATATCGCCTATGGGGAATCGGCGGCCTCGATTCTGGTGGATACCTCCATGCTGCGCGGGGAAGAATTCAATCGCATCCGCCATAAAATCAGTGCTGTTGTCAAAAACTGGGAAAGCCAGCTGACCGAACTGCTGGCGGAAGCGAATTCCCTCCTGATTCGCCAGAATGACGAGCTCCAGAATCTTTCGGAACGCCTCAAGATGGAAATGGAGCAGATTCAGCGCATCCAGGAGAACCTGCTCCCACAGGAGCTGCCCGAATTCCCCGGCCTGGAATTCGCCAGCCACTACCTCCCCAGCACTGAGGCCAGCGGGGATTACTATGATTTCCTCGAACTGACCCGCCACCATCTGGGGGTGCTGGTGGCGGATGTCTCCGGCCATGGAGCCGCCTCGGCGGTTGTGATGTCCATCACCCGGGTCCTGGCGCAGGCGCACCTGAATCAGCTGCTGCATGCGGGTGGAGCGTTGTCGGTTCTGAATGGCCTGATGGCCCGCTTTATCCCCGGCGACCAGTTCGTCACAGCGGTTTATGCCATATTCAACAACCTGACCCATAAACTTCAATATGCCACTGCCGGGCATCCGCCACCAATCCTCTGGAATGCCCGGGAAAAACAATCCAGCATTCTCCCGACCAAACCACGGTTTCCACTGCGCCTGTTTCTCCAGGTCGAATACGAAACTCTCGAGGTGTCTCTCGAGCCGGGAGATGCTGTCATCTTCTACACAGATGGCCTGACAGAACTGGCCAATGCCGATGGTGAAATGGTCGGTGAAAAAAAACTTGCAGAATGGGTGCATGAGTGCCCCACGAAAACAGCCTCCGGGTTTCTCTGGCACATTCTCGATAAGGCATCTTTGTACACCCAGGGTCTTCCCCCCAAGGATGATTTTACAATAGTGGTTCTCAGGAGGTTACAGGAGTAAAGGTTATGCAGAAGAAGAAACGCACCATCGAGATCATGGATACCACCCTGCGGGATGGCGAACAGACACGGGGAGTATCACTCTCTGCAGAGGAAAAACTGACCATCGCCCAGCTGCTTCTCGATGGGGTGCGCGCCGACCGGATCGAAGTCGCCAGCGCCAAAGTTTCCGAAGGAGAGCATCGCTCTGTCACCAATATCATGCGCTGGGCCGATTCCCAGGGCAAAGGCGACCGTGTGGAATGCCTGGGATTCACCGATATCAAAGCCTCTGTGGATTGGCTGGTTTCCGCCGGCTGCCGGGTGATGAACCTGCTGACCAAAGGCTCCCTGCGCCACCTCGAAGGGCAACTCCGAAAGACACCCGAACGCCACCTGGCGGATATCGAAGCCACTGTTTCGTATGCCCAGTCCCAGAACATGCAGGTCAGCATCTATTTTGAAGACTGGTCCAATGGGGTGAGGCATTCCCCGGACTATGTCGATTTCCTGTATCGCCACTGCTCCCAGATCCCCATTCAACGGTTCCTGCTTCCGGACACCCTGGGGATCCTCAACCCGGACCAGGTGTACCGTTATGTCAGCGAAGCCCGCCAGAAGGTGACCGGCAAGCGGATCGATTTTCATGGCCACAATGATTATGGCCTGGCCACAGCCAATGCCCTGTATGCAGTCAAGGCGGGTGCGGATGGCCTCCACTGCACCATGAACGGGCTTGGGGAGCGTGCCGGCAACACCAGCCTCGATGAGGTGGCGGTGGTGCTCGAGGACCATTCCGAGTACAAGACCTCGATCGATCTCAAGCGCCTCAAGGAAGCCAGCCGGATGCTCGAGCTGTTCACCGGACTGCGGATCTCATCCAACAAACCGATCACCGGAGACAATGTCTTTACCCAGACTGCCAGCATCCATGCCGATGGCGATAAAAAAGGGAACCTCTATGAAAGCACCCTGACCCCGAAGCGGTTTGGACGGGATCGGGAGTATGCCCTGGGTAAAATGTCCGGCAAGGCGAGCATCGAGATGAACCTCCGCCAGCTGGGCATCGAGCTGCCAGATGAGGTCAAAAAAAAGTTGCTGGACAAGGTCATTCAGCTGGGAGACAACAAGGAACTGGTGACTGCCGATGACCTGCCTTACCTGCTGACAGACCTGATGGAAGAGCCGGGCGGAAAGTCTTTCCAGGTGCTGAATACTGTGATTGTCTCCTCGACCGGCCTGTCCGCAACTGCGGCCATCAGGATCCGTTACCGCGGCAAGGACATCGATGCCTATGGCAGGGGAAATGGTGGTTACGATGCCTTTGTTAAAGCACTGCGCACCAAAGAAGACATGTTCCCATTCGAAATCCCGATGCTGGCGGATTATGTGGTCCATATCCCGCCCGGCGGGAAATCCGATGCCCTCGTGGAGACTGTGATCACCTGGAAGAACGGCCTCAAAACCCGCGGGGTGGAATCCGACCAGGTGATGGCCGCCATCGAGGCGACATCACACATGATGAATCTGATGGATATCCAGGCACATGCCAAAGGGAAAAAGGCCAAGGCCTGAAAACACGTGATTTTTCTCCAAATTCGTATTGACTCGGGAGAATCCCCTCTCTATATTAGTGACATTAAATGCACCAGGAGGAAAAACAATGCCCGCCGCTTCCAGCGACAATGGACGTCATTCAGCAATCGAGCTTGCCATCACCCAGATCGAGAGAACCTATGGAAAAGGCTCCATCATGCGGATGGGGGAAAACATTCATGAAAAAGTGCCGGTGGTCAGCACCGGCTCGATTTCGCTGGATGTGGCCCTGGGAATTGGGGGGATCCCGAGAGGAAGGATTGTGGAGATTTTCGGGCCTGAGTCCTCGGGAAAAACCACACTGGCATTGCAGATCGTCGCCGAAGCCCAGAAAGCGGGCGGACAGGTGGCCTTCATCGATGCGGAGCATGCCCTGGATGTTCATTATGCCCAGAAGCTGGGGGTCAATGTGGATGAGCTGCTGGTGTCGCAGCCGGACACCGGTGAGCAGGCGCTCGATATCGCCGAGACACTGATCCGGACCAACAGCATCGATGTCATTGTAGTGGACTCAGTCGCAGCGCTGGTTCCCAAAGCGGAAATCGATGGCGAAATGGGGGATGCGCATGTCGGGCTTCAGGCACGCCTGATGTCGCAGGCCATGCGGAAACTGACCGCTGTGTTGAACCGTTCACGGACCATCGCGATCTTCATCAATCAGATCCGGGAGAAAATCGGTGTCATGTTCGGCAGCCCGGAAACCACACCAGGAGGCCGCGCGCTGAAGTTTTATTCCAGCATTCGGCTCGATATCCGCAAACTGGCCGCAATCAAGGATAAAAATGATGCTGTCGGCAACCGGGTGAAAGTGAAAGTGGTGAAGAACAAGATGGCCCCGCCTTTCCGTGAGGCGGAGTTCGACATTCTTTTCGGTGAAGGAATTTCGAAGATCGGGGATTTGATCGATCTGGCGGCGATCCACAAAGTGGTCGAGAAAAGCGGCACCTGGTTCACCTATGGGGATGAACGCCTCGGCCAGGGGAGAGAGAATGCACGCCGTTATCTTCTGGAAAATCCGCATGTTGCCGAACGGATGGAAAAAGAGCTGCGTGAAAAACTGGGGATCGAGGGCAGCCAGGCACTGCCTGAGGAGAGTGAGCCAATCGAATCCCCGGGGCGTTGAGAGCCTGTTTTTCCCATTTAATTAAGTGATTCAAGCCACACATCCAGACTGGCAGTAGATGCTGGGATTGTGATGGGCCGGTTCATCAGGAGCCACTGCCATGGAAGAATTTCAGGACTGGCCGGGAACACACCCTGCCGCAGGGGATACGTATAGAAGCCTGTTTTCCCGCCTGGGTGAGGGAATCGTCATTCTCAAGCCGGACAAAGAGGAAGCGGAATGGTGGGCAGGGGCGCCCTCGGTGGTTCGAGATGGGCAGGGAACTTTCTGGATGGCCTGCCGGATGCGCACCGCCGATTCCCCACGAGGCCTGCGAGGATACGAAATCCGCTTTCTGAAAAGCCGCGATGGCATCCATTTCGAGGTTGTGGGGGGCATCCGGCGTGACCAGGTTCCCATTCCAGGATTCGAGAGGCCTGCGATCCTGATCGATCCCGAAACCAGCCTTTTCAAACTGTATGGATGTGGACCATGGAAAGATGGCCCCTGGGCTATTATCAAATGGAAGGATGCCCCTGGCCTGGATGCGATCGATCCCGGCTCGGCTTATCCAGTCATCCAGTCCATTCCCAGGCGTTATCCGCGAGATATTCTCCCTGAGGAGTACAAGGATCCCTTCATCTTCTTCACCGGAGGAGAATTCCACTGCCATGTCATCGGGTACATGCGCAGGACCGAGCGGATCTACCATTGGGCCAGTTCAGATGGAGAGATCTGGAAACCGGTCGGGCGGCCGGAGGAATCCGTTATGAATCTCGATGGCTGGCATGATTTCTTTGTACGGCCCGCATGTGTGGTTCCCCTCGGGATAGGATATCTGTTCGTGTATGAAGGTTCGAGCACCACCTGGTATGATCCGGTTTACAATGTGGCGACTGGACTGGGATTCACTTTTGACCTGCATCGGGTAATCGACCTGACACCCGATTCGCCTCTGGCAGCCAGTCCCACTCCCGGGGACCTTTTTGGGACATTCCGTTATTCGCACTGGCTCCGGGTGGAAGAAGAGATGTGGATCTATGCGGAAGTGGCCTGCCCGAATCAGACCAATGAAATCCGCCTGTTTCGAGTGCCGATGAGATGAAGCCCGCGGTGGGGGGAAGCCTGCCTGCCGGGGCCGTCGAAAGAATTCTTACGGCCCCGGCGAACCGCTCAAGCCAATTTTTTATTTTGCCAGATCGAGGTAGTCATACATTTTTCCATCGATGTCATAAGCCATCATGCGGAGGGTTTTGCCGTGGATGGCGACTGAACAGAACTGCCAGCCTCTGAAGACTTTGGCGGTAAACCAGGAACGGGTCGGGGCGAAATTTTCGAGTTCGGCGCCACCTCCGCCGGTCTGGATGTAAATCACGCCATTTTCCTGGTCGACTTTCCCATCCGTGAGCGGCCAGGTGCGTTCGTAATCATGAATGTGCCCAACCCACACCAGATCGACATCATATTTGTCATAAAGTTTGGTCACTTCCCTCATGTCAACTTCCCCACGATCGGTTTTCTCGAACTTCTTCACCGTGTCGCCATAATCGTTCTCATCCGAGGAGTAGGGTGGATGGTGGTGCACCACAAACTTCCAGGTGGCATTGGACTGCGCGAGGTCCTGCTCAATCCATTTGTACTGGTCCTGGCCGGGCACGAGCGGCTGGTTGCTGTCGACAATGGTGAAGTGGGAGTTTCCGAAGTCGAATGAGTAATAGTTTTCAGGCTTCGGGTAAGAGACATACTTATAATACCAGTCGGCATTCTTTTCATGATTGCCGATTGAAATGTAGGTGGGAACACGCGCCATCAGTTTTCTGGCCGGGAACAGGAACTCATCGATCCATTGCTGTTTGACAGTCCCGTTGGAAACCACATCGCCGACATTGATAACAAAGTTGGGGCGTTCGGCATAAGCGAGATCGGCAATCTTCTCATATCGATCGGGATAGGTTCTGTGGTCTCCCATGACACAATAGGCAAAGGCGGTATCAGGATGGACAGCAGTCATGAAAGTGGCCACCTCGGCAGTGACCTCCTTTCCGGCTGAGTCTGTGGACAGGATCTGGTAGTAATAGCTCGTTTCGGGTTTGAGGCCTTCCAGAACCACTTCATGGATGGTGGCCGGTTCAGGCCTGGCAACCTCGGAGGTCAGGGGAGCTTCCTCGCCATACAGGACTTTGGAGGGTGCCGGCAGGTTGGTTTCCCACATGACTGTCATTCGGGTCTGATCAAAATCCATGAGATAAGGACCCGCTATGATTTTGAGCGGCTCTTCGGAAAAGGCATTGGCCGACAGGAAAAAACTGAGAAAAAGCAGGGCTGAAACAAATGGGACAGTCAATCCACGCATCTTGTTCTCCTCTGAAAAGGGATAAACCGAGATATCTCTCGGGCTGGCTCACTATTTCCCAGGATGCCATGGCCCGTCAACCACAATCTATGCAATCTCGAAAAGCCCGGATTTCTATCCTACAATCAGTTCTGTTATGAGGGATTGGGGAGAATATCTAAAAAGCTGGCTGCCGGCTGGCGCAGTTCAGGAAAAGGTTCCGCTCAGGTCGCAGACCACCTTCCGGATCGGCGGACCATCACGCTGGTGTGCAACCATTACCGAAGCGGACCAGATGGTACGGCTGATTCAGGAGTGCCGCAGGGAAGGGGTGGACTGGTTTCTGCTGGGGGGAGGAAGCAATGTCCTCTTCTGCGATCGCGGGTTCGAGGGAGTCCTGATTCTCAACCGGATCGAAACCCTGGCTGAAACCAGGCCCGGGCTGGTAACCGCCGGGGCGGGATTGCCACTGATGAATCTGGTGAGATATACAACCGGATTGAGCCTTTCAGGGTTCGAAAATCTGGCGGGGATTCCGGGCAGTGTGGGGGCGCGATTGTCGGGAATGCCGGAGCCTTCGGCAGGAACATCGGAGAACTGATTGAATCGGTGGATCTGGCCACTGCGGGAGGCGGCATTGAAACTGTTTCGCCTGAAAGCCTGTGCTTTGACTACCGCGAGTCACGCCTCAAAACAAGCGGGGATGTGGTGGTTTCAGCCAGGTTTCATCTTCCCACTGGAGAGAGGGATCGGCTGGAACAGACCATCCGGGACACACTGGCCCTGCGTGCGGAAAAGCACCCGCCTCACGAGGCGGCAACAGCCGGGAGTTTTTTCAAGAATCTCCCGCCTGCTGCGCCTGGCGGGAGGCGGACAGCTGCAGGCCTGATTCTCGATCAGGCAGGGGCGCGCGGATTGTCGGTCGGAGATGCCTGTGTGTTTGAAAAACATGCCAACATAATCATCAATCGTGGCTCTGCCACCGCTCAGGATGTGCTCAAATTGACTGGAAAAATGAAACGGATGGCCTTTGCACATGCCGGAGTTGTGCTGGAAGAAGAAGTGCGAAGAATCGGATTCACCAACAATGAACTGGCCATGGCTGAAATCGAAACCGACCCGGTGGGATCATGTTCCGCGGATGCCTGATGTTTGTTTTCACACTGGTGTTTGTCTCCATCTTTTCGATGGTGATCGGCTACATCATGTATACCCAGCTGGGCAAGAAGAAGGTGGTCCCGATGCCCTCGCTGCTGGGGATGCCCCAGGAGGAGGCGGTGTCACGCATCGCCGATGCAGGGTTGACTCTTTCGAGGATCAACCTGGTGAAGGATGCACGCTTTCGTGAAGGGACAGTGGTTGCCCAGATGCCGGAAGCCTTCACCCAGGCCAAGATCGGGCGGGATGTCATTCTCTATGTGGCTGCCACAGTCGAAAAAACCACCATGCCCGACCTGAAAGGAATCGACCTCAAGGATGTCGCTTTCAAACTGGCTGCCGAACGCCTGCCGGTTGGCATCCAGGCCCATGCTTATCATCCCGCCATCGAGGCCAACCACATCATCGCAACAAATCCTACTCCGGGATCTGAAGTTCCACGTGACACCCAGGTCGACCTGCTGGTCAGCCGCGGCCCCAGGCCGCTCGATTATGTGATGCCGGACCTGATCGGAATGACTGAGCAGCAGGTGCGCCAGAAGTTCGAGAAATCCCCTTTTACACTGACCTTCAACCGTGAGAAAACCACTCAATCCGCCTGGAAAAATAAAGTGATGTCCCAGGAACCGCCTCCCGGCGAGAAACTTTCCGCCCAGGCGGCTGTTAAACTGAACATCGGGATAATGACACAGTGATTCCTTCAGATGACTCCATCCGTTCAACATTCCAGATTCTGCCATCGATTCTGTCATCGGATTTCTGCCGCCTGGGAGAGCAGGTGCATGAACTAGAGCAGGCCGGCTGCCAGGTTCTTCACCTGGATGTCATGGATGGCCATTTTGTGCCGAATCTGACTATCGGCCCACCCTTGGTCAAGTCGCTTTCGAAGGGGACTGAAATGGCCTTCGATGTCCACCTGATGGTGACCGATCCCGACCAGTGGACCGAGGCTTTCGACTTCCCGAATACTCGCTGCATCACAGTCCATGCCGAAGCGGGCTGCCACGTGCACCGCAGCCTCCAGAAAATCCGCGACCAGGGAAAAATGGCGGGGCTGGCGCTCAATCCGGCCACCCCCCTGGAGATCCTCGAATATCTCTGGCCGTCACTCGACCTTATCCTGCTGATGACAGTCAATCCCGGATTCGGCGGCCAGAGTTTTATCGAGTCCTGCCGGGGAAAAATTGCAAGCCTGCGGAAATTGATCGAGGATCGAACCGGTGGAAAGGTGATTCTCGAAATCGATGGAGGGGTTCATTCCGGGAATCTCGAGGAGCTGGCCGGCCTGGGCGCCCAGTGGGTCGTGACCGGCAATGCCCTTTTCTCCCAGGGTCAGTTGTCACGGGATTACCGCGCCTTCCAGCAGAAAGGCTGCTCCGCCTGGCCCGGGTTTTCCTCATGAGTCCGCCATCACGCAAAGTCCTGGTGGTCGATGACAACCGCCTGTACCGCGAAGCGGTCAGACGCAATCTCGAATTTGTGGATTATCATGTTCTTGAAGCCCAGGACCTGCGCAGCGCGCTGGAGGAAATCCGCACCCAGCACCCCCAGGTGGTGATCACCGACCTGGACATGACCCACCGGACTGAAGGCCTTGACCTGATCCGCGATGTCAAAGCCCGTTATCCGCTGATCCCTGTCATCCTGGTCTCGGCGGTGGGCAGCTTCGAGGAAGGGGCGCTGGCGCATGAGCTCGGAGCGACTGCGGTCATTTCAAAGAGCCGTATCGATGAGGAACTCGAAAGGCTGTATGACTGCCTGGACCAGGTCTTTGACCAGATCCGCACCCTGAGTTCTCTGCGGAGCCGTTTTGACAAACTGATTGACTCCTTCGATCCGCAACTGGCCCTGTCCCTTGAAGAGGAGATGAACAACCTGATCAGCTCGATCCGTTTCGACAATGCGATGAAGAGCGAACTTTATGACTGGGTGAGCCAGCTGCATGACCGTGCCCTGGCAGCCCGGAGTGAGTCATCAACCACCAGGGAAACCCTCAACCAGGGAGATCAGGATCAGCAGCTGCTTCAGGGGCTGGAGAAGGCTCTCGGACCGCTGGATATTTTCGATCCGGAAACCCAGGCGATGCTGCTTGCGGCGGAAAGGCTGTGCGGGCTGATCGGCATCGATTCCGACAGCGGCCTGGCCCGGAATGCCGGATTCTCCTATTCCTTTGCAGTCGAGAATGAGGTCAAACACCGCATGGGGAAGCGGCTTCTCAAGTTCCTTGGTTCGGCCGAGCTGCGCAGGCTGGTCCGGCTGCTTTATGATCCCAGCCTGGACAACCTGACCCTCGGTTTTTCACGATATCTGCTGCTCAACCGCGGGATCTCCCAGGACCTGACCCAGGATCTCGCCAAACAGATCCTCGAGCGCATGGCCAAGCATGGAGACAAATACAAAGCCGATGGCCTCAAAGCCCTTGGGGTGATCACATTCCTGTTCGGACGGGACCATTCCTTCCAGAATGTGGATGGCCCGGTATTGATCAAAAACCCACTCGGGCTTCAGGGTCTTTCTGAGAACGAAACAACCCACCTCGTTGCTGCTGGTCCGTGTTCAGCATACCCGCAACCCCTACATCCATCCGGAGTTCAGCGAACGCGAAAAATTGAGTGAGATGCGAAAACTGGTGATGGACTGCCTCAACCTGGTCCGGAAGATCAACGAATGATACGGCCGGCTGCGGGAGAGTCCTTTCCATTTCTCCGACCCATCCTTGTTTTCATTTCTTGCCTGCTGCTGGCCGGGGTCCCTTCCCGGGCTGAGTTCTGTGAGCGAACACCCCGTGTGCTGATGCTGGGAGACAGCTGGGCGCATGTTATGTGGCTGGCACAATCCCTGAGGACCGCTTTTGACGAGGCGGGCCTGGGAGATATCGTTGAACAGGGAGATGTCACCGCCATTGGCGGCTCCCGTGCGGATCAGTGGAAAAAAGCCGACAAACTGGCTCTGATAACCCATGAACTGGCCAGATATCCAGCCATCGATACAGTCCATATCAGCCTCGGAGGGAATGATTTCTTTTCAAAATGGAAAGCAACCCAGTCCGATGCCGAACAGGAGCAGGTGTTTGCCTCCATTGCGGCGGATCTCGAGGTGCTCATCGGCCATATCCTTTTCCAGCGCAGCGATCTGAGCGTCTTCCTGTGTGGCTACACCTATCTGAACTTCGAAGAAACCCGTGCAGCTGGGGTAGTGCCATGGTGTGTTTCAAGCGGAGAGGGGTCGATCTGGGCGCGGATGGGGTCGCCGTCCTCACTGGCACTCAATCAGGCACTGGCCCGCCTTGAACAGTACAAAGCACGGCTGGCGGATCAAAATCCCCGGGTCACTCACCTCAATAACCTTGGCCTGATGCAGTATCAATATGGGTATCCCTCACGAGGGATCGCGCCGAAAAGCGTGCCTCTGCCGGATGGCGACCCGAATCTGCCTTCACCCCCGGAAGCTCTGAACAACTCATTGGACTGTGCTCATCTTTCTCCGGAGGGATACCTGGTCCTCGCCAGGCACTGTGTCAATAATTTCTACGCGCAGCGATACCATCCCAAAGGAACTCAGCTGGTCCTGTATCCGCAAGCAACCGGCGGAAGAACACAACCCTCTGCCACAGGTGAAGGTTCTTTCCCGGCCGCACAGCTGGTCCTCGGGGACACTGAAAAGAATGTTTTGACATCGGTTCAGATCCCATTCGAGGTTCCCTCGCTTCCGGAGGATGCCGCCTTGACAGGGGTACGGCTTTTTCTCACACGGAAATGCCTTTACGGTTCAAACCCATTTCTCAGAGAACCTCCAGCTCTGGGCCAGCCGGTTTGCCAGATGGAGGTATTCCAGGAAGATCCGCACCAGCCAGGATCAATGTCCCAGGCCACATCGAGCCGGCTGCCGGATGCGGGAATCTTTGCGGGGAGTGTGAGTGAAGACAACTGGCGTGTGCGCATCGACCTCAAACCCGGGGCATTGTCATGCCTCAGGGGGGGAATGAAGGTCCAGCTGCAGCTGGAGTTTCAAAAAACTTCGCTGAATTCCATGGCCGATTCGGTCGAGTTTTATCCACCCACAGCAGCCCTGGAAGAATACCGTCCGGTGATCGAGGTTTTTTATTCAAAAGGGGGAGCCATG
>LMZT01000065.1 GCA_001567115.1 Candidatus Hinthialibacteria bacterium OLB16 | reverse complement strand
GAGCACCTCGCACAGCCGAACCGCCATGGCCTTTTTATATGCGCCAAGACGCGGTGCCTCGGCAATCACTGTGGCGTCGATATTGATGATCTGGAACCCCTTTGCCGCGGCTGATTCTTTCGCATTCCGCAACAGAATCAGGCTGTCAATGCCGCGATAGGCTGGATCGGAGGGTGGAAAATGATCACCGATATCCCCAAGGCCGGCCGCACCGAATATTGCATCGATGATGGCATGGACCAGCACATCGGCATCTGAGTGGCCCTCGAGCTCGATCTCAGCGGGAATATCGATTCCACCCAGACGGAGAGGTCCGCCTTTGCGGATTTTATGGACATCATAACCGATGCCGACCCGTATCTGTGGACTATCCATTGGAACTCTCCGGATTCCTTTCGCTGGCGTCTGATGACTGATCCCAGACAGGCCTCAGAAAATCGACAATTTCCTGTTTGGCTGCTTCCCTGTCATAATCCCACAGGATGTGGTGATTGGAACGTTCATACCAGACGAACCGTTTATCTTTCGAACCGAGCATTTCAAAAGCTTCCTCGGAGCGTGAGGGTGAAGCAGCCTGATCGCCATGGGAATGAAGCACCAGAACCGGACAGGAGACCCGTGAAAGAATTTCCGGATCCCGCGTCTCTTTCCCCAGTCGAATCAGTTCCCCAGCCCCGCGTGTGCTGATCACCTTGTAGGAAAACAGCTTTTCCTTGGCTTCCTCGATGTTGACACAGGTGAATGCATTGCTCTTCACCACATAAGGAATCATCCATGAAAGCATCCCATTCCAGAATTCCGCCGGCAGGATGTAGTACCAACGGTGCGTGACTCCAAAATAGGGAGCAATGAGGACCATCCGATCCACCGGCATCGATGCGGCTGTCTGAATCGACAAGGCTCCTCCCATTGAGAAACCGACCAATGCCACCTGGGGATGGCTGTGCTTCAGAGCCAGGTATTCCTCCTGAACTGAACGAATCAGCTCTTCGCGTGTGGTGGTGGCATGGTCGACCGGGAAGGTTCCATGGCCGGGCAGGCGCATCAGCCGGACAGTCAATCCTCTGGCCTGCAGTATCTCCCCCAGATCATTGTAATCGATGCGTGAGCCGACAAAACCATGGACCAGCAGAGCGGCATTTGGCCCCTGCCCCGGAAGAGTCACCGCTTCAGTCCCGCGAATCACCACCGAATCCGGATTGCGTGGCAGGCGGACCACCTCCTGGTTCATGCGGCGGTTGGCATACAGGTTGTATGCGCACCCGGTCGTACAGAGGATCAGGATGAACAGAAACCCATGATACAGGAGGCGACGAACCCGCCTCATCAGGAACGGGACCTCCGAACAACCAGGTCAGCCAGGATCCCCATCATGAACAGCAGGAGTGTCACTGTGCACGCCAGCACCCCGGTGTCCGACACGCCGCCATCCTTCCAGAAGTAATAACCGAGCAGGTACAGGGAAATCAGCCCCGAAATCATCGTAGCCGGCAGGAACACCTTGAGCGGTTCAAAATAGGCGGCCACACGAATGATCAGCACCAGGAAATTGATCGTGTCCCGTACCGGATTTATCTTCGATTTCCCCTTGCGGCGCGCATAGTCGATCGGCAGAAACTCCACTCGCAGGCCATCGCACAGGAATGCCAGTGTGAGTGTGGTTGTCAGAGAGAATCCATCCGGAAAGAGATGCATATAGCGGAGCGCCGGGGCTTTGCGAAAGGCTCTAAGCCCGGAATTGAGGTCGGGTATCTTCTGTCCGGCGACCCGGTTCGCCAGTTTCTGCAGGATCCACTTGGCCGGGCGCCGCAGCCATGGGATATGGACATGCCGTCCGGTGCGTGCCCCGACCGCCATATCGGCATTGGAGAGATGGTCCACCAGTTCCGGGATGCGCTGAGGAGGGTAAGTCAGATCCGCATCGATGATGACAATAATTTCGCCACGAGCCTCACGCAGGCCGGTTTTCAATGAAGCTCCATAGCCACGGTTCCGTTCGTGCCGCAGCAGGATGGTTCCCGCAATCACCGCAACCTGGGAGGTGGAATCGGTGGAGCCATCATCGATGACAATCACTTCGGTCTGGAAGTGCATCGACTGGCAGACTTCCTGAATCTGCCGCAGGGTCTCCCCGAGCGTTTCGCATTCGTTGTAGACCGGAACCAGTATGGAAATGTCTACCATCCCAGCCATCTCCAGGGTTGATCCAGGGATGCGGTTGCCCCGGGGGGAAGCGCCAGCCACCATTCGATCATTTCATCCGCCCAGTACAGCGACAGATAACTCGCCAGGCACAGAAAGGGGCCAAATGGCACTTCGGAAAATCGCTCGATTTTGAAGCGCTGGAGCAGGCGCAGCAGAAGAACTGTGAGCAGCGCCAGCACCGGTCCGAGGCCCATGATGACAAACAGCGAGCGCCACCACCCCAGCAAAGCCCCATTCATCGCCATCAGTTTGACATCACCCAGGCCCATGGCTTCGCGTCCGAATGCGGCTGTCCCGAGAAATCGGATGAAATAAATGAATCCAGCTCCAAAAAAGGCTCCGAAAAGGGCCTCACGCCAATCCCCAACCACCAGCCCCTCGCTGGCATCCGCCATATCCAGCACCAGCACCAGCAGGGGGAAGATCACACTCCCGCTCAGGGTGATCCGGTCCGGGAGGAGGCAGGTATCGATGTCGATGAAACTGCCTGCCACCATGAGTGCGGCCCACAGCAGATAGACCCCGGTCGCGAAGGTCAGCCCGAACACAAGGAAGATTTGTGCGAACAGGCAGGCGGTGAACAATTCAACCAGCGCATAACGGATGCTGAAGGCGGCTTTGCAGGTGCGGCATTTGCCTCCGAGCAGGAACCAGCTCAGGATCGGGAGGTTATCCTGCCAGCGGATCGGATTTCCGCAGGAGAAGCAGATCGAACGGCTCGGGCTGTTGGTGGACATGCCACGCGGCCAGCGGTAAATGAACACATTCAGGTAGGAGCCAATGCAGGCTCCGGTGACAAAGCAGAAAACTGTGCCGAACAGCTTCTCGATGGCGGTCAATTCCATAACGGCGGCAGCTTAGCAGCCTGCTCGAAATTGTCACCCATGATGCCAACTCCCATCAGGGCAGTCCTCTCCAACCATCCCCATCTTCCCTCGATTATTCCGATCCCTCTCTATGTCGCCGTCACTCTCCCGCTGTCATCCCTGCTTTTCAGTTTTGTCATCCTCGCGAAAGCGGGAATCCAGTGGCAGGCATCCTTACCGGATGGTCCCTACGCGGCGCCTGACGTTTTAACTCCCCGGTAGGGATAGAATATCTTTTCACCGCCAGCTCAGGTAAAATGATTCTTTCAGATGTGAAGCAGGTTTCGGATTGGCGGTCACTCGAGCATCCGGCGGAATGGATGCGGCACTGAAACAAGCCCTGCAAGTCCACCGCAATCATCCATTGAATTTGAAAGCCATCGAGAATAATTACTATGGGAGCAAAGATTCATCCAACAGCCATCCTGTCCACCGGGGCGGAAATCGCTGATGATGTCGAAATCGGTCCGTATTGCCGGATCGAAGGGAATGCGCGGATCGGCGCTGGTTGTGTTCTTCAATCACAGGTCCTGATCGGCTGCAATACCATTATCGGGGAACGGAACTTCATCGGACATGGGGCGGTTCTGGGAACTCCACCCCAGGACAAGAAGTTCGACTTGGAGTGCCAGAGCTGGCTTGAAATCGGAAATGACAACATCTTCCGTGAATATGCCACCGCGAACCGTGCCACCGGGGAGGGGAAAAAAACCATCATCGGCTCAAACTGCATGTTGATGGCGTATTCCCATGTGGCGCACAACTGCTTTGTCGGCAATGAAGTGATCATGGCCAATGTGGCCACACTGGCGGGGCATGTGGAGATTCATGACTGGTGTGTCATCGGAGGAGTGATTGCCCTGCACCAGTTTACACGCCTGGGCAAAGGGTCTTTCCTGGGGGGATTCTCAGCCCTTCGCCAGGATCTCCCCCCATACATGCGGGCTGCCGGAAATCCGGGTGCCCCCGGGGGAGTCAACATTGTTGGAATGCAACGGCGCGGTTTTCCAATCGCCACCATTCGGGCTATCCGAAAGTTTTACAAGCTGCTTTTTCTGTCAGGTTTGAAGATGGATGATGCCATCGCGCAGATACTCGACCTGCATGGCGATATCCCTCAGATTCAGGAAATAATCACCTTTATGAAATCCACACGCAATGGGATTATGCGTCCCAAGAACCAGGCTGACCCGGATGATTCCGATGATTTCGAAGGGTCCATTCCGATGCCGGGGATGAGCCGCTGATATGACCAGGCAACTCGCAATCAGTGTCCGCCGTGACCACACCCTGATCGGGCTGTTCGAGGATCAGAAGCTGGTGGATCTCTTCCTGGACCGTCCGGACCAGGAGAGTGCAGTGGGGAACATCTATGTCGGCCGTGTGGTTCGTGTGTTGAACAACATCCAGGCTGCTTTCATCGATATCGGCCTCCCCAAGGATGGCTTCCTGGCTGGGGATGATGCCCTCCCTACCCCCCATGCCCCCGCCAAGGCGCGGCATGGAGCCTTGGGGGACATGATCAAGACCGGCCAGATCATCCCGGTCCAGGTGGAAAAGGATGAAATATCCGATAAGGGCAAGAAACTCACCATGGATCTCTCCATCCCGGGAAGATATCTGGTCTATTTCCCTTACCAGAAACATAAGATCAATATCTCCAAGCGTGTGGAAGACCGCAAGGAACGAAAACGGTTGCGCGATCTGCTCACTGAGGTCAAAGGGTCAGATCAAGGCGCCTGGATTGTCCGCACTGTCGCCGAAGGGGCCACGAAAAAGGACCTCCAGTATGATGCCAGAAATCTTCTCTCGGTCTGGAAAGAGACTGCCGCACGAATCGAAAAAGCGGCTGAACCCATCCTGATTCACCGGGAGCTGACCCCTATTGAACAGGTTCTGAGGGATCACTATTCGGATGATTTCGACCGCATTCTGATTGACAACCTGCGCGCCAAACAGCACATCGACCGTTTCATCCGCAGCCTTCAGCCCAAACGCCTGATCCCCAGGCGTGTGACTGAATATATGGAGCCGGATGAGCTGCTCACCACCTTCGGTTTCAAGAAGGAGCTCGAAAGGGCCCTGTCCCGCAAAGTATGGCTGGACTGTGGGGGATACCTGATCATCGAAGAAACCGAAACTCTCACCGCCATCGATGTCAACACCGGCAAGAATGTCAAAGGGGGTTCGGGGATGGAGGCCATCACACGGACCAACCTCGAGGCCGCCGAGGAGATCGGCCGCCAGATCCGCCTGCGTGGCATCGGTGGAATCATCGTGGTGGATTTCATCGACATGAAGAGCAGCAAGGATATCCAGAAGGTGGTTTCAAATCTCCATCGCTCTCTTTCCAAAGACAAAACCGCTTTTGACATTACCCCTTTCTCTGAGATAGGTTTGGTTCAGATCACCCGCAAACGGACCGGGGAGAGCCTGATCACACTCCTGTCGGAGGACTGCCCTCATTGCAACGGGAATGGCCGAATATTGACTCTGCGTGGCTGATGGTTCGCAAGGGTTTCAGTTTTGCTGCCAGGGTGGCTTCATGGCTGGTTGTTTTGAACTGCCTCGGTTCGACCGTATATGCGCAGATTGCATCGACTGATTTACCTGGCCCATTGATTCCTTTTTCCAATCGGAAAGCAGCGGAGATTGTCCTGAAAGGCCGTGATCAGCTGAGAGTTCTGGTTGAAAAGGACCTGATCCTCGATGGTTTGAATTTTCCGCGGGTGTGCGCCTGGGTCAGCCCTGAGGAATACAAACAGCTCGAGGTGGAAGGCTGGAGCATCAGCTGGCTTCCTCCCGAAGCGGAGCCAGCTCCCATCGGCATTCCCAAAGGCAGCCTGGCCTTCCCCCTGGAGGCTTATCCAACCTATGACCAGATCGGTGCACTGCTCGAAGAGTATGCATTGAATTATTCCAGCCTGTGCCGTGTCGAGAGCATCGGTTCCAGTGCCGAGGGAAGAAACCTGTGGGTTATCAGAATCACGGACCACCCTGAGATCGAAGAGGATGAGCCGGAATGCAAGCTCATCTCGACCATCCATGGCAATGAAACACTTGGAACTGTCGTCATGCTTGACCTGGTCCATGAGCTGCTCACGGAATATGAGAATGACCTTCGAATTCGGCATCTGGTGGATGAAACCGAAATCTGGATTCTGCCTCTGATGAACCCGGATGGATACTCACACACTCCACGAACAAGGTTTAATTACAATGGGTACGACCTGAACCGGAATTTCCCGGACCGTGTCGAAGATCCAGCCAATACAACAGCCGGCCGCCAGCCGGAAACGAGTGCGGTGATGGAATTCACCCGGGATCACTCCTTTGTGCTTTCCGCCAATTTCCATACCGGTTCACAGGTGGTGAATTACCCGTATGACAGTTCAGCCTATTGGAACACCTGGAAGCACCCGGACTGGTACACTCCGGATCAGGATGTTTTTGTGCAGAACTCGCTGGCTTATTCCACCCACAACCCGCTGCTTTACTCAAGCGGGCAGTTCCCCCAGGGGATTTCCAATGGCCTTGAATGGTACCAGATCAATGGTGGAATGCAGGACTGGAACTATGTGTGGAACAGGTGCATGGAGGTTACCATCGAGCTCAGCAACCTCTTTTCACCTCCTGCTTCGCAGCTGGTGTCCCACTGGGAGGCCAACCGTGAATCTCTGCTGTCCTACCTCGAGCAATCCCGGATCGGCATCCGTGGAATCATCCGCAACTCACAGAATGGGAAGCCTATTCCCGCGAGTGTCGAGGTCTCTGGACGGGAAGGCCTTGTTCACACCGATCCCCAGGTGGGGGATTATCACCGCCTGCTGCTGCCGGGAACCTATACCCTCCAGATTCAGGCGCAGGGATTCTATCCTTTGACAGTCCATGGGGTGGCTGTCCAGTCCGGCACCGCAAGCCGTGTGGATGTGGATCTCGACCCGGCCTATTCCGGCTGGCTCATTTATTAGCGCGGCGATGGTTTGATCCAACCGGACGCATCCAGTCCTGAATCAGCAGCAAAAGGTCGCCTGGCCCGATAATTCCATCACCATCCACATCCAGCTCCGGATGAACCGCTGTCGGCCCGGGGACCGGGGTGTCTGTAATTGTGGGGGTCGGAGTCGGCGCGAGTGTCTCTGTCGGGGTGGGTGTGGGGAGCATTGTCTGCGTGGGTGTGGGAGTCGGGGCGGCTGCGCCAGCCAGGCTGAAGAAACGATCGACAGTATCATCGGATTGATCAAAATCGGCTGTCAGGCACTGTTGAGTGAAGCCATCCTTCGAAGCGCATACCCAGAAATCCGCCTCCCATATAACCCCATGGGGGCAGACATCGATGCGAATGGTGAAGGTTCCATCCGGCCCGGTGACTGCATGGCTCTCGGTCCCAAAATTCGGATTGAAATCCAGAGGCCCGGGAGCATAGCTCTTGTGGTCGTAATAGAGGATATTCCCCACACCCTCATCATCGAGATAAGAGCCGGTGATGAGGACTCCTTCAATGCGCTGGAAAGTGTCAGCTGTCTGGACATACCCCTGCACATAAAGATCGACACAGTCATCTTTGGGTTGTGACAGGCCGCTCGGATCCAGAACAATCTGAAAGGGGCTGCTGCCGACTGCCGTCTGGTCCGCCGAAAAGGCGGAAAGAGAAATAACAAGGCTGGCCATCAGGATCAGGTGAGAAATTATTTGCATCAGATAAAACCTCCTTCAATCAGGTTCGAACTGTAAACTCTTCAAGGACCGCATGAATCAGATTTTCGCTCATAAAGGGCTTTGATATCAAGCATAATTTATTGTTTTCCACGAACAGCCGGGCATCAGGATCGACTGCATCGCCGGTAGTAAAAATCATCTTCGGGAAGCTGCGTGGCCGCACCTTCTTGAGATCCCGATACAGCTGGCGGCCATCGATTTCCGGCATGCGGATATTACAGACAACCAGATCGAAGCTCTCCTGTGCCAGACGCCTCAAAGCTGCCGGGCTTTCCGTCATCACTTCGACATGAAACCCCATCCGTTCAAGGATAACCGCCACCAGTTCAGCATTATCGACTTCATCATCGATCGAGAGCGCAAACTGGTTTTCGAACCGCTGGGGGCCTTCGATCGGGGGTTCGGGTGAACCCGCCGGTTCGGGCGGAGCCTGCACCAGGGGAAGGTCGATGGTGATTCGAGTCCCCTGGCCTTCGACACTCACCAGCTGGATGGTTCCACCATGGTCTTCGATGATCTCGCGTGACAGGCTCAACCCAAGCCCTGTGTGCCCCCGGTTGGAGTGGGACGAAACAAAGGGTTCAAATACATTCTCCTGAAGAGCTTGCGGAATCCCTTTGCCGGTATCCGATATCCAGACAGTGATCCGATCCTCTGTGTGGCTGGTCCCGATCCGGATCTTGCATTCTTTGGCCTGAGTGGCCGCTTCGGCGGAATTGTTGATCAGGTTCAGCAGCACCTGCTGAATCCTTCCTGCATCCAGCAGCACCGGCGCAATCGATTCATCAAAATCGGTCGAGATATCGATATTGCGCATGCGCAGATCATACTCACGCAGGCTGACGACATGGCGGATCAGATCATTGAGATTCACAGCGGTCCGCCCCGGGCGCTGTTCATGAGCGAACATGAGCAGGTTTCTCACAATTCCGGCGGCCCGGCTGGACTCATCGAAAATCTTCCGCAATTCCCTGGCGTGGTTTCCATTCCTTTCCACACTCTCGAGCAGCAGCTGGGAATACCCCAGCACTGTGGTCAGCGGGTTGTTGATCTCATGCGCGACACCCGCCACCAGCTGCCCGAGCACCGAAAGCCGGTCTGCCCGCTGGATCATACAGCGCGCCTGGTGCAATCGGGTTTCCTGCAAAGCCACACGATCCTCCAGGGATCGTATGGTCTCCCGCGATTCCTGGATCAAACGTGCATTCCCAATCACATTTCCAACCTGGCTGAACAGCGCGGCCAGAAACTGCTGGTCTGCGGCATCGAACTGCGCCGAGTTCTCCTTTTCTGAAAGGCACAAGGCCCCAATCACCTCGATACGTGTGGCAATCGGCATGATGATGAACGAGGGTGAAGAATAGGTCTGATCATTATTCAGGCGTGGTTCGGGGGCTGCCTGCCCGGTATCTCCGGCCAGAAGCGGCCGGCCGGACTCAATGACTCCTCCAGCCAGGGTATCGGCGCAGTTGATCGGGCCTGCCAGGTTCGGAGTCCAGCCCTCGGTGGCGATCACTTCCAGCTCCCCGCCCTGCTCCCGTTTGAGCATGACTGTCCCTTTGCCGGCATGAGTGGCCAGCATCGCTTTATGCAACACCAGGGTCAGCAATTCCTTCATCTCGACCACACGCGAAGCCAGCTCATTGGCATCGGTCAAGGCTTGAATCCGGGTGATGAGGCCATCCAGGTCGTGCGCCTTTTCTTCGAATCGGGAAGTTGTTCTGTTCAGTTTTTCAAGTGTGTCGTTCAAATCTCTCGAAGAAACATCGATTCCCGCCATGGAGCTGGATTGGGAGGCTGGCTGGAAACGGTCCAGGTTTTCCAGCAGGAGCATTGCACCCCGCAGGATCCGATAGATCAGACAAAGCCCGAGCAGTGAAATCGATGCGGTGATGAACAGTGGAAGAACTGCAGAAAGCTCGACCCCTTTATCAGATGAATTGGATCGGATGACATAGTAGACCACCGCCAGAACAGGTATCAGAAAAGTCAATCCAAAAACCCGGAGGAAAAGGCGTGAAAACTGGTGGCGAGCGGTCAGTCGAGGTGTCTGTTCCTGCATCGATCAGAAAGAATTAATGTTTTTTAATCTCCATCAATCGGAGAGCGTACACCCTCGATCTTCGAATGAATAGCATAAATCCTTCCTCACCCTCAAACTGGCTCCACTCAACCGTTATAGTGAAGAGGTGATTCGCGCCCCTGCCTCAGACAGAGAAAGACAGGCGGGAATGCTGAACTGTATTGGAAATCATCCTGGAGGGATTTTATGGTGCTCAGAGCACTTCTGCTGGCTGTTGCTGTTACTGTTCTGCCGGGCTTCATGGCCCAGGCCAGGCCATCACGGTTGAATGAAGCGGATCACCTGTTCTGGAGCGGCAAAGGGATGCAGGCTCTTGCCCTATACCAGAACTTGCTCTCCGAATGCACCGCGACAGAGACTCTCTCCGGGGCATCACAAGAGGTTCAGGCCGCTGCATCAGCCGGCATCCTGCGTTCCTGCCTGCGTTTCGGGAAACATGACCTGGCAGAGAAAACACTGGCACTGATTTCCCAAACCCAGCCGCCTCAGGCTGAGCCCCTTACTTGGGCCGGAAATTATGCGGAATATCGTGGGCGGCTCCAGGAGGCCCGGGATTACTGGAATCAGGCCCTGCAGGCTGACCCGATGGCTCTGGAGGCCCGCTATCGTCTGGCGGAAGCCACCTCTGTTCTCTCCTCTTCCTCCGAGAGAGTCATTCCTTACCGCTGGTTCCTGGAAAAATATAAACAGAACTCCGCCTTTTCACCCACCGATCTTGAATGGATCGGCAGAGCTTGTGTGCGTCTCGAAAAATACGAATGGGACGGCGCCCAGAAGGCCTACAAGCAGGCCCTCGATGCCTCTCCGGCACTGGAATCGGTCCTGGTGGCCAAGGGGGATCTCTGGATGGATCGTTATGATGAAGATGCCGCCATAAAGATTTATGCCGATGCGATCAAATCCAATCCAGAATCCCTGCCGGCTTTTCTGGGGCTTGCCCTGACTCAACGGGAAAAAGGGGATTTTTCATCCTGCAAACGTTCTGTGGATCGCATCCTCGCGCTCAATCCATTTCACCCGACTGCACTCGCCCTGCTGGCGGATCTTTCTTATTACGACCAGCAGAATGCTGAGGCTGAAGAGGCGCTCCGCAAAGGGTATGCAACCAGTCCCAATGATATCGTTCTGCTTTCGGTCGAGGCCACTTATGCCATCCGGCGCAATGATCAGGCGCGTGTTCAGCAAGTCCTCGAAAAAGCTGCGAAGGCTTACCCGAATCCGGGTGAATTTCATTTCCAGCTGGCGGAATGCCTCGAACGCAATTACCTCTTCCGCGATGCGGATGACCACCACAATCGCTGCCTGACACTGGCCCCCTGGCACAAACGCGCCCGTGCGGCGAAATCCATGCTGAGCGGAAGGATTTCACCGGCATCGGCTGAGAATGCAGTTGAAAAAATGGGGGATGCCTTTCGCAGCGACCCCTTCCATATCCGTCTGTTCAACATGCGCAACCTGTTCAAAAAACGTTCGGAATTCAAGAAGATGGAATCCGAACACTTCATCCTGCGGATTCCAACGGCGGGGGCACGGACCTATGGCTCCCTGGCGCTCGAGAACCTCGAACAGACTTACCATGAACTTTCAGAAAAATTCCACTACCGGCATTCAGAGAAAATCCTGGTGGAGTTCTACGAAGATCCGGATGACTTTTCGGTCCGCATTGCCGGCCTGCCGGGAACCGGGCTGGCGGGTGTCTGTTTCGGGGATATCATCATCCTTTCCGCCCCGGGCCGTTCACGCATGACCGGATTCAACTGGGGGAACAATCTGCGGCATGAATTGACCCACAGCTTCACCCTCGGACTGTCTGACGCGAGGCTGCCACGCTGGTACACCGAAGGACTTTCGGTGGTCGAGGAGTGGGATCCGAACTCCAACTCGGATCCGATTCTGGCGCAACGGCTTCGCCTGAATGATCTGGTGAAGGTCGAGGAAATGGATCTGGCATTTCATCGCCCAAAAAATATGGCAACTGTCGCCCTGGCCTATGCCCAGTCGGGTGAAGTGGTGCAGGCTTTGACCACACAGCTCGGCTTCGGTATTCACCTCACACTGCTCAAAGAATTCGCCAGCGGCCAATCGACACAGGAAGTGCTTCCCAGGGTGACTGGAATTTCTTTTCAAAAGCTGAATGAGCTGGTACGGGAGAGGGTGGAGAAGCGGGTAAACCAGGGAGCACCCCCATCGAATCTCGCTTCCTCTCCACCGGTCGACGACAGCCTGAAATTGAGCGGCATGATCCCGGCAGTCACGGAAATCGGCTCGGTGACCGCATCGATCGCCGAAATCATGAAACCCACCGACAATCCCCGGTTGACTGCATGGAAAACGGCACAGAAAGAAGCCATGACCGGCCAGTGGGAAGAAGCGCTGAGCGGAATCAGTCAATGGCTTGCAGGCAATCCCGCCGACCTGCCCTTTATCGAAGCCAGTGCGGTCTGTGCATACCATACCGGGCAGAAGCGGGAGGCTCGCAAGGCGGCCGGGGCGGCCATCGAGGCTTCAAGCCAGTCGTACTATGCCTGGATGGTGCTCGGCTGGCTGGATCGGGATAACCGCCGCTGGGATCGTGCTGTTCAGAATCTGATGGCTGCCCACCGGCTGAGGCCGCGTTCTTTTGGTTCCGGCAGTCCGATCCGTGAGGCGGAAAAAATCCTCCAGGAACGGGGAACACGAGAAGAATATGAGGAAATCCTGGCTCGTCGAACCGCTCTTTCGACACGCGATGTCCAGGGATTCCTGGAATTGGCCAGGCTGCGAAGGGAGCTCGGGAAGCCCGATCTGGCTCTCCAGGCAATCACCCAGGCGGCCTTCATCGAACCCTGGCTGCCGGAAACGCAGGTGCTGTGGGGGGATTGTCTTCTGGACCTTGGAAAACCGCGTGAAGCGATCGACCGGTACCAGGTTGCGGCGGATCTCGATACTCAGAATGGCAAGGCACGCTTAGGGATGGCACGTGCCTGCATTGCTTCCGGCTCCCGGGAGCAGGCCGAGGCATTTGCACGCGAAGCGGTGGCGCTGGATCCCACCCTTGAGGAGGCGGCAACTCTTTTAGATGAAATTACACAGCAAAGTTCAGGGAAACCAGCCGGAGGATCCTGAAGAAATCCTGAAATTTTCGAAAAAAGCGCTTGCGTATATATGGCATATTGATATAATGCAATGATTGTCAATTAAGTGGAGTATTGCGATGAGTGCTGTCTCGCCAGTCCAGATGTCGACCGAAGCCATGGCTCAGCTCCTCGCCATGGCGGTTCATCAATCCATCGAGCAGGCTACCGATCTGGCCCGCCTGAACCTCCAGCTGGCCACTCAGACTCCGGGAGGCGGGAATCCCGATGGAGTCGGGGAGCTGGTGGATCTCTACGCCTGAAATTCTCTTCTGCTAAACATCCGGTCGAGGGCAAAAAGGAAAAGACCCCTGAGAGCCGGCCGCTCAGCCCTCAGGGGTTAGGGGGTAAGGATCGATGAGCTTACGCTCGATCCGAAGTAACGGATCGTTGTTCCAGTTTTTCAAGCCTTTCAACCAGGCCGGGCAGATTTACAATCATTTCCTGCTGCTGGTCGAAAAGGTCCGGGGCCATTGCAGGAAATACTCCTTTGAGATGAGAGTTCTTCGCAATGGATTTGGTCACTCCGGCGCAGGACTCGATGGTGCAGCCTTCTTCGACTTTGAGGTGGCCGACCAGGCCCGCATGAAATCCGATCGTGACTCCCTGCCCGATCTTTGTGCTTCCTGAAACTCCACACAGCGACTGCAGGATGCAGTCATTGCCGATGACGACATTATGGCCGATCATCACCAGTGCGCCGACCGCCACCCGCTCGCCGAGGAGTGTTTTTCCCAATGTGGCCCGGTCAATGGTGGTTCGTGCCCCGATTCGGGAATCATCCCCCACTTCGACAATCCCGACCTGGGGGATTTTGAACTGGGTCCCATCGACCTTCTGGGCGAAACCGAAACCATCACTGCCTAATACGACACCCGGTTCCAGCACCACCCGTTTGCCAATCCAGGTATGCTCACGAATCGAGCATCTGGCACCGATGACTGTGTCGCATCCGATCCGGCTGCCTTCACCGATGAAAGTTCCATCGCCGATCTGGACACGATCTCCAATACGCACATTGTCTTCGATAACCACGAAGCGCCCGATCTGGCAGTTTTCGCCAATTTCCGCGCTTTCCGAGATGACCTGGGTGGTATCGATCTCATCGATCAAACTAGTCAAAGAACCTGCCAGGCCGTTTTTCATAGAAGACAAGGATGCATTCGCTTTATTCCACACCTGGAAACGCAGATAACATGCCAGCCATCCTGCTTCGGTTGGCTATTCAGGGATTCCTCTGTAATTGGAGCGGTATGAATGGATTAAGACAGGTTGGCACAAGCCGGATATGGATGTCGAGTTTTCCTTTTTTACCGCACCTGGTCTTTCAAAAAGGTTATTCATGCGGTTCTATTACCGCACTTTTTCCCCCGAGAGGAATCGCCCAGTATCTCCCTTCGGTCTGGTAGACATGGATCGGCAATCCATAGGTAAGGCTGAGTAACTCATCATTCAGAACTTGCTGTTTAGGCCCGCAGGCAACAACCTGCCCCTCTCGAAGCAGGAGCACATGGGTCATTTCCGGAAGGATCTCCTCAGAATGGTGGGTGATCAGGATGGTGGGTGGAGCTTCCGGGGCCAGGCAGGCCTCACGCAGGCCGGATAAAACCTTTTCACGAGAACAGAGATCCAGTCCGGCGCAGGGTTCATCGAATATCAGGAGATCGTTGTCGCCCATCCGGGATCGCGCAAACAGACAAATCTGGCGTTCACCGCTGGACATCAGCCCGAATCTGGCCTGGGCCAGATAGCCAAACCCCAGGCTTTCGAGTGTCTCCCTTGAGCGGGCCAGATCCTCCTGTGAGGCGCGCTTATAGTCGCCGATCACGGCCTGTTTTCCCGAGGCAACCACCTCTTCTCCATAGGTATGCCCCCACCAGCGCAGCAAGTGATCAACCAGTGCCGAACTGACAAAACCCACCTTCTTGCGAACTTCAGGCAGAACAATTTCACTGATCCATCCCTCGATGAGAAAGACACGCCCCCAGCTGGAGCCTTCATAGCCGGTCGCGACCCGGACCAGGGTCGTCTTTCCTGAACCATTGGCTCCCAGGACCGCCCAATGCTGGCCCTGGTGGATTTCCCAATCGATGTTGCGGAGGATCCATTTCTCGCCACGCCGGAATGAAATTTCCTCCAGCTTGAGGCGTAATCCATTGGAAGACTTCACGAAATCCATCACCTGTGACATAAAATTATCATATCTTTGTCCCAACTCGAGAAAAGAGGAAAGCTCCTGCCATGCCGGAAGATCTCAACAACAAAAAAACCTGGGGATTGCCTCATTCCGAAAACTGCTTTGTCTGTGGTGAATGCAATCCGGATGGATTCCGCGGGAGGTTTGAGATCGATGAGGATCTGCAGGTCTATTTCCGATTCAGGGGGCGAAGCTCCATGCAGGGATACGGAACAGTCATGCATGGAGGCCTGCAGGCGACCATCCTCGACGAAACCATGGGCTGGGCTACCGCGGTTTCCTGCAAGCGCATGACAGTCCTGGCGGAAATCACAGTCCGTTACCTGCGCCGGACACCCATCGAAGCGGATCTGGTGGCCGAAGCCTGGGTGACAGCCTCGGGCAGCCGGCTGATCAAAGCCGAGGGAATCATCCGTGATGCCGAAGGGACCATCTATACACGCGCTATTGGCAAGTTTTCACGACTGAGCCTCGAAGAAACCCGTTTTGTCGATGAGCATCTGATTTACCACGAGGGAGATATGCGGATTTTCGCGGACCTGCCTGTCTCGGAAAAGGCCGGAATCAAGGCGATCTGAAACTGGCGGCAAAGCGCCACAGATTTCTCTCCCACTCCAGCAATCGAGCAATCCAACTGTGACTGAACAGGAGCAGCAGCGCCCCGGCTGCATCCGCCAGCCAGTCATCGACCGAAGCGGTCCGGCTCGGGATGAATGACTGGTGCCATTCATCGGTCAGCCCATAAAGAGCCGAAAGGACGACCGCAAGGAACAGTATCTTTCGGTGGATCGATGCCCCTGTATGCCACAGGAGTGCGCGCAGAAAAGAGACCGCAAGGACATAGTAGGCGAGTGCATGGGCCGCTTTATCCTGGAAGTCAAACAGTTTGTGGCGCATGAATTCGGGCGCGTCTCTCCCGCTGATGATAAAAATCGCCACCATCAAACTGACAGCCGGAATCCAGCCAATGAAACGGCGCAACCAGGCGGGCCGATGCGGATGAAAATTCAATCGGTCTCTCGCGCCTCGTTTTCCATGAATTGCTCGAGAATGCGCACATGTCCGGCATCCAGGTGTTGAAAGAAAAAGGCTGTCTGAAAAAGGTTGCAGTCCCCGACTTCAACCTCCTCCACACGGACCACAATCCCCTCCCCATCAACCTCTTCTTTGGCTTCGCGGGTGGGGACAAACAGACGGAAACGATATTTCGTAAAGAGCTCCAGTGGTTCCGGCAGATAGCAGGATAAACCGCTGAGGCAGACATCCCGGGTCGAAACAGTCGTGGATTGCGTGCCCAGCTGAAGACTGACATCCAGGGCGGTGCGATGGCGTGTTCTGGCGCGACGCTCCAAGTTGGGTTTTTTCGTAGTCGTCATGATTACAGGCCCTCCACCTGGGATTTATCCAGAACCGCTTCTTCGATGAAAATCGGGCACCCCGCGCGAACTGCAAGCGCGACCGCATCGCTGGGGCGCGCATCGATGGCAACCTCCTCGCCATTCTGCCGGACTATCAATTCGGCATAATAAGTTCCCTCACGAAGGTCACTGACAACGATGCGTTCGATCACCCCCCCCAGGGATGCAATGGTGTTGCTCAACAGATCATGGGTCAGAGGCCTTGGCGGGAGAACCCCATGGACATGGATCTGGATTGCATTGGCTTCGCACAGGCCGATCACAATCGGCAGCCGCCGGTCTCCCCCTTTTTCGACAAGGATGATCAGCTGCTCCGCTTCGACCTCATTGATCCTGATCTCGAACAGCTCCGCTTCAACTACCATCCGAATTCTCTCGCTCTGTCTGCCGAATCCGCGGCCTCTTCGGGAAGATCATTTTTCTCCCTCCTCAACCGGCCGCCATGAGTCTCTACTATAGGCCGGTTGTGATTTTAGAGGAAGTCAATTCTGGATCCTTTTGTCACACATCAACTTCTAGCAGTGTGAGGCGGTTTGTGGAATAATCTTTTTCCAATCATGAAAAGCCTGACCGTGTTTTTTCCCGCACACAATGAAGTCGAGAATATCGGGCAGCTGGTCGAAAAGACCAACAATGTCCTGTCCGGCATTGTCCCGGATTATGAGATCCTGGTCATCAATGATGGCAGCACCGATGGAACACGTGAACTGCTGGACAACCTGGTTCAGAAGGTTCCACGCCTGCGCCCCATCCATCACGAAGTCAACCAGGGGTATGGCGGAGCGGTGCGCACCGGCTTTCGGAATGCCTCCAGAGACCTGGTCTTTTTTTCCGATGGGGATGGCCAGTTCGATATTGGTGAAATCACACTTTTTCTGGCCGAGATCGACTCGTATGATGCAATTCTCGGGTACCGCATCAACCGCCGCGACCCCTTTCATCGAAAGGTATTTGCCAAATGCTGGGGTATGTTGATCCGCATCCTTTTCCGGATCCGTGTGCGTGACCTGGATTGCGCCTTCAAAATGTTTCAGAGATCCATTCTCGAAGGGGTTGAATTCGAAGCCGGTGGTGCCATGGTGACAGTCGAGCTGCTGGCCAAGCTGCGAAAGAAAAATTTCCGATTCAAGGAAATCGGTGTGAACCACTATCCGCGCACTGCCGGCCAGCAATCCGGCGGAAGCCCGAAGGTCATTTTGCGCGCATTCAAAGAGCTGTTTAAACTTTATGGCAGACTGAATTGATCCCGCCTGTCTGAATTCTCCCAGGAGCCAAAACACTCATGAAAAACCTCGCTGGTGGATTTTTTCTCGTCCTTCTCTGCGGAACGCTGTTGTTATCTGGATGCGGGAAAACCGAAAAGGAAGACGATGTGTTCACACTCGAGGATGGAATCCTTTATCGCGGAGATACTGTCTGGCGGATCCAGTCGATCGAAAGCCCGTTCGCCGCGGCGGTCGGAACTCCCTATGAGGTTCTTGCCAAATCTTTCCACCGAACCGCAGAAGTGGGTGGGAACACCCTGTGTGTCGATTTCATGGGGATTGCACCGGATGGAAAAACAATCCTTCCAGAGTGTGTCAAAGCGGTTTCCGGGGTCATTCATGAAGCCACCGAGCGCTACATGGGGACCCTGTGCCGGATCTTCGTGCCGGGTTTTCCAGCCGATCCCGAGTTGCGCGTGAATGCTGCCAGGGCAGCTGCCGAAGCATTCAAAAATATGACTCAGGCGGTTTATCTGATCGATGGCCCTGCAGCCGCCCGAGCCGCTGCTGAATTCAGCAGGGTTGCGCCTTCTCTGCTGGTGGCTTCACCCGCCGGATCAGCCATCACCCTTGTCACCAGCGAAGAGGCCGCCATGAAAAACCCCCTTTCGCTGTATGCCGGAAAGGCCTCCCCCCACCTGGCTGGACTGCCACACTTCGTCCTTCCCGGCCTGCCTGAAACATACACCGCGCTGGATGCGGCTTCGGCGGATCCCATTGAAAGTCAACCCTGGACACCCGACAACTCGGTTTTAAGTGAACAGGAACGCGCTGATGGGTGGATCGCTCTCTTCGATGGGAAGACACTGAATGGCTGGACACTGACCGGAATGAACAAGAATGGCTGGAAAGTCAAAGAGGGGGTTCTGGAGTGGGCAGAGGACAAAGGCGGGCTGGTCCGCACCAGAGACCGCTATGAAAATTTCATCCTCAAGCTGGACTGGAAAATTGATGCTGGAGGAAACAGCGGTGTCATGCTGCGTGCTCCACGGGCCGGGCGCGCCTCACGGATTGGAATGGAAATTCAGATCGAAGGCGACTATGGCGAACCCATTGCCAATGACAGCACCGGAGCGGTCTATGTCCAGTCACCACCGCTGGTGGCAGCCCAGAAGCCAAATGGCGAATGGAACAGTTACGAAATCACCCTCAATGGCCCGATGCTGAAGGTGGTGCTGAATGGCCAGGTGGTCCAGGACCTCAATCTGGACACCCACCCCGACCTCTGCCTGCGTTTGACCCGTGGCTTCATCGCCCTGCAGGATCACCATAACCATGTCTGCTTCAGGAATGTCCGCTTGAAACCGCTCTGATTCAGGCACAGCAGCCCCTCACTGGCCTTCACACAGATCCTGCTGATTGGAGAGGTGGCGCATCCTCCATCGGACTCTATTTTCTCTCCCCACACAACCGATTAGAATATCCCTGCCTGAAAATCAGCAGGCAAAAGACGGCGCATGCCGTGCCAGCCTGATTCCGATTCGGAGACAAGAAAATGAAAATGCGCAAAGTGCTCGTTCTGACCGGTGGGGGATTTCATGATTTCAAACACTGCGGGGAAATCCTCGAACAGTTCCTCCTCAAGGCAGGCGATATGAAGGTCGCCCATACCGAAGACCGCAGCGCCCTGAATAAAGAGAATCTTCAGAAGTTCGATGCGCTGCTGGTCTTTACCCAGGGGGATGGGCTTACTGCAAAGCAGGTCAAAGACCTCCAGGCATGGGTGCAGGCAGGTGGGGCCCTGGTGGGGATCCATTGCGCTTCCGATTCATTCCGGAATCATCCGGCATTCGTTTCCCTGCTGGGCAGCGAATTCGCGGGCCATGGCCCGGTTCACTCCTTTGAAGTGGCACCCTGCTGCGGAGATCATTACATCACACGCCGCATGCAGCCATTCACCATCGAGGATGAGCTTTACCTGCTCAAGGGAGACAGCACCCGCTGGACCACCCTGGCAACCTCCAGCTGGAACTTCAAGTCTCAGCCGATGCTGTATGTCCGCGAGGAGGAAAAAGGCAGAATCGCCTACATCGCCCTGGGACATGGTGAAGCAGCCTTCAGGCATCCGGAATTTCAGAAGATTGTGATCCGCTCGCTGCGCTGGGCCACAGGAGCGAAAGAATCTGCGCCAATCCGTTGCGGTGTCATCGGTTATGGCGGCGCTTTCAATATGGGGAAAATCCATGGAGAGGCGATGGCGGGAGTCCCAGGGCTGGAATTTACCGCTGTGTGTGATGCCGACCCGAATCGAACCGAAGCAGCCCGTCAGGATTTTCCCGATATCCAGACCTACAACAGCGTGAAGAAAATGGTGGCAGATAAAAATCTGGATCTGGTGGTGCTGGTCACTCCACACAACACCCATGCCGAACTGGGGATCCAGGCGGCGCGCGGGGGGAAACATGTGATCACTGAGAAACCGATGTGCATTACCGCACAGGAAGCCACCGCCATGATCGATGCGGCATCGAAGAGCAAAGTCATGCTGAGTGTGTTCCACAACCGGCGCTGGGATGGGGACTACATGGCGCTGCGAAAGCTGGTTGCGGAGGGAATGATCGGCGAGGTTTTCCAGGTGGAGCTCTTTGGAGGAGGGTACAGCCACCCCGGCTGGTGGTGGCGTGCGAACAAAGCCATATCGGGTGGATGCCTGTATGACTGGGGAGCCCATTTTGTCGATTGGATCCTCAATCTGATCCCCTCGCCGGTGGAGTCGGTGTATGGGTCTTTCCAGAAGAAGCAGTGGCATGGAGTGACCAATGAAGACCATACCGTTGCCATGATTCGATTCCGGAACGGGGCTTTGGCGACTGCCGAAATCAGCTCCCTGGCAGCGCTCCCGAAAGACCGTTGGCGTGTCCTTGGCAGCAAAGGGGCTGTTTCCATGCACGATTACCCGGATGGGGCCTGGACTGTGTCGAGCTACTCAGGCGGGTCACAGATTCAAGGCAAGGTGCCCTTTCTCAAGGGAGACTGGCATGCCTATTACCGCAACATTGCCGATCATCTGACTCTCGGTGAGGAGCTGGCAGTCAAGGCTGAAGAGGGCAGGCGGGTGATTGCGGTGATTGAAACTGCGGAAAAGAGCTCGAAAGCGGGGAAATCCCTGCCAGTGCCTTATGAAGAAGCCTGAGTTCCTCTTGCCTCCTGAAGGGTGCCCGGAGACAATGCCGAATGACTGAAAACAACTCAAAGGATATTCGATATGCCGGATGACCTTAACGATCGACTGGGACAGATGGGGGTGGTGTCCATCCTGGTGGTGGATCAGGCCGATGATGCCTTGAGGGTCGGAGAAGCCCTTCTGGAGGCCGGCATGGCTGCAATGGAGGTGCCATTCCGGACACCCGCCGCAGCCGAAGCGATCCGGCTTCTGGCCAGCCATCTGCCAGGCGCCACAGTCGGAGCCGGGACAGTCCTGACAACCGATAACCTTCTGGCGGCGCGCGATGCCGGAGCGCAGTTGTGTTGACACCAGC
>LMZT01000064.1 GCA_001567115.1 Candidatus Hinthialibacteria bacterium OLB16 | reverse complement strand
ATCGGGGTGATGCTGATCACACCTGAGAACAGTGCCTCCACATCGGTTCCCCGGCCGCGCTGGCGCTGGAAGTAAGGCCCGGCATACGACAGCCCATCTGGCTGCTCGGAATGAGCGCGGAAACGCCACCGCCAGTGGATCGGGGGACATCGGCACCACCTGGACTGGAGGCGGATCCGCCAGCGGTGCGGATGGGAAATTGACATTCCAGAGTGAGCAGCCGGTCTCGAGAACATGCGGAATCAGCCAGCCAAGCACTTCTGCAGCCCAACGGCTGGTTTGTTCCCAGTTTCTCTCCCCATCTTTGCCGGTTAGAAGGGACAAGGCTATTGCGGGAAATCCCAGTGCGACTGCTTCACGCGCCGCTGCCAGAGTTCCAGAATAATAGGCATCGATCCCCAGATTGGCCCCCCCATTGATCCCGGCCAGCACAAGCGGCTTCTGCCCGCCAAAAAGATCCAGGCCGACCAACCCGACCCGTGAACAGTCTGCCGGGAACCCATCTATAACCACCCCGGCCATGCCATCCAGCTTGAGCGGCTCGATGCGAATCGCCTCCTGCGGGTCGACTGTGGTGGCATGGCTGCGCACCGACCATCCTCTGGCAGGAGCCGCGATGCGGACATTCTCGAAGCCCATCCTTTTTACACAGTCCCACAAGGCTTTGAGGCCGGGTGCATCATATCCATCATCATTGGTCAGAAGAATCGGCTGCTGCAGCATTAAAAACTCCAATCTCCGGTTTTTGCTCATCATCTTGGCATCCATCACTCCCGTCCAGAACCAGCTGCCTGAAGCATCATTTCCAGCGCCCATTCCGGGAGTGGAGATTCAATATTCCGTTCCTCTCCAGATATTGGATCTTTGAACATCACTTTCCAGGAATGTAGAGTCAAATCAGGTTCCAGGGATGGCCTGCCACGCCTTCTCCCGTACAGGGGATCCCTCACCAATGGGCAACCGAGCCAGGCCAGATGAACCCGGATCTGATGTGTCCTTCCGGTAAGCGGCCTGCACTCCAGCAGGCTCTGTCCGGGTGTGGAATGGATTGTACGGTAATCTGTCCGGCTGGGTAATCCAGTCCCGGGTGAGGCAATTTTGAAACGCCCCTTACGCCCTTCAGCAAGCGGCTGGTCGATGGTTCCCTCAGGTGGACTGGCCTCCCTTTCCACAAGTGCCAGGTAGGTCTTTGCAATCTCTCCTTGAGCAAACAGGCGATTGAAAAGTGTGCGCACCTGCGGGGTTCTTGCAACAATCAGAATCCCGCTGGTCCCCTTGTCCAGCCGGTGCACAATGTAAGGCCTCTCATTGAAGAGACTCTGATAGACTGTGTCCAGTGAAACCCTACCGGTGTTGTCCTTGAGAACACTCAGACCGGCGGGCTTATCGAGGATCCGGTATCCATCCGTTTCCAGCAGCACCGGCAGCCGGTCTGGGGCTGAACATTCTGACAGAGGCTGAGAAGGGCACATGGTTTTCATTTTATTTTGAGATATTATATTATCACAGTGTCGGCTGGTTTTCCGTACAGGGCCTGCCTTCTTTCATGAGCGCTGGCTGATTCAACCACTATTCACTCAAAGGCCGGAGATGAATAAAATAAACGGTACAAGGGTCAAATACAAAAAGATTCCTTGATGAAAAACCGGATGAAACCTGGCGGATAAAGGTTCTCATCCATTGAGAGAATGATGCCGGGGGTAAGATTTTTGTTGTTATGAGCAAACCACATGGGATTCGCCGTTGGGCGAAAAAGACAATCCGCAAAATTTCTGGAAAAAAGAGCGACTCCTCTCTGCTGGCTTTTGATGATGTTCGACGCTCCCTCGAAGCGGTTCAGGAGCGTTACCTTGGGTATCGTGCCATCCCTCTCGACCGGGTTATCGGGAGTGTGGGAAGGTATAATGATTTCAATGCCGAGTTCCGAATCGATGAGCACCTCGACCGGACCCGCAAGGACCGGATCAAGGAGCTGATGGAGCGGGATGAAATCCTCCCGCCCGTCAAACTGTACAAGATCGGAGATGCCTATTTTGTTCTGGATGGCAATCACCGTATCGCCGCTGCCAAGGAACTGGATAAAGAATTCATCGATGCGGATGTGACCGAATGTGTGGTCCCGATTCCCTTCCAGGTGGGAGATGACGAGCCACGTGAGGCGATCCTCGATGCAGAATATCGGCTTTTTCTGGAAAAGACACACCTGGATATTCTGCGCCCCCACCACCAGCCAATCGAATTTTCAACCCATGGCCGTTATGCAGTGTTGTACCGCCATATTCAGGAGCATCGTTATTTCCTGGGGATCGAGCGATCTGCGCCGGTGTCCCTCGAACAGGCGGTGATTTCCTGGTATGACACCATCTGGACTCCCATGGTTTTGCTGATCAACAAACACAAAATCCTCGAGTGCTTTCCGGGAAGGACTGAAGGGGACCTGTATATCTTCATCATGAACCACCGCTGGGTGCTCAGCCAGAAAGCGGGTGTGGATGTCGGGCCGGAAGAAGCCATCCGACACTTCTGCCTGGAAGGCCCCTGCCCGGCTCCGGTCTGAGTATCGACTCCATTTTCCTCGCCAGACACCCTCCGGAATCAGATCATGAAATCTGATTCCCCTTACTTTTGTTCAAGCGGACAATCCATTAGCATTCTGTCCATCCTGATGACTTTCCCATACTACTCTGAAGGAGGCTGCAATGAATTTCGGGTTGCGTTTGAAATTATCGATCATGATGGTTCTGCAGTATGCGGTCTGGGGTGCCTGGGCGGTTCCACTGGCATCCTATATGAGTGGACCCTTAGGCTTTGATGGAGCCAGTGTCGGCTGGGTTTATTCAACAACAGCCATCGCAGCGATCATCTCCCCCTTTTTTATCGGAATGGTTGCAGACCGTTATTTTTCCACCGAGCGATGCCTGGGTGTGTTCCATCTGATCGGGGCGCTCTTCCTTTATCTGGCATCTAAAACCGGATCCGGTGAGGTGACTTATCTGTTCAGCATCATGCTGCTCTACTCGCTTTGCTATATGCCCACCATTGCACTGACCAATTCGCTTTCTTTCAGGAACATGTCCAAGCCAGACCAGCAGTTTCCGGGTGTACGGGTGTTTGGAACAATCGGCTGGATCCTGATCGGCTGGGTGATCGGCTTCAAGCTGTTCGGGCTGGAGGAGATCTCAGCGCAGCCCCTTCTGATGGCCTCGGGTTTGTCTGTGGCACTGGGAATCTTCTGTTTCTTCCTGCCGCATACCCCCCCGATGGAAACAGCCAGCGATGTCCTTGGAATCCTGACCAAGCCGCTTGGAATGCTGAAGGATAGAGCCTTTGCCATTTTTGTGGTGGTATCGTTTCTGATTTCGATTGTCCTGGCCTTTTATTATCAGCTGGCGAACCCTTTCCTCCATGCCATCGAGGCCCCCAACCCGCAGGCGCTTCAGACCATCGGCCAGCTGATGGAAATGATCCTGCTGCCATTCCTGCCCTGGTTCATCTACCGCCTCGGCATCCGCTGGACCATCATGATCGGCATGGTGGCCTGGTGTATCCGCTATCTGATTTTTTCCACAGGCTCGGTCTGGCCGGTGGCTTTGATTGGCCTGCCTCTCCATGGTGTCTGTTTCGACTTCTTCTTTGTGACTTCGCAGATTTATGTGGATGAGGAATCCCCCGATGATATCCGTGCCAGCGCGCAGGGTTTCCTGGCTCTGGTGACCCTTGGGCTGGGGATGTTCATCGGCAACCTGCTGGCAGGAAGCACCGTTGATTCCGCAACCGTGGATGGAGTGATCAACTGGACCAAGGTCTGGCTGGTTCCTTCGGGGGAGCGTTTCTTTCCGTCGTCCTGTTTCTGATATTCTTCCAGGAGCCTGTCCGGAAGAATAACCGCCAGGCATGATCTCTGTTGTTGAATGATCTGGGATTGCCCGGGCTTCTGGAGGCCTTCCTGAAGCCTTCCATTAGTCCGGGCAAATGCGGGATCCAGAAATGGACGCAAGGGATTGTGACCCTCCCGTCAGAGGGGGGAAAACTTGGCCCACTCGGACAATGGGTTGGAAAAGAGCAACGATTCAAAAGGTTTCCCTCACTCATGCCTGGCCCCGATACACAATTGACTGACAGAAAAAAATATTTTGCCAATGAGTGTTTTTTTCTCTTGACAAGCCTTTTGATTCCAGTAGAGTATCTACAAAGATTTGAGGATTCATTTCTAAGACCTGAAGAGAACATCGTCGGAACCAGTTTCCCTCCGCAAGATCAAAAGACAAACCCATGTACGTCCAGTTATTCTTGCTGAACAGTGCGCTGCGCTCTAATGGAGTGTCATTGAATCACCGATCTGCAAACAAAAGAAAGAAGGAAAATCAGTATGAGTAATGGAACCGTCAAATGGTTCAACGACCAGAAGGGGTTTGGCTTCATCACCCCGGACAATGGTGGCGAGGATCTCTTTGTTCACCACACAGAAATCCAGGGCACAGGCTTCAAAACCCTTGCCGAAGGCACCAAGGTCGAGTTCGAGACTGCTCGTGGGGAAAAAGGCCTGAAAGCAGTCAAAGTAGTTGCGCTGAACTCTTAATCTAAACCTGGCAACTTCACCGGGATGGGGAGTCTTCAAAGGCTTCCCATCCCGTACAATTACCACCCCTTTCTTTCCACGCCTTGTCTCCAGCTACAGACAGCAGACATTGAGATTTGCTTGTCCGCGGATTAAGTTTTTTCAGGACCTTCGCTCCCTGCCGCTTGGAACCAGAGAGCATCTCCACTAATCTGTCCTGTACTGTTGGACCGATCTGCTTGAGGAGGAGAAAAACTCCCCCATGAGTGCCTGGAGAAGAACAATCCCCTGCCTGCTTTCCAGTCTTTTCTGGCTGGCCTTATTCATCCATCCCGCATTCAGCCACTGGCCGGATTTCCGTGGCCCTTTGAACAATGGGCATGTCCCTTCCAGGCCCGATGGCGCACTCATTGGGCTCCCCACCCAATGGAGCGAAACCGAAAACATTGTCTGGAAAACCCCGATTCCACTGAAAGGGTGGTCCAGCCCGGTCATCTGGGGTAACCGAATCTGGTTAACCACCGCGACCGAAGATGGCCTGGAAATGTTTGTCCTGTGTGTGGACAGCACAACAGGGAAGATTCTTGTAAACCGGAAGATATTCGAAAATGAGGCCCCGGAACCTCTTGGGAATGATGTCAACTGTTATGCTTCACCCTCACCGGTCATTGAAGAGGGTCGAGTGTATGTTCATTTCGGCAGTTATGGGACCGCCTGCCTCGACTCAGAGACCGGCGCCAGCTGTGGGAACGGCGTGATTATCCCTGCCGGCATTATCGCGGCCCTGGCTCCTCTCCCTTTCTCTACAAAGATAAGTTGATCCTGACCTTTGATGGGGTTGACCTGCAATATGTTGTCGCCCTGAACAAGCGGACCGGCCAGGAAATCTGGCGTGCGGATCGCACCACACGGTGGACCGATCTCGATGAAGACGGCAAACCCAAGCGGGAAGGGGATTTCCGAAAAGCGTTTTGTACTCCGATCATTGCCGAAATCGATGGAAAATCTCAGTTGATTGCTCCTGGATCGATGACTGTGTTTGCCTACGATCCCGATACCGGGCAGGAGATTTGGCGGGCTGATGACAATGGTTTCTCAGCGGCCTGCGTCCGGTTGTCGGCAATGGCATGGGGTTCTTTTCAACTGGACAGGACAGGGGGGGGTACCTTGGAATCCGCCTCGAAGACATCAAAGGAGATGTGACCCATTCCCATGTTGTCTGGCGTCAGCAGCAGGGCATGCCCAAACGCTCCTCGCCCATCCTCCTCGATGGCCTGCTCTACCTGGCCAATGACAGCGGAATCGTTTCGTGCCTGGATGCGGCCACTGGTGATTTTCACTGGAAAGAGCGCCTTTTGGGTGGGACCACCGCTTCGCCGGTTTATGCCGATGGGCTTTTGTATTTTTTCGATGAGGATGGCAAGTCCATCCTGCTGAAACCGGGAAAAACACTCGAAGTGGCCCATGAGAACGGGCTGGATGAAGGGGTAATGGCGTCACCAGCCGTGGATGGCAAAGCGCTTTTCCTTCGAACAAAGACTCATCTGTACAGGATTGAAACAAAAAACGATGTGCCGGGTGAGGCGCAATGAGCAGCCCTGCCGGTCCGCAGATCCTGCTCCGAGATGTCCATGTCAGCTACGGAAAAAATCCGGCACTGGCCGGGGCTTCCTTGTCCATCAATGAAGGCTCGGTGGGATTGCTGGGGCCGAATGGCGCAGGGAAGACCACCCTGTTGAAAACGCTGCTCGGGTTTGTGTCTGTCGGCCGGGGTGAGGTGGAGCTGTTCGGGGAAAAGATGCCGGCTTCACGCCGCCATGTCCGCCATCGTCTCGGCTACATGCCGGAGCGCCCCATTACCAGCCCGACAATATCCGCTGTCTCTTTTCTCAGGTACTGCGGCTGCCTGTTCGGGATGACTCCCCAGGATGCGATGGAACGTGCCCATGAAGTCCTCAATTATGTCGGTGTCGGCGAAGTCCGGTACCGTAAAATGGGGACCTACTCGACCGGCATGTGCCAGAGAGTGAAATTCGCGCAGGCATTGATCCATGATCCACGGTTGATCCTGCTTGATGAACCGACCAATGGGCTTGATCCGGAGGGCAGGGTTGAGATGCTGAGCCTGATCCGTGAGGTGGCTTCAAGAAAAAAGGTTACTGTTCTGCTGTCCACTCACCTGATGCCGGATGTGGTTCAGGTCTGTGACCGGGTGATCGTCCTCAGCCGTGGCCAGGTGGTGCGGGATGGCAAGATTTCCGAATTGACCGCACTGCGCCAGGGGCAGTATGAAGTTCGTGTGCGGGAAAACAAACAGGCCTTTCGTGAGGCGCTCGCATCCCGGGGCTGCACCTCGAATGATCGTTATGATGGGACCCTTCTCATTCAGATCCCGCCTTCCCTTCCGCTGCGCACTCTCTTTGAAATCGCCAAGGCTCAGCGCACACAGATACGCCATCTGCAGCCGGCCCGGCAGAGCCTGGAGGAGGTATTCATGCAGGCGGTTGGAAAGGGGAATGGATAAATCCTGTTCATGCTGGAAGCATCCATGAAAAATGAGATTCTGATCGGATTGAGTGGAACGGATAAGCCACACCCGGGAGAGCACCTTGCCGATTTTTGACCGCAGCTATCGTGCTTATGATGGCCAGCTCAGAACCGGCCTGGCCTGGTGGGTGATTGTCAAACAGGAGATGCGGGTGATTTTTCCCACACGCAGTTTTCTGGTTCTGCTCGGCTTCTGCCTGGCTCATGTGGTGCTGCGCCTGCTGCAGATTGTTGCATTCGATATCCTCGCTTCCAATCCTGAAAGTTCCATCGCACGCCTGGTCAAGGAATTTCCACTGAAGGTGGATTCAGAACTCTTCTACCAGTTTCTGACCACCCAGAGTTTTCTGTTGTTCGGGATGATTCTTTATGCCGGCGCAGGAATGATCTGTGATGATGTCCGCAATAACCTGATGGAGGTTTATTTCTCCAAACCGATCACCTGGGTGGATTACACCCTCGGAAAAATTCTGACTCTGGTTCTGCTCGGGCTGGGACTTTCTGCGGCCCCCGCCATCCTGCTGGTGGTCCTTCATAATATCCTCGCTCCGGGATGGGGAACTCTGGAAGCGGCAATTGAATGGCCGCTTGCGATCAGCCTGTATTCATGCCTGATTGTAGTCCCTTGCAGCCTGGTTGTGCTGGCTGGCTCCGCCCTTCTGAAAAACCAGCGTGATGTGACCATTTCAGTCGTCGTTCTGGTCATTGTGAGTTTTGTTCTTCCGGAGTCGGTGTCAAATATTTTTGACAACACCTGGATACAAATTGCCTCGATTCCACGGTCGATATTCAATATCGGCGCCCAGCTCTTTTCTGTTGATTCAGAGCCGCTGGATCTGTCCCCATGGCATTCGGTCATCGTTGTCATTTCCATCAGCCTCCTTTTCCTTGGAGTGATCTGCCGCAAGGTTCATCGTTGTGAGGTGGAGGTATGAGTTCGACCGTTATCGAGTCACGCTGCCTCTCCAGGTGGTTTGGCGAGGTCATTGCGGTCAACAATCTCAGTCTCACCATCGGTTCCGGGATTACAGGCCTGCTCGGGCCGAATGGGGCCGGGAAGACGACACTGCTCAAACTCGCTCTCGGACTGTACTCCCCGAGCCGTGGCATGATCCGGATTTTCGGTGAGCCGCCCAGAAATAATCTCAAGGTCCTTGCCAGGATCGGCTACTGCCCGGAAAGCGACTATTTCTATGACCACATGTCCGGATTTGAATTCGTTTGCTGGATGGTGCGCCTCCGGGGAGTGGATTCCAGGAATGCCCGCAAGATGGCTGAGGATGCCTGCGCCATGACCGGCATCAGCCATCGAATGCACGATCCTGTTGCCTCTTACAGCCAGGGGATGCGGCGCCGCATCAGCATCGCTCAGGCCATCGCGGTTGAGGTGGATCTCCTGATCCTGGATGAACCAATGGCCGGTCTCGACCCGGAAAGCCGGGAGGTGGTTTTCAACCTGATCCGCAAGATCGCCGAGTCCGGGCGGGCGGTGGTGTTTTCCAGCCATATCCTGTATGAAATCGAAAGGGTCACCCACAATGTGGTCCTGCTCCATCAGGGGGGGCTGATCGCTCAGGGGGATATCCGGGAAATCCGGGAGCTGATCGATGAACACCCCCATACTGTCACCATCGAGACACCGGATACTCAACGGCTTGCGGCTTTTTTTGCGGCACAATCGACCACCGCAAACATCGACCTCAAAGACAGCCGGATCACTGTCCAGACTCGCGACCCCAACCGCCTGTATCAGCAGCTGAATGATCTGGTTCTGGATGACAGCATGGAGATCAGAAGCATTCACTGTCCGGATGACAATCTGCAATCAGTTTTCGAGTATCTGGTGAAACGATGACTGTCGATATGCCAGGACCCATGACTGCGCCGGGATCCCATTTCGTGGGTTACACTGGAACTGCATTCAGCCATGCCCTGCTGCTGCTCTGGCGGCGGAAGCATCTGCTGGTACTGCTGGTGATTACTCTCCTGCCAGGCCTCCTGCCACTTCTGCTTTGGTTTTTTTCAGGGAAGGCCTCCCATTCAGGTCCGAAATCATTTTTCAATGACATGGCGTTTCATGTTTATCTTGAGAATCTTGTCCCGCTGGTATCCGTGTTTTTCGGGTGTTCTCTGGTGAGTGAAGAATTGGATAACCGGACCATTCATCATATCCTCACCCGGCCGATTCCACGCTCCGCCTGGCTGCTGGGTCGGTTTATGGCGTTTACAACCGCCTCGTTCTTATCCTTTGCCGCTGGCCTGGGATTCCTTTTTGGCGCTTGCGCTCTGACCGGCAATATCCAGGCGGTTTCCTCAAACCTGATGATACTCATCCATTACATTGGAATCACCGCTTTTGCCTTGCTTCCTTATACCGCCCTGTGCACCTTCTGGGGAGCCAGCATGAAAAAGCCGATGGTGCTCAGCCTGGTGGTGATTATTGGATGGCAGAATCTGGCCTTGCTGATGCCAGGTGTTGTGGACTTCCTCACGATCGAAAAATACATCCAGGAACTGCTCCCGGAAGGGACTGTCGGCAATACACAGCAGTCTCTTGCCCTGACGATCCTCGAAGCCCAGAAGCAGGAATACCTGGTCGGAACAGGCTGGTCGATCGCTGCTTTGCTGTTTATTACAGGCCTTTTCATGCTGCTTGCAATCTGGATGGTTCGCCGCCGTGAATATGCTTCTGCACGGTTCCAGCAGTAGGCCCAGCGCTCCAACGGGCAGTATCTTCAATCGAGCTCGTCGGATAATTTTCGATAATTCGCCATTTCTCTCGTGACTTCATGTGTATGCAGGGGTATCCTTCTGATGTCTTCCTGAATCATCTCCCCGAAAGGACGCACATCCAATCGATGAAATCCTTTTCCTTATCCCGCCGAAGCTTCCTCAAAGTGACTGCTGGTGCAACGGCGGCTTCACCCTTCCTGCTCACCCCTTCGGGTGTGGCCAATAACCCCATCCCTCCACCCAGCGAACGAGTCACTCTGGGGCATATCGGTGTGGGTGGGCGCGGCAGTGAGGTGCAAAAGGGGTTTCAGAGCCTTCCTGCGGTGCAGTGTGTCGCGGCCTGTGACCCATTTCAGTCCCGTGTCATTGATCGATGCGAGGCCATCAACAGGTTTTATGCCGAGCAGCACAGCTCAGCGAACTATCAGGGCTGTGCGGGATACCGGGATTTTCGGGACTTGCTGGCCCGTGAGGATATCGATGGGGTTGTTGTGGCCACACCGGACCACTGGCATGTTCCAATTGCCATCGAGGCAGTCAAGGCAGGCAAGGATGTCTATGTCGAGAAACCCCTGGGGGTTTCTTTTGAGCAGGACTGCGCCTTGCGCGATGTGGTCAAACGTTATGGCGCTGTTTTCCAGTATGGCACCCAGCAGCGTTCCGGAAGAAATTTCAGGTTCGCCTGCGAACTTGTCCGGAATGGGCTGATCGGGAAACTGCATACCATTCATGTCTGGTGTGTGTCGGGTGACCAGGGCGGCTCCATGCAGCCGGTTCCGGTCCCTGAAGGATTCGATTATGACCTCTGGCTTGGCCCGGCCCCTTATGCCCCTTATACAACCGACCGCTGCACACCTCAGGGGGGCTATTGGAACTATGACACTTCCCTGGGTTACATTGCGGGGTGGGGGGTGCATCCCCTGGATATCGCCCAATGGGGAAAAGGGGCGGATCAGACCGGGCCGGTGGAATTCGAGGGGACCGGCGACATTCCCACCGATGGCCTCTATTCAACTATCACCTCCTGGGAGACCACTTTCCGGTATGGGGATGGTGTCGAGGTTCGTTATGTCAGCGCGAACCGGGTGCGTCCTTTGATCGAGGGATACCGCGGCCCCCACGACCATGGAACCACCTTTATCGGCGATAAAGGGTGGGTCAGTGTCGACCGCAGCCATCTCCTTGCCGATCCGCCATCGCTGCTGGAAACAGCCCTTGGCGAGGATGCCATCCTCCTCTATGAAAGTGAGAACCACTGCCAGAATTTCATCGATTCCATCCGCAGCCGCCAGGAAACTGTCAGCCCGATCGAATCGGCGGTCCGTGTCGATACCATCAGCCAGTTGTTGAACATCTCGATCCGTCTCGGGCGAAAAATCCATTGGGATCCAGGAGCCGAAAAAATTATTGGTGATCCGGATGCTGAACGAATGCTGAGCCGTCCGATGCGGTGTCCATGGACACTGTAATGAATATAATAAAAGGTTAATGCCCCATTTTTCGAGGTAAACCCATGAGTGAAAACCAGACCCATCCGAATGCGGTCGATGAGGCATTGGATAAGCTCCTCACCTACACATTTGGCCAGAGCCGGGAACCATTGGCTCTTATCGAAAAACAGGTGCTCGCATCTCTTGGGGACCGATCTAAAGAAGCGGGTCTTGCAGAAAAACTGGGCCAGCGCCTGCGAACCGATGCCTCGACAGACTGTAAAAACTTTGTCTGTCGGCAGCTTGGCCTCCTTAACCAGAGTGGCGCGATCGACTCAATCCTTGGTTTGCTGGATCACCCGGAAACAGCCGATCATGCCCTGTTTGCCCTGGAGCGGATCGATCAGCCCGCGGTCCTGGAGGGCCTTCAGAAAGCTCTGGAGACCGCTCCGGAGAAAAGCCGTGTGGGGATTCTTCTGGTGCTGGGAAAGAAGAAAAATCCCGGGTCCATACCAGCGATTTCCAGTTATGTTCAAGATAAAAACCCGGATTGTTCAGAAGCGGCCATTCGAGCGCTCGGGATGATCGGTGGGGCCTCGGCCTGTGAGGAACTGAAAAAGGCGGAGTATGCCCGATCCCCACAGATTCACCGCGCCTGGGGGAACTCTCTTCTTCAGATTGCCGAAGGTTTTCGAGCCTCCGGGGACCAGCCCCATTCAACCGCAATACTCCAGCCACTGCTGGCAAGTGAACATCCCTTTGGGATACGCAAGGCGGCCCTGCTGGGCTTGAAGAACAGCGATAAGAAATCCTTCGAAGATGCCCTGGCAGGGATTCTCAGTGAGCCGGATGGGAAGCTGAAGCACCTGGCTCAGCAAATGAAAGATTCATCCGATTGACCTTCCCACATCTATCCAGCCCCTGACCTTCATGAACAGGAATGGGACAAACTGATTGATCAATAGGACATGAATGTCACATTCATGGAAGGCCCTCTGCTCACCTATTTCTCAATCTGACCTGCTCCTCTGCAGAATTTTCAGAAAATACCTAAAATGAAGGTGTTGTAACCCCTTTGATTGATTCATTTTACCTCTACGATAAGTCATGATAGTCAATAATATCGTTTATGGTTTGTCGAATCCGGAAATATGGGATGAAAATTGCATTTGAATAGCATTGGACAGGGAGGTCCAGGTTGAGAGGGGTGGTTAATTTCCACCACCTTCAGGGCAATTTTCCAGCCCGCCAATGGAACTCATGAGAGAGTGCTCCGTCAATGCAATCTCAGGGTTCTACGGCCGCCAGGTTCCCCCAGTCCCTTAAAAAGCCTCCAGCAGCCTTTGGTTTCTGATCCTCGCCAGGCCCAGTTGGTTTGTCCTGCTCCGGCAGCCAATTCCAAAGTGAGGACCAAGGGTTACTAAAAAGGCCTCATAAAGAAAACTCCACACCTTTTTTTGGAACACGCCTTTGTGTTCCATTTTTTTTAAGGCTGGTTCAGTTCACGCAGTTCGAGTTCATGTCCTGTGGCAATCAGGCGTGTGTGTGCCTCAAGCCAGGAGTCTGGAGGCCATCCTTCGTAGACTCCCGGGGCCGGTGGCGGCCAGGCCTGCCGGGAGTGCAATGGGCGGGAGAGGAATGGTTCTCTGTAGGCTTTGTTTCCTGCCAGGATCAGGTGGGTAAAACCCATGTCATGCAGCCGTTTTGCAACCCCATCCCAACCCTCCAGCTCCCGTTTCAGCTGTGACAGAAGTTCTTCTTCATAATCACAGACACAATAGATCCGGCGAGGAACTGAATAGGGATAACGCACCCCGTGGCCAAGGATGAAGGCACCTTCCGGCACATGCTCCGGCAACTGCTTCCAGAATTCTTTAACCGATGGGTCTTTCTGATACCTTTCCAGCCTCTGCTCCTGGGCGGCTTCGGTGAGAAGCGGAATCCCATTCCATCCAACCAGGCCGCACCATCTGGTCTGGAGGTTGATTGCAGTCCCGAGAAGCACAACACCCACCAGGACTCTCAAGATGGCATCGGCACGCTGAGCAGCGAAGAAACGGTCCAGGACAATTCCGCAAATCACCGCCAGCAGAGGGTAGGAGACAGAGAAAAAACGGTTGATATGAGCTCCATAAATGAACAGGAATATCAGATGGACAAACAATCCTGCAATGAATAAGGGTCTTCCTCCGGGAAGGGCGAAGACCAAACCGGCCATGGACAGGGCCAGCGACAACACCAGAAGGTAATCTCCCTCATTGAGTGACCATTTCAGTTTTTCACGGTATCCGGCATAGATGCGCGAAAGTGGGCTGGTGAGGTGGCTGTACTGCTCTTTCTGCCATTCAGGATTGTAAAAATTGGATCCCTCTTCGTAGAGGAATAGCCTGGCTGCGATGGCATCATACGGTGCAGGGCTGGGAAACAGGCGTGAGAACATGGGGTAAAGCGGATTGCCTGTGCAGAGGGCATTCTTTGCCATCCAGGGTGCAAACAGCCCCAATGTCAGCAGGAGAAAGATCGCCAGAATCGCGGCGGTTTGACGAATGGAGAATCCCTGTTGCAGGCCTCTGCCGACCAGGCAGAGGATCAGGGGTGGGGTGATGAATGCAGGGGCGACATATTTTGTCCCCCATGCCAGGCCATTCAGAATTCCGGCCATCACCGCTGGGAATTTCCATCCCTCCGGGGTCATGCAGCCGATGAAATAAAGCCCCAGGATCAGATAAAACGCACAGGGAACATCGGAGCCTGCCTCCATGGGGGATCGAACATAAACCATTCCCACCGCTACCAGATACAGCAGCAGGGAAAGATATCCCGAGCGGCGGCTGAGGCGCCGACTAAAAGCGAGGATGCCCAGGCAGGTCGTCACAAAGAGAGACCAGTGCAGCAGTTTGCACAAAACTCCGCTTCCGAGCGCGAGGCAGAAGGTATACAGCATTTCGGCATTGTATGGAAAGTTGCCATGCAGCAGGTTGGGAGTGGCATAAATTCGATGTGCCACCAGATACTGGCGCGGCATGGTCAGATGGTAGGTGAGCTCATCCTGGCCGGTGACCGGGAGAAAACAACCATCCAGATGGAAGAGAAAGATTGTTGCAGCCATCAAGCCGAAAAATACCTCGACCTTTCCATCCGGCAGCAGAGCCTCGAGCAGCCGTTGCCATGGATAGTCCCTTCTTCCACGCATGTAAAAAATCAGCCCGGTGATCAGCACTCCGATGAGGACCGTCTGATACAGCAGCCCTGCGGCCCCGATCTCCAGAACCAGAAGTGAGACGAACCCGCTCCCCAGTCCAATCCCACCAAGAAAAGGGAGAATCGCCTGGCTGTCCGGATCCCCAGAGGGGATCGACCCCAATCCTCGGATCAGGAGATGGGATATCAGGTTTCCATAACCGAGCAGGCACAGGAAAACCAGAATAAACAGAGGGATGTCGCACCAGAGGGGAAGGGAAGACATGGAATCTTACTCGATCGATTTTCTTTTCCGGGCGAAAACATCGAGGATCGAACCCTGACGCCATCCGACCATCCGATCGACAAGCACCGGATGCCAGGGGAGGTTTCCCTGTCGGAGCTGATCGAAGGCATGAACCACATCTTCCGGAGTCTCGAACGCGATGACATCGAAGCCTGCGGCATCCAGGAGTCGATAAATATTGGCAGGGGTAAAAAAGGAGACATGATCCGGCTGGTCAAAATAAGCGGCGCCCTGAACATAATGGCGAAGTGTCCCGGCAATCGGCAGAGACAGCAGCAGGTGCCCTCCCGGGGAAGTGATGCGCGCGATCTCGTGGACCAGGGCGGAGGGGTGCGGCACATGCTCGAGGACATGCATCAATGTCACCAGATCGAAGGCGCCTGAATCATATTCGAGATCCTCAAGGAAGCCGGTTTGAACCTCGATATGTTCCGAACGCGCCAGTTCCGAAAGAGGAGCCGATGGTTCAACCCCCACCGCATTCCAGCCGCGGCGCTTCAGGATTTTGACCATCGCCCCAACAGCACATCCCACATCCAGCGCGGATCCCCCCGGCAGGTTCCTGAAATCCACCCGTGGATCCGCTTCCAGCCAGCGGAATGTGTTGTGGTATAAGCCATACAGCCCATCCTCGGTCCCTTCGGATGACCGGCACCATTCGATTATTCTAAGGTACATTCCATCCAGGTACCCGCCGCTGTAACGGTGCATGGTGGAGTGATTGGCGGCCTGGGGGTTGATATGGTAAAAGTCACATTGGCTGCAAAAAGCCACCTGCGCCTGGTTATGCCCGAAGGCGCCTGCCGTCCTTACCTGGTCACCGCAGCAGATCGGACAGACATGGACCGGAACACCCTCATCCACAGGCACCCGCCGGGTGGTTGAGGCTTCCAGCAAATCCTCCCTGGCTCCGAGGTGTTCTGAGGCTTTTTCAATAAACACAGAACACTCCAGCAGTGTCTGCGGAGGAGGGGCCTTGAGTGTGTGGGAGATGAATGCCGCTTTGACTTCATTGGCGAGGGATCCTCGGACCCTTCCAAGGATTTCGGTCGCCTGTTTTATCTCCCCGAGAGCAACAGATACCAGGCCTGAATGGAAAAGAATCTCTGTGTCATTCAATCCTGCCCGGGATGCGGATTCGTAAGCCGCTCTGGCCAGATCCCACTCCCTCAAAAAACTCAGTGCGGAACCATGCGCCAGATAACCCCAGGAAGAAGAGGGAGAGGCATCGATCAGTGCCTGGCACCACCCTTTCGCCTCCGGGAGATTTTCTTCATCGAAGGCTGCCAGAATTAACCCCTTCAGCACATCGGGATGCTGAGGGCTGTGCCTGTGGGCCTCCAGTAACAGGCAGCGCTCCAGGCTGAAATAGGGAAAGGCACGGCTGCGGAGGTTTCGGAAGTGGTGCGCTGCTTTGAGAATTCCATTTACATTTGCCCAGGGCAGGGAAAGGCACCAGAACAGCCCCCAGGGGGGGCGCTCCATCACCGGGTGGGCCTGATAATGCTGGAAAGCCATTTCGAGCAGGCCATTCACCAGCTTTTCACCGAAAGGCCCCATGGGAAAGTGCGATACAGCCTGAACCCCTTTAAGGAATCTTTTTTCCCAGGCAGTGAGTGGCTCATGGGAGAGATTGGTCAGAAGCAAGGCCTTTTCCGCATCGTGGCTCTGCCTGTTGAGCAGAAGGAGCAGAGTGGCATGGCTCCAGAACGGGGCCTTCACCTCCCAGGGGACAGGAAACTCCATGGGGGGGCGTGAATCATTGTATTGGCACAAATGAATGGCTTTGGAGCAGATTTCCTGCCGTCGGTTTCCAGAAAGGACAGGCGAGTCCTGAAGTTCGGCCAGCTCAGCCAAGGCCTGCTGGCAGGAAGCCAGAAGCAAATGAGCCTGCTCGATCCCCGGTTCCAGATCGATAATGTGTTGATAGAGCCGGGCAGCCTCTGAGAAATGCCGCATGCTGAGCTCATGCCATGCCAGGCTTCCCAGGCCGGGGATAAAATCGGGATTGGTTTCAACCAGCTGGCGTAATTTTATGGCGCTTATACTACGCAGAGGGCCATGAAAATCGGCCAGAAGCGCCTCGAGCTGCTGCATCGGATCCCTGGGGTCAGACACACTCCACCACCCGCATATCAGGCTTCAACCATGCAGGAGGATACTCATTGGGCTTGCCCTCAAATCCCAGGCCTTTCAGTGCCCACAGGGGTTGGATGCCATATCCTCGGCGATATGGCCCGCCTCCTGTTAAAATGGAGTCCCCTCGGCTTGAGTCATCTGATGAAACTTTTCGATGATCTGCTTCGTAACCGGTCCGGCTTTGCCGGTTCCGATCAGGCGCCCATCCAGCTTGGATACGGGTATGACCTCCGCTGCTGTTCCGGTCAGGAAACACTCATCGGCATTGTAGATATCCGCCAGGGTCAGGTGGGTCTCGCAAGTCTCCAGCCCGATTTGAGGTGCGATTTCAAGAATCGCTTCTCGTGTAATCCCCGGCAAAGCACCAAGGTAAGTCGCAGGGGTGCTTAACCGTTGGTCTCGAATTACAAAGATGTTGTCGGCTGCGGCTTCAGCCACAAATCCCTGAGAGTTGAGCATCAGCGCCTCATCGAAGTCCGAACGGCCGGCTTCGATCGATGCCAGGATATTGTTCAGGTAATTGAGGGTTTTCAGCTGAGGATCCAGGGCATCCACAATATTCCGGCGGGTTGAAACGGTCAGAACCTTCAGCCCATTTTCATATTTTTCCGGCGAATAAATCGCCAGCTTGTCCACGATGATTATGAGGGTGGGCTTCGGACAGGATTTAGGGGAAAGCCCGAGTGTTCCAGTCCCACGAGTCACAATCAATCGAATGTATCCATCGCTGAGGGCATTTCGACGGCAGACCTCCAGGACCGCCGCACTGAGCTCTTCTGGGGTTATCCCAATATCCAGATTGATGTACCTGGCCGAGCGGTACAGGCGCTGGAGATGGCGCTCCAGCCGAAAAACCCGCTTGTGATAAATCCGGATCCCCTCAAAAACTCCATCTCCATAGAGAAGGCCATGATCAAAAACTGAAATCCTGGCATCCTCTTTGGAAAAATACTCCCCATTGATGTATATCTGCATTCCTCGTCCCCTTTCCAACAGGCTGTTTGATGTATTTCGTTCCAGTCCGGGGATGTCAGACCGCATTCGGCCCTTTTTCGCGTGTCCGGATTCGAATGACCTCTTTCAGCTGGCTGATAAAAATCTTCCCATCTCCAATATTTCCGGTATGCGCCGCATCCAGAATCACTCGTGTGACTTCCTCTTCCATGTCATCCGGGACAGCCACTTCGATTTTCATTTTCGGAAGGAGCTCGACCACATATTCACTCCCCCGGAAAAGCTCACGGTGCCCCTTCTGGCGGCCAAACCCACGCACTTCGGAAATTGTCATCCCACGCACACCAATTTCCGCCAGGGCATCTTTGACTGCATCCAGCTTGAATGGTTTAATGATGGCTTCGATCTTGACCATATTCTAAAAACTTTACTTGATACCCTGGGGCAAGGCCAAGACCACTCTATCCCTTCCGCCAGCTTTGGCCATGTAGAGGGCATCATCGGCCAGGCGGAGGAGGTCATCCACAGTGCCGGCATCTTCGGGGACTGATGCCAGGCCTGCTGAGCAGGTCAGGATGCGTGACTCATCCAGCAGAATCCGCTCTTTCTTTATCGCATTGCACACACGCTGCAGGATTGGTTCCGCCTGTTGCTTCGAGGTGACAGGCAGCACAATGGCAAACTCTTCACCTCCGAAACGGCAGACACAGTCGCTCTGGCGGATGCCATCCTGAAGAATCTTCGCGATCCGCGAAAGGACCCGGTTCCCTACTGTGTGTCCATGAAAATCATTGAGTATTTTAAAGTGGTCGAGGTCCAGCATCGCCAGTGAGAGCGGGTGGTGGTAACGAAGCGCTCGGGCAACTTCTTTCGAAAGCAGGTTTTGAAGATAACGGTAATTGAACAGCCCGGTGAGTTCATCATGGGTTGCAAGAACTTCCATTTCCGCCCGCACCCGCCGGACTTCTTCCTCAAGCTGCCTGTTTTTTGCCGCCAGTTCCTGCGTCAATTCACGGTTCCTTTTGGTCAGGATATTGTGATGTGCGGCATTTCGGATCGCCCGTTCCAGCCTTGAAAAGTCGATCGGCTTCTGCAAAAAGTCAAAAACTCTGTGATGAAGGGCTTCCAGAGAACTGTCCAGAGAGGCGTATCCAGTCATCACGATTACTTCGGTGTTGCCAAATTCCTTTGCCTGCCGGATCACATCCCAGCCAGAAATAGGACTCATCCGCAGATCGGCTAACAGGACATGAAACTCCTGATTCTGGAGCAGACGATTGGCCTCCAGGCCACTGGTGACCGCTGTAACCCGAAAACCTGCCCGTCGAAGCATCTCTTCAACCACTTCGATTACCGAATAATCATCATCCACCACCAGGACTGAGATATCTTGAGGTTTCAGCAGTTCATCATCTGATTGAGCCATATTCATGTCAGCGAGCCAGTTCAATGATCCTTCCAATTCAATCAATTACTATACTTCATACTAGCGGAAATATCCGGGAATTTCAGAGGGATGGATTGAATATCCCTGCACCCCATTGTTTTCTGGGGAATCTCTCTTTTTTCTGAGGACTGCTGCGCCTCAGGCTTGCCGGAGACAACCCGGATCCACTCGGCCATTGAAGGTATTTCTCCCTGAAGTCGGATATTGGCTGATCCCGAAACCGGACCAGCAGCCCCGGACACCCCTGCCAACCGATTATTCGTTCTGCTAATATACCCGGACACAAACAGGCGGGCTGACCTCCATTTTGATTCACCTGTTAGAACGGAGTTCCTGCGCATGTTTCGGTTCTCGTGAGAGGACCGTTCCGATCCTATGTCGAGGTTATCAATGAGTCATTATCGTGTCAGTGTTGTTGGAGTCACCGGTGCAGTCGGTCAAGTGATGCTGGAGTGCCTGGAAACAAGGAATTTTCCCGTGGGGGAACTGATCCCTCTCGCCTCCAGCCGTTCCGCAGGAAAAAAAATCACCTTCAAGGGAACAGAATACACCATTCAGGACCTGGCAGAACACACTTTCCTGAAAGGCGAGATTGTCCTTTCATCGGCAGGAGCCAAGATCACCCGTTCCTTTCGTGAAAAAGCGATCCAGGCAGGAGCGGTCATCATTGACAACACATCGGCTTTCCGCATGGAAGAGGGAGTTCCTCTGGTCGTTCCCGAGGTGAACGAAGAAGAAATTTTCAAACATGCGGGGCTTATCGCCAATCCCAACTGCTGCGCCGCGATACTCACAGTCGCCATCTGGCCATTATACAAACTCAGCCGGATTCGACGCATGGTTGTATCGACCTATCAATCAGCCAGCGGGGCCGGTGCCGCCGCAATGCATGAGCTCGAACTTCAGACCCGCGAAATTCTCGAGGGAAAACCATTGACAAAGAAAGCACTCCCCCATCAGCTGGCCTTCAATGTCTATTCGCACAATGCCGCAATCGAGGCGAATGGATATAATGGCGAAGAAAACAAGGTGGTTGCTGAAACTCAGAAGATTTTTGGGGATCCGGATCTCCGGATCTCGGCCACCTGCATTCGAGTTCCAGTCATGCGCGCCCACAGCGAATCGGTCAACATCGAGTTTGAACGCCCTGTGAGTGTGGAAGAAGCACGCCAGGCCATCAGAACCGGATCGGGAGTTTCTCTGGTGGATGAGTCTGAGAAGAATCTGTTCCCCATGCCCATCGAAGCCAGCGGCCGGGATGATGTTCTCGTCGGCCGTATTCGCATCGACCCTTCGATTCCGGATGGCCGTGGCATGGATGTCTTTATCAGTGGGGACCAGCTGCGAAAAGGGGCTGCACTGAATGCTGTTCAAATTGCGGAAGTTCTCATTAAAAAATAACAATAAACTGACAGGGAGGGATTGGGATGAAAAAGTATATTGAGGAGATTGTTCGCCAGGCAAAGGTGCGTGCCCGCCAGGAATCGGATGCCGAACCCGAGCCTGGTTTGATCAGTCCGGTCCAGTGGCCGGTCAACTGTGATGTCAAGCAGGGCCTGGAAGGGGCGATTACAGGGCAGACTGAAATCGGATATGTCAATGGCCCGAAAGGGTGGTTGATCTATCGAGGATTGGATTGCTTCGACCTGTCAGAGCATTCCACTTTTGAAGAAACCTCTTACCTGCTGCTTTTCGGTAAACTCCCCAGCAAGACTGAGATGGATGAATTCATGGCCAAACTGAATTCATACCGAACCCTCCCGGATGAAGCTCTCAGGCTTCTGGATTCTTTGCCGGTTAAATCAGCCCATCCGATGTCGACCCTGCGGACTATCGTCTCTGCCCTGGGCATGATGGATCCCAATTCCGATGTAACCACAGTCAAGGCTGAAACTGAGGTAGCGATCAAACTGATCGCCCAGATTGTTACGATCACCGGCGCCATCGCACGCATCCGCAAAGGAGAGAAGCCTCTTGCACCGGACACCAGCCTTTCCCTCGCTGCCGATCTGGTCCGGATGATGACTGGAAAAATGCCGAATGAAGAAGATGCGCGCATCATGGATATCTGCCTGATTCTTCATGCAGACCATGGAATGAATGCGTCAACCTTCTCCGCCATGGTGGTCAATTCCTCTCTCTCGGATATGTACAGCTCCATTGTCGCGGGTATAGCCAGCCTGAAAGGGCCGCTGCATGGCGGCGCCAATGAGGCAGTGCTGGCTGATCTTGAAGAGATTGGTTCTGTGGACAATGTCCAGGCCTGGTACAGCCTGAGCAAGGTTGGCAAACGCCGTGTCATGGGCTTCGGCCATCGTGTGTACAAGGCTTACGATCCACGTGCTCGCATTCTGCACCCACTGGCGGAGCTGCTCTCACGGCGGGATCCGAATGTTCGGCGCCTCTATGATACCGCCGCCGAACTCGAAAAATGGGTTGTCGGTGACCTTGGCAAGGAAAAGGGCATTTTCCCGAATGTGGATTTCTATTCAGGCATTGTTTACACCGCCATGGGGATTGAAAAAGCGATGTTCACCCCGATCTTTGCTGTGAGCCGCATGTCCGGTTGGGGTGCGCGCGCCCTCGAATATCTCAAGAACAATCGTATCTTCCGGCCTCGGGCGGTCTATGTGGGACCATTACATGTCGAATATGTCCCCATTGAAGAACGCTCATGAAGCTCTGAAGGGTTTTGTCAGCCTGATTGGCGCCGGGCCGGGACATCCACAGCTGATTACCCGGCTCGGATATGAGCGCCTGACTGCCTGTGATGTCATCGTCCATGATCGCCTGATCCCCTGCGAGCTGCTTCTGGATGCCCGAGCGGGATGCGAGCTTGTCGATGTCGGGAAGATCCCCGGCCAGACCCGCATCCCCCAGGATTTCATCAACACGATTCTCATCGAAAAAGCCTCCCGTGGGCTGCATGTTGTCCGGTTGAAAGGGGGAGATCCCTCCATTTTCGGGCGTGTCGGGGAAGAAGCCTCGGCTCTTGCCGAAGCGGGCATCCCGTTTGAAATCATCCCGGGGGTCACTGCCGCATCTGGAGCGGCCGCGGCTGCCGGTATTCCGCTGACTCAACGAGGCTTGTCTTCCTGTGTTTCCCTGATCACTGTCCATGAAGATCCCGGGAAGGGAGGAATCGGGCTTGACTGGCGGGTGCTGGCACAATCAGGCTCCCTGGCGCTCTACATGGCTGGGGGCAAAACCCGTGAAGTGGGGCAGGGGCTGATTGAAGCGGGACTCCCTCCTGCAACACCCGTGATTCTGGTCCAGAATGCAACTCTCCCGGATGAAAAGAAATGGATCGGGTCATTGCTTCAACTGTCCGAAGGCCACATTCTTCCAGCGCCTGGCGCCCCGTTTATCGTGCTGGTTGGTTCTGTGGCCGGCCTTGCCCTGCCGGACCTCAAACGCCAGCCCCTTTCAGGCAAATCGGTGGTGCTGACAGGGCCATTGTCCTCAGAAAAAGAGGGGCTGCCAGGGATGCTCAGGCTTTATGGAGCCGAAATTCTGTTTTGCCCTTCGATTGAAATTGTGCCTCCCGAAGATGCCAGACCCCTGGAGGAGGCAATCCGGAATCTGAATTTATATGACTGGATCCTGTTCACCAGCCGAAACACAGTCGATTTCTTTTTTGAATGTCTCAGAGGGCTTGGATTCGATGCCCGGAAGATCGGCCGCTGCCGGATCGCTTCCGTTGGAGTGACAACATCGAAGCATCTGATGAAACAGGGGATTCGCCCGGATCTGGTTCCTGCTGTAGAATCAACTGGTGCCTGCCTTGCCAGAGAATTGATTGCAGGGGAAACGGTCCGGGATCGACGGTTCCTGTTTCCCTGTTCGGAGATTGCGGGTGTGGACATGAGCGATCTGCTCACTCAGGCTGGTGCCCAGGTCGACCGCCTGACCGCTTATCGCACAATAACCAGGCGGAGCGATTGGCCCTGCCGGAGGCGGCTCATTGAATCCGGGTGTGATGGATTGTCATTCGCCAGCCCGTCCGCTGTGGATGGCTTCTGGGAAATCCTGGGCGCCGATCATGCCTCACGAATCTGCCGGGCCGGGCAGGTCTTCAGCATCGGGCCGACTACCACCCGTTCACTGGCGGAGCATGGAGTTGAAAAGGTGCATCAGGCCCCCCAATCTTCACCTGAAGGGATGTTGGGCATTATTCTGGAGACACTGGCTTCTCCGTCATAAATCAGGCTGGATCAGCTGTACAATCCTTCCAGAGGTTTTCCCTGCCCAAGGTTGGTTATGTGGATCGGACGCCCCTCTGTGATGTAGTTTGTGTCGGGGGGGATTCCCAGTGCGCGATAGATGGTCGCATGGACATCCGGGAGCTCGACTGGATTTTCAACCGGCAGCATCGGGTGAGTATCGGCGGTCTTCCCGAAAACTGTCCCCCCCTTGATGCCGCCCCCAAAGAGCAACATGCAGTTGCAGCTGCTGAAGTGCCCGTGAAATCCATACATTTTTTCATTCTCGATCACCAGGTTCTCTCCAGTTGAAAGCTCCGTGAATCCATCCGGCTCCTGCCCGGCGGAAGGCTTGTCCGCAACTGTCCGGCCGAACTCTGTGGCAATGACAACCAGTGTCCTGTCGAGCAACCCTCGTTCATCGAGTTCACGGATCAGGTTCCCGATGGGGCGGTCGATATATTTTTCATCTCGACCATGCGGGGCTGCCCGCTCTCGTGCATGTCGAACCCCATGAATGGGGTGTATTGATATTCCACCTGAACAAACCGTGCTCCGACCTCAACAAGGCGTCGAGCCAGCAGGCAGCCATGCCCAAACCGGTGCCCGACATCATAGGCCGCCAGGGTCTCCGGTTTCTCGTCCTTCATGAAATCGAATGCCTTTTTGACCGGAGAGTCCATCATGGCGCGGGCATCTTCCATGACTTTCATATAATCCTTCACCTTCCCGGATTCGCGAAGTTCTTTAGGCCCGAGGCCTGTGATTGTTTCCAGGTAGCGTTGACGGCGGTCGAGGCGGTCCATTTCCATTCCGGCGACAGCATTCAGGGTGGGCAATCCTTGTGTCGGCTCGGGAATCATGAAGGGTGCATAATTGACACCATAGAACCCCGGCCCGCTGTATTCATTGATGAACAGGTATTCCTCGTTGCTGGTATTGATATCCCGGCCGATATCGATATAGGCCGGCACATTCGGATCTCGGCGCCCGAGTGTGCGCGCCACGACTGCGCCCATGCTGGGGGCTTTGAATCCGGCAGGAAAGAGATAACCGGTCATCATGTAATACTGCGCCTTGAGATGGACTGCCCCGAATTTGGTCTTATTGGTCAATGTGCGGATTATGGCGCCTTTATCCATGACCGAGGCAATCGTTTCCAGCCCTTCTCCGAGGTATATTCCATCGGCTTTGGTGGGAATGGATGGGCAGGTGCCGAGAATTTCACTCCCTTTCATCCCCTGGGTGTAGGGGGTGTGTTTCTTCGGATCCCAGGTATCGGTCTGGGCGATCCCTCCCGGAAGCCAGATGAAGATGATCGAATCTGCAGTGGCCTGCATGGGAAGCGACAGATCTGATGCATTAGATACTGCATTTCCTAAAGAAATACCGACACCGCCGGCAATTGTGGTTTTGAGAAAATCCCTGCGGTCCATTTCAGGCTAACCTCCAGTGAGGATTTGATTGGCTGTTAATTAATATACTGAAATCCCGGGCTGCTCACAAAAGCCCAGACCATGTCACCGATCACCTCATTCAATGATTGTGGGTTCCTTGGCTCACCTTCTTTTTTGCAGCTCTCCAGGAAGGCAATTCCGGCAGATCTTTCATCCTCCCCCGGGGGCCGGTTGAGAATCCGCAGATAAATCTCATGGACAATCTGCTCCGGTTTCCCCTGTGAGGCCA
>LMZT01000063.1 GCA_001567115.1 Candidatus Hinthialibacteria bacterium OLB16 | reverse complement strand
TTCAAAAGGGGGGAGCCATGGGGGGTGGGAGGCGGGCAGCACACCCGACTGATCCCGGATGTGAAGCCTGAGGGGCAATGTGGTTAATCTTGGACCGTATGGGCTTTTATGCTACTAATGCCCTCTCGATAACGGAGAGGTGACCGAGCTGGTCGAAGGTGCACGACTGGAAATCGTGTGTGCTCCAAAAGGGCACCGTGGGTTCGAATCCCACCCTCTCCGCCACATCCCGGGGAAACTGACGAAAAACCCCGGAATTCCGAAGCTTCCCCTCCCTCATACCCTGAACTGCAAGTCTGAAGAACCGGCGGATCACAAGCCCGGTGGACGAGAACAACCCACCCTCCATCAGGCCGGGCCAGGGGTGGTCCTCAAGAGCTGATAGATGGCCCGTGTGGCGGTCGAACGGTTCAATGTGTAAAAGTGGATTCCATCCACTCCGCGCTCCAGCAGCCCCAGGCACTGCAGTGTGGCATGGAAGGTTCCGATATGGCGGACTGCCTCTTCATCATCCTCCACCGCTTCAATCCGATAGGCCAGCTCCCTGGGAATCGATGCCCCGCACATCTGCGCAAACCGTTGAACCTGTTTGTTGTTCAGAATCGGCATGATCCCCGCAATCATCGGAACATGGATTCCGGCCGCATGGACCTGGTCACGGAAACGGAAGAACACCTGGTTGTCGAAGAAGAGCTGGGTGGTGAGAAAATCCACTCCAGCATCGACCTTGATCTTGAGCGCTTCGAGATCCTTTTGAGCGGATAGGGCTTCTGGGTGCTTCTCGGGATAACAGGCGGCTCCGATTGCGAAATTCCATCCCTTTCGGATGAAGGCGATCAGCTCCGAAGCATGGTCAAAACCCCCTTCAGTCCTGACAAAATGATCCTGGCCTTTGGGGGGATCCCCGCGCAGAGCCAGGACATTCTCGATTCCAGCGCCCTGCAGATCATCGAGGATCTGCCCGATTTCATCCCGTGTCAGGCCGACACAGGTCAGATGCGCCATCGCCACCAGGCCGATCTCGGAACGGATCCGCTTGACCAGTTCGACAGTCTTGGTGCGGGTGCTGCCGCCGGCTCCGAAGGTTACCGAAACGAAAGTCGGTTTGAGAGGCTCGAGCGCCTGCAGCACCTGGAACAGTTGTTGAAAGCCTTCATCGGTCTTCGGGGGAAAAAATTCAAATGAAAAGGAAGGTTTTCCCGGAGTCAATCGATCAGTTATTTTCATGGATTCCTGTGGTTAAAAGTCCTCATTGATATCGGGAGGCCTGCGTTTCTCTTTGCTGCTTCCGGAAAAGAAGAATCCCCCCTCTTTCTGTTTGGCGGCTTCGGCTGAAGCCTTGTCAAGTGTTTGCTGAACCCGCTTGCGAAGCAAGTCGGTTGGCCCGAACCAGTTTTTCAGGTTCACTCCGAGAGGCTCGGCATCCGGGTTGACCTGATTGGCGGGGATGATTTTTCCGGGGTTGATGGAATGCTGGGCGCAGAGCCAGGCGCACAGCTGGATCATGGTCTTCTCCTGCGGCGGAGGGAGGAAATTGGTCGGCTGGGAGAAATCACCCAGAATGCCGACCAGCAGTGAATCCTGGATCCGTTTATGCGCCAGTTCTCCGGCATATTCAGTGGATTGGCCCTCATACACCAGCCCATCCGGAGCGACATAGTAATGCAGGGGGAGAAACGAGGCTCCCGCTTTTTTGGCGCGGGTCACTTCAGAGCGCAGGTAAGAGCGCGGATCGGATCCCGCAATGAAATCCGGCTGGGCGACAATGGCGATGCTTTGTGGATTGAGGCTGTATAACCTCCCTGAGGGGCTTTCGCGCAGGAACTCATGAGTTCGGATAGTCTCCGGCTCGACCAGGGGAGGAGGCTCCGGCTCTTTGTAGGAAAATTCACCCTCTTCCTCTCCCTTCCACCAGCTGGAGCACCCCATCAGGCTCCCCGCAACCACAAGGGTCAGAAGCATCCCCCTCAGGATGAATATGGAAGTCCGGCACAGAACCTTCATGATGAGACCTCTTTGCCCAGGGTCAATGTGCTTTCCTCAATTTCTTCAGCCTGGTCCGATTCGGGGAAGGTGACCCGAAAAACAGTTCCCTGCCCCGGTTCGGATCCGGCAACCTCGATCGTCCCGCCATGCGACTCGATGATCCGGTGGCAGATGGACAACCCCAGGCCGGTCCCCTCGGATTTGGTGGTATAGAATGGATCGAAAATTTTCCGCCTCGCTTCTTCGCTCATTCCCTCGCCATGGTCTTTGACTTCGAACCAGACAGTCCGTTCATCGGCATCCGCGCCGGTATGCAGCTCGATGGTCCCTTTTCCGTGCATGGCTTCAAGACCATTCCGGACCAGATTGAGCAGAACCTGTTCGACCTGGTCTGCATCAGCTTCGACCGGCGGCAGGGGATCATAAAGCATTCGTTTGAAAATCACAGAATCGCTTTCTCCTTTTTCGAGCAGGCCGAGTGTCTTGTGAATGAGCTGATTGAGGTTGACAGTGGACCGGTTGGGCTGGTTCGGCCTGGCAAAGGACAGGAATTCCGATACCACCCGTGAAAGGCGGTCCACTTCATCGATGATATCGGCAGTCAGGCCTTTTTCACCCTCCTGTCCGGAGAAACGCTGGTGCAGAATCTCCGCGCAGGCTTTGATGATGCTGAGAGGGTTTCGCAGCTCATGGGCCACGCCCGCAGTCAGCTGCCCCAGAGCCGCCAGGCGTTCCTGCCGGCTGACAATCATTTCCAGGTTTTTAATCACCTGCAGGTCGGTCAGCACCGCCACAGCGCCGGTGATGGTTTTCCCTTCGCGCAGCGGCGACACAGACAAAGCGGAAGGGACTTTTTCCTGGCGCGGAGAGATCAGGTTGATTTCATCCGAGACAGTTGTTTCGCCATACTCCAGCGCCGCGAGAAGCCGCTCTTTCAATGGCTCGGAAGCGAGGTCTTCCTGGGATTGGCCATCACACAGCCCGAGCAGATCCTGCGCCGCACGGTTGGGGCGACGGATTCGGCCATCCAGATCGACCGAAAAGATCGCGCTGTCCACTGTGGCAAGGACATTTTCAGTGTAATTCTGCAGGGCGGTGAGCTGGCTGAACCTGCGGTCGAGCTCCTCATTCTGGCGCTCGATGGTTTCCGCGCGCTTGCGCAGCTCTTCAAGGGTGGTCCGCAGACGGTCGGTCATTTCATTGAAGGTCTGCGCCAGCACACCGATTTCATCCCGGCTGGAGACTTCGACACGCTGATCCAGGCGGCCATGCGCAATCGCCACCGCTGTGCGGGTCAAATCCTGAATCGGACGGCCGATGCCGCGCGCCACAAAATACGAGATCAGCAATGCACCGAGGATGGCAATCCCCAGCGCAAGGTAGGCATAACCGCTGGTGGCCAGCTCCTGCCAGGCATACAGCCCGCTGGTGCGTTCATAGACAATGCAGAACAGTCCGACCAGGGAACCCTGGACCTCAAGACTGTCGGCGGGAATGAACAGCAAACGCTGGTTCATGTTCTCCGCACGGTTTTCCATTTCAAGGTAATCCTTCTGCCGGTACTCGAGGGCACGCTCCCAGACGCTGGGATTGGCTTCCCGGACCTCTTCCGCGGAAGAAAAGAACAGCTCCGAAGCCGCGGTCAGGCCAACCACTTTCAACCCCTCATAGAGGCCTTCAACCTCGAGCTGAAGGGGATCCGCTTTCGGCTTTCCAACTGCCAGGGTCCATTCCTGCGAGCTTTCAGGAACCGGCAGCGGAATCAGAATCGGGATATACAGGCGGTCACTGCCAGCCTCACGCAGCAGGCTGATGCGTTCGGTAAGCGGGGGCGCTTTCCAGGGAATGACTCTTACAATTCCGAATTTGTCCTGCAGGTCCTGGAGGATATTGGTGACATCCTCGATATCCCCGGCAGCCGCATTCCGTGATGTGAGCCATGACATGACTTCGGGTGGTGTCAAGGATGCCTTTCCAGAAAATCCGGCTTCATGAAAGGCTGGAACCGCCAGCAGGTTGTAAGCCGCGGATTCGGCGATCTTGACCTGGAAAAAGGCTTCCGCACGGGTTTTTACAATGGCGACGAAATGGTTGCGCAGCAGAGCGGTATTGATCGGATTGGCCAGATCGATATCCCGGTTCTGAGACCAGACATACAGGCGCGGAAGAACCTGCAGAGGGGCGATATAGCCGATCAGGCCCACAATGCCGAAAGCGAGCATCAGCTTGAAGCGCAGGCTCCTGCGGAAAGGTGATGAATGGTTCCCACGGTCGGTGCGTGTCATCTCGGATGGACGAATCCTATCAGAACAGGGATCCTCCCGGTCTTATGGAACAGCCAGCCAGCCCGCAGCCCAGAGGAACAGTGTCACAATTCCGATTCCAAAGCAGTACACACTGAATCCCACCAGGCGCCCCCTGACTACCCATTTTACCAGCAGATCCAGTGCAAGCCAGCCAAAAATCATCGCGAACAGCACACCAAACAGCGCAGGCCCCCAGACAATGTGCTCCACCTTGCGCGCATGAAGCAGGACCGCCCCTGAAATGGCCGGAATCGAAATCAGAAAGGAGAAAGTGACAGCTTCGTGCTTGCGCGCCCCCATCAGCAGTGCCGCCGCAATCGTGGCGCCGCTGCGTGAAACAGCCGGGAGGACCGAAATGGCCTGAAAGACTCCAACTGCAATGGCGATCGGGAGGTTGATGTCTTTCCCCTGGTGGCCGGGTTTCCTTTCTGAAAGCCACCAGGACACCAGGAGCAGCACTCCGGTGAATATCCAAGAAAGCCCCATCGAAACCGGCTCCGAAAAGGATTGCTCGAGCTGCTCCTCAAAAGGCAGCGACAAAGCCGCGGTGACAAAAGTGGCCAGCAGGACATAACCGGTCCATCGATGGCAGGCCCCCTGCGGAACACTCGAATGCACCTTTCCACCCCAGCCGGTCCATTCCTGGATGAACTGGAAAATTTCTGCCCGGTAAAAGGTGATAACCACTGCCAGGGTGCCGACATGCAGCAGCAGATCGAAAAACAGGTTGTCAACCGGAAGATCGAGGCCGTACCGGTGAAACAGGATATGAGAAAGAGCCAGGTGGCCCGAGCTGCTGACAGGGAGAAATTCTGTCAGACCCTGGACAATTCCGAGATAAGCGGCCAGGAGGTATTCGGTCATGCCTTGCGGACTCGAGCGGCTCCTCCACCCGGGTTGGAGATATCAAAGATTTCCTTCGGGAGTGCGATTCCGAGCACCAGGTGGTCCACCATCGCAGCCACCTCGAGCGGATTGAAGGGTTTGCTGAAAAAGCCATCGGCACGGGTTCCGATGCGCCAGAAGCCATCCGAGATGTCCGAATCGGCGGTGGCGCTAGTCATGAGAATGAACGGGATGGCAGAAAATCGGCTGTCGGATTTGACCAGGTCGCAGAGTTCAAGCCCATCCATCCCGGGCATGAGGATATCCGCCAGGATCAGGTCCGGAGTGGAGGCCTGAATCTTTTCCCAGGCGTCCCTCCCGTTTTCAGAACACCAGACCTCATACCCGCGTTTCTCGAGCACCAGTGCCATCAGGTCCAGGATTTCGACTGCATCATCGACCACGAGGATTTTCCGCCCCTGCGCACGCAACCTCATTCAGACTGCTTTTCTCCGTTTTCTGCCCTCTTGAGCAACATTCTTTTCTCATTCAACATCGTCAACAGCATTCGGGAACTGTACCCTTCCCCCTGGCTGAAGAGAAGGTCAGGGGGCCAATCCCGAAGGAAAAAGGCCCGCTGCTGTGATCGAAGGAAATGAACAGGCTCGATGATTGAACGATTCCTGGGGAATCCAACCGCACTGCTGTTTCTGATCATTGCCCTGGCTATGCCCTCGGAGCGATCCGTGTCAGAGGGGTATCGCTGGGGGCTTCGGCCGTGCTGTTTGTGGCATTGGTGTTTGGCCATTACGGGTTGACAGTCCCCCATGAGTTTGCGGATCTGGGGGTGATTCTGTTCGTTTACTCGGTTGGCCTTCAGGCCGGGCCGCACTTTTTCAACACTTTTCAGAAGCAGGGGCTGAGGATTCTGCAGATCGGGCTGGGAGCGGTTGTATCAGCCGCTTTGGTGGCCTGGCTGATGGGGTGGCTTCTGGAGCTGCCCCCTTCCCTGCGAGTCGGGATGTTTGCCGGGGCCATGACCAGCACCCCGGCACTGGCTGCCGCTCTGGATTACCTCAAAGACCCCGGCGTTTCGGTCGGTTATGGCATCGCCTATCCATTCGGGGTCGTCGGAATTGTCCTGTTTGCCCAGATCCTCCCCCGGATTCTGCACAAGAAAGACCGGGCCGCAACCGACCGGGTCAGTGTCTCCGGCGATATCGAGGATCCCATCCTGACCCGCAAGTTTCGTGTGGAGAACCCCCAGTGCATCGGAAAAAATCTGTCTGAATTGAGCCTGCATGGGATGACACAGGCCAACATATCCCGAATCCACCGGGGGGACCGTGTCCTGGCTGCCAAATGGGAAATGGACTTCCAGCAGAATGATGTGGTTCTGGCGGTCGGCACCGAGGCGGGCCTGAACAAACTTCAGATCATCCTTGGGCCGGAAGTGCATGAGGATTTCCCCCTCTCGCCGGATGTAATTGCACGCGAGGTGTATGTCTCGGAGCATCGTGTGGCGGGAAAAAGCCTGGTGGAGCTGGCCATCCCCGAGCATTTCGGGGTGGTGGTCACACGTGTGGCGCGTGAGGATATCGAGCTGGTGCCAACCGGTGCGATGCGGCTCGAGATCGGTGATCTGCTGCGAATTGTCGGCAGCCCGGAAGACTGCGAAGCCTTTATCGCCTACTGCGGCAAACATGAAAAGAAGATTCATGAGACCCCGATTCTGCCCTTTGCGGTCGGAATCGTTCTGGGGGTGCTGCTGGCTTATGTTCCGATCCACACACCAGGCGGCACCCCGATCCGACTGGGGCTGGCGGGAGGCCCATTGTTCGTCGCCCTGGTGCTCAGTTACCTCGGGCGTGTGGGTTCGCTGATCATGCGCACCCCTTATGCGGTGCGTTTTATCCTGCGTGAACTCGGCCTGGTGTTTTTCCTTGCCGGGGCGGGAACCGAAGCCGGGGCGCATTTCATCGAGGTCCTGCAGAGCCAGGGAATCTCCCTGCTGCTGGCGGGGATGTGTGTGACCTGCACCCCGATCGCAGTGGCCTTTGCGCTCACTCACTGGGTGTTCGGCTTCGATCTGTCCAGCACCCTGGGGACTGTCTGCGGCGCCAAAACCAGCACACCCGGCCTGGGGGCAGCCTGCTCGGCAGTCGAATCCGATGAGCCGGCCCTGGCTTATGCCGCCATCTATCCCATTGCACTGATCGGCATCACAGTGGCGGCCCAGATCCTGGCCTCGCTGGGCTGACTTTCCGGCGGATTCTTCAATCTGCAAAGGCCCGGATATACCGAACCACCTCGGAAAGGCCTTCCTCGATCGGGCGCATCCGATAGCCGATCTCCCCGGCCGCACGGCTGCTGTCATAAGCCCAGTGATGGCGCAGTGTTTCAGCGACCCCCGGGGTGATCTGCGGAGAGATGCCTGCTGCCCGGGCAACCTGCACAGACACCCACCCGAGGCCTTTCAGCACCCCGATCGGGATCCGGAATGAAGGAGGCTTTACCTCCAGCAATCTCCCGAGGATGGCGCACACCTCCTCGATCGTGGCAACCGGGCCGCCCAGGATATAATCCCTTCCCGGCAGCCCTTTTTCGGCAGCCGCCAGGTGGCCGGCGGCCACATCATCGATGTACGCCAGAGTGATCTTCTGCTGCCCATCGCCTGGCAGTCCGGGCATTCGCCGCTGCCGCATGTCACGGGCCATTCCCCCGATGAAATTCCCCTGGGTCAATGGCCCCGGGCCATAAATCATCCCCGGGTAAAGAATGATGCCTTCCAGTCCGCCTTCGATCTCTTTGCGGACACGCTGCAATGCCTGGCTCTTGGTTCGTTCGTAATCGGTACAATAGGAGAGAGTGGCCCGCTGGTGGTTTTCCCTGACCGGATGCGGGCCGGTCGGTCCCAGCGCGAAAAAAGAGGAGGTATAGATCAGACGGCACCCCAGTCTGCGCGCGGTCTGGCAGACATGGAGGGTCCCCTCGACATTGATCCGGTCGAACAGGCTGGGATTCCAGGCCCAGTTTTTGACCAGTGCGGCGCTGTGGAAGATGCGGTCACACCCGAGCGCGGCCTTTTCGAGGGATTGCGGCTGCGTGATATCCCCTTCACAGAGCACCACAGTTCCCGGGAGGCGGGAGACATCACTGCCGCGCCGATGCAGCACACGCACTTCATCACCCGCATCCAGCAGCACCTGGACCAGATGACCGCCAAAATAACCGGTTCCACCTGTCACCAGTGAAATCATGCCAGCAGTGTGGCAGCCTGTTCTCCGCTCCTCAAGTCCTGAAGGCGCCCTGCTGGACAGGACTTCAATGCGCACTTCAGGTGGGATATTTTCGTTACCCTGAATTTATTGAGGATGTTAAATGACTGGAACCGACTGGCGGAAAAAAATCGATGCCGACACTCTGGCTCTGATACGGCTGGCACTCGTGGAAGACCATGCCTGGCAGGATGTCTCCACACAGTGGACAGTTCCTCCGGAAAAAAACGCCACTGCCATCCTGATTTCACGGGAAAAAGGAATTTTCTGCGGGGGAGCCTTATTCGCCGCAGCCTTTCAGGTTTTCGATCCGGATCTGGAAGTCGAGGTCTATGCCGATGATGGAGGGGTGATCAACCCCGGATTCATCGCCGCACGAATCCAGGGAAAAGCGGCCGGAATCCTCCCGGCTGAAAGGGTCGCGCTGAACCTGCTCGGGCGTTTATCCGGAATCGCCTCACTGGCAGCCAGTTTCATGGAGGAAATCCGTGGAACCTCGGCCACTATCTGTGATACCCGGAAAACTGTGCCACTCTGGCGCAGCTGGGAAAAATACGCGGTTCGCACCGGAGGAGGCAGCAACCACCGCGAAAATCTCGAAGAAATGGTGCTGCTCAAAGACAATCATATCGCCATTGCGGGCGGACCGGTCCCGGCTCTGAAAGCGGTCAAGGCTCATAATCAGGCACAGATTCCAGTCGAAATCGAGGTCGAAAACCTCGAGCAGCTGGCACAGGTGCTCGAAGAAGGAGTCGAAAGGATTCTGCTGGACAATATGAGCCTGGAGGAGATGCGCGAGGCTGTCCGCCTGACCGATAAAAGAGCGCAGCTCGAGGCTTCCGGCGGGATTCGCCTGGATACCGTGCGAAAAATTGCCGAAACCGGCGTGGATTTCATTTCGGTAGGTGCCTTGACCCATTCGGTGCGTGCTTTTGACTTTACCCTTGAAATGGACCTCAATGGAGTGTAAATTTCTGTTGGTTTCGGCCGATATTTCATAGTTGAAAAGGAATGGGAAGGCATAGCCAGCCTCCTGTTCCGGGATGAGATAGAGGTCGTTTTACTGTATTGACAGGTCCGAGCGCCTGTGTTGTAATGTAGCTGCTCATAGGGGGATGCGTATCTGGAGGGGAGAAACATCCCGCGAAGATGTAGAAGTCAAGCAAACTGCTTTTTGAGGAGGAAACGGTTATGGTTCGGGGAGTTGTTGTGTGTTTAATGTTAATGGCCATGGTTTTGGCCGCTCCTGTTTCGGCGGGTTTTGTGCCGGACGGGAAAGAGTTGATCAGCACAGGCGTGGGCACTTCAAAAGTTGAAGTGTTGTTGCCGCCGGGCGCGGATCTCACCGATGCGCGCGGTTCGTTGATTGTCGAAAGACTTCCTTTCACCGAGCGCCTGATGGCCGATGGCTCGGTCACCAGGACAATGCCGGTGCAGTATACCTTTGTGAACCACTGGCATGAGACCTTCATGTTCGATGGTTTCAACGAGGCAGTGTTGACCGATGCAGTCGGCGAGAAGCACTTCGCCACTTCGGTCCTGCGTGAGGGTGAGCCACTTCTGACCGGAGTGACTGGTCTGATTCCGCATGGTGGCATGACCACCTTCACCCTGTTTTATGATCTCCCGGCTGGCGCGGATGAGGCATCCTTCGCAGCCATGCAGCTGGATCTGCGCTACCTGAATCATGGTCATCCTTTTGTTCTGTCGACCCTGATTTCCAGCGAGCCAGGTGTCGAAGAGCGCCCGAATGTGGTTGAGATCGCTCCACCACCGGTTGCTCCAGTCCCGGAACCAGTTGCCCCGGCACCGGTCATTCCGGAACCAGTGGTTGTCAAAGAGCAGCCAGCTCCCCCACCAGTGGTCCCCATGCCGGAACCGCCCGCCATCGCTGAAG
>LMZT01000062.1 GCA_001567115.1 Candidatus Hinthialibacteria bacterium OLB16 | reverse complement strand
CTGTCGTCGGGTCAAAAACACCATTTCCATTGGCATCGAAATAGAGCTCATCAACCGCCGGGTCATAAACTCCATTGCCATTTTCATCGAACCAGGCCCAGTAATCCTGATTGTCTTCATCCACCAGGGGGTGGATCATCGGCCATGAAATATCTTCATCGATGAGGCCATCGCAGTCATCATCCGCGATCACGCATCCACCTTCGCCTGGGGTCAGGACATTCCCATTCGGCAGTTCCTCATCGGTCAAGCCATCCCCATCGTCATCCACTCCAAAAATTGTGGTCTGATAACCCGGTGTCGCACCCTCAAAAACCGGAATATCGCTGGGGAGGCGCACCAGTCGATCGACATCCGGAGGCACGGAAGAACCCTCCCGGCTGAAAAGTTCATCGATAAACGGATCATACACACCTGGAATCCCGGCAGGATCATCGGCCCAGTAGTCACGGTCATTGTTCCGCCCATCCCGGGTGGAGGTGAAATTGAGAACGACATACTTCAGGTGGGAGTGAACTCCGGCCAGTTCGATGCCCAGCACAGCGGTGCGGCTGCTTTCTGAAGGAAGCACCTGTGGAACTTCCATGTCTTCGAGAATGTTGAGGGCATCCGGATGCTGGCTGAAAAGGTCTGTGTAGTTGTGTGGTTCATAGGGAAAGAAGCGGTCATCCCCCACCCCGAGGATCGTATCGGGAAAAGGCATCAAATCCCCGGCTGAGTCGACGACAGTCAGAATCCGGGAACTGAACACGCGCTTTTTATAAGGATTGCCGGAACCATTCTGATGGGCAATAGCATTTGAATCGATGGTCACGATGACGGAGAACTGGTCATTGTTGACTATCGCAGCATCGGTCTCGACTGAGACCATGAAGATCGCCTTCTGATTCTGGACAAACCCATCTCCCCCGCGGGCAATACAGGCGCCCGTATCCGGATCCTTGCAGATGGTGCGTTCGCAGAGCTCTGCGGAAGGAATGTCTACGACACAGGGTTGAGTGATTGAAGTAATTCTCTCGGCCAGTTCCTCGCAAGGAACTTCCAGCGATAACAGCGGGCCAGCGACACGCTTGCGAGCTAAAAGAATATTCTGTTCAATCTTGAAATCCTCATCGAAATCAAAAAGTGGGTTGTCGATATCCTGGCTGATCCTGTAAAGCGAGACAAACGCAACCTTACTTCCAATATTCAACGAATTGATCGAACCACGCAAATCCGAAAAGCTGATCTGGACCCGACGGATCTCGAGACCGCCATCATCATCGAAAATCGGGGTTTGCATGTCGTCGGTGTTGGTTTCGGAGATATCGAAGCGGACCACTTCGGTCACACGGCTGGTGGCGGTGATTCCCTGGCCATCGACGACCATGCTGCGCCCGTTCAGCGAACCATAGTCCGCCATGGCCGCGGGCGCAAAATACCCCAGGATCAGCAGAAGGACCGCTGATCTCCCCCAAGCCAGGCTTGCCGGGGCTGTTGTGCGTTTCAGGATCCTTGTCGGTTTCATGATCGCCATCTCTCCGCTCTGTATCTCGTCGCGAGGGACAAACCTGTCCCTCCATCTCCATCGCCAGGCGCGCCGCGCCATCACCAGAAATCCGGTAAGGCCTATTTCGAGCCTTCTTCTGAATGAACCGGCAAGGGCGAGGTCTGCCAATCCACCCGCGGGGCATCTCCCCACAATCGTTCCAACCGGTAGTAATCCCTGGACTCCTCAGTCAGAAGGTGAACAATGACATCACCATAATCCATCAGGATCCAACCGGAATCTTCATATCCTTCCACCGAACGGCACTTCTTTTTTATCAGCCGGCCTTCCTCGAGCGCTGCATCACACAGCGCCTGGATCTGAATGCGCGCAAACCCCGAGGCAAGGACGAAATAATCCGCGAGGATCGTGATGCTGCGCAGATCGAGAACCTCGATATGGTCCGCCTTTTTTCGATCCAGGACTGCCGCCAGGGCGACAGCAAGGTCGATCGGATCTATCTTGCGTTCCCTGGAGGCCTCCGCCTGCTGCATCTTTCTATCTCTCACGGCCTGTCCCTTCACCGGGATCATCGGAAATTCCGCTGTTTCCATGACCCCCGGAAAAATCGGGAAGAGTTTCTCCTTCAGCGCTGAGCGATTTCAGGAAATCGATGCTGCGCGAGTGCAGCTTCTTCCCTTTCTTAAGCACATAATAAATCTTTTCCTGGCAGACCCTCTTTGCCGCTGCGACCAGATTCTGGCAGGCCTGCTCCCGAATTTCGCGAGTCCATGCCATCGGGCGCCCCGGTTCTGCGTAATCGGCGACAAACAAAGCCAGCCCTTCGGCCGAAAGGCCGGGTGCGCCTGTCGGGTGGTAACTCACCGCCTCGAGCAGGGCCTGGTTGTCGATGCCAAACACCTTGCGTCCGATATGGGCGGCATGAAATCCATGCCAGAGGTTCGGCTGTTCCATGGTCTCCCTGTCCACATAGATCAATCCGCGGTGCACCAGGCTCAGGAACACATTTCGCGGTTCTTCCTTGGCGCAATCATGCAGCCATCCGATCATCCTGCAGTCGGCCACCGGCAGCTGCCGGGCAGCCGCAATTTCCTCGATGGTCGCCACAACCCGTTCAACATGCTTGAACCGCTTTGCGGACAGCTTCTTCTTTGTGTAGTCCATGACCCTTTCCTCGAGCTCGGGCGGCATCCAGCACTCCGGAGTTAAGCCTGGCGGGCCTTCTGGGCCTGCTCGACCAGGCGGGCGAAATCATCCCGATTCGGGGCACGCCGTACCGCTGTCTCATAGGTGATCATTCTTTTCAGATAGAGATCCAGCAGAGCGCGGGTCATGGTCTGCATGCCGTATTTCTGGCCGGCTTCCATCATGGGCAGGATCTGCTGGGTCTTGCCTTCACGGATCAGAGCCTGAATGGCGGGAGTTCCGATCAGGACTTCAATTGCGGCCACACGCCCTTTGCCTGTCGTCAATGGCAGCAGATGCTGCGAGAAGACCGCTTCAAGCACCGCAGCCAGCTGGATGCGGATCTGCTGCTGCTGATGGGGAGGAAAAACATCGATCATTCGATCGACTGTCTGTGAAGCATCGTTGGTATGAAGTGTCGCAAAGACCAGGTGGCCTGTTTCAGCCGCCGTGATGGCTGACTGAATGGTCTCGAGATCCCGCATTTCACCCACCAGGATCACATCCGGATCCTGGCGCATGGCATACTTCAGCGCCGAGGAAAATGAATGCGTATCGGACTCGAGCTCGCGCTGCTCGACCAGGGCCAGCTTGTGCTCATGCAGGTACTCGATGGGATCCTCGATGGTGATGATGTGGCACTGGCGGGTCCGGTTGATCAGATCGATCATTGCAGCCAGCGAAGTCGATTTTCCGCTTCCTGTGGGTCCGGTGACCAGGGCCAGTCCGTGGGTTTTGGTGCAGATATCCCGTGTGACCGCCGGCAGGCGCAGCTCTTCAACCGAACGGATTTCAAACGGGATGGCTCGTATCGCCATGGCCACAGTCCCACGCTGGCTGTGAACATTGACACGGAAACGCGACAGATTTTTCACTGAGAGCGAAAAATCGAGCTCCTTTTCACGCTCGAAACGCGCTTTCTGGGTGTCTGTCAGAATGCTGTAGACCAATCTGCGAACCTCTTCCGGTGACAGCTGTGGATAATTGGTATCCACCAGCTCCCCATCGACCCGGATAACAGGAGGCCTCCCAACCGCAAGATGCAGGTCGGAGGCCTTCCGGTCGAGCATAATTTTTAACAGGTCAACTAGTTCCATGGACTTCTCACTCAGTGCTGCGGAATGATTCTCCTCCACCAGGATCGAGGTTGGTTCTGTATCTGAGGTGCTGGTACCTGGGCAGAATTTGTTTGAGGGTCATTATACGCAATAATATTGGCTTTATCAACTAAGTTGTTTTTATCGTTTGTCTGTGATGCAGCACCGGAACACATCTGAAACAGCCGTTCCGCCTCCATCTGTGCAGCGGATAATTCCGGAACCGGCAAAGATTTTGGATCTGATTCCATGGTTTTCCGGGATACGACTGGCGGGTGCAGCTCGATGGTCTTCAAAAATCCCTGAGAGGCAGGTGCGGGTGGTTCTTCCGGTGGGGCAGCGGGTGGAGCCGGCAGGCCAACGCCTTCGATGGGCTTATTCGATTCTTTCTGACCGGCCTCATTTTTGGGTAGTGAAGTGGAATCGGCCTGGTGCTTGATTTTTTGACGGGCTGCGGCTTCGGCTTCGGAGAGAAGTTGAGCCTGCCGGGCCTGGCCGTTGTCAACCAGGGGAGCAGGTTCTGATCTCAGGGGTGGAAGCCCCATCCCCCAGGGGTCCTCAGCCGGGAGGGATTCTGGATATGAATGAGAGGCCATGGCTTTCTCCACCTTCAGCTCCTCAGAGATTGGTCCGAATGGAATTTCATCCACCAGAGACAAAGTTCCAGTTTGCTCGAATGTCAGATCCAGTTCGTCCAGAGGGCTGTCAATTTCAGCCGGAACAGCCTCCGAATTGGGATTTGTGGGATTCGACAGATGGGGAGCATGAGCGGTTTCCACGGAAGCCGCTCCTTCCTCCAGGGTGGGTGGAAGGTCATGCCGCTTCATTCCTGCATCTGAAGAATCACGTGCCCCTTTCCGCAGCCAGCTGGGTGAGCCACCACTTGGAGCCTGCTGCGGGACCGGGGCTTCCAACGGAACCATGCCTCCCTGGGGTGGCATCATTAAGGGAAAGCCTTCTTCGGGAATCGGCATCAACTGCTGCTCCGGTTCCGGCTGGGACAGAAATTCATCGACTGGACGCCCCTCTCCCGGACGGGCCAGTTTCTCGATGGCTTTGAAAGAACGGACTTCGCCGGTTGCAGGCGCAGTCTCTTCTCCTTCCTCGAGCGGAGCTTCTTCTTCGATGACCTCTTTGTGCAGGACTCCATTCTCATTGGTAACAACCAGTTTGCGTTTGCCTTTGGGTTTGGAGACCTTGTAGGGCTTTACATTCTCGATGCGTGCTTTTTCGCGCAGGACATTGTTGTAAAGGCCCTGGTTGTTCTCCACTCCCGAATACAGCACATCCTTTTCGAAGAGTTCGAATGGGGCTTCAGCGGTTTCGCGCCACTCGCTCTGGGTTTCGAGAGAATCGGCGACACGGTCGATCTTGTCGTGGAGTTCCTGCTCCTTGCAGTCGAGTGGCGGGTGGTCATAGATCACCCGTGGGGTTACGAACAGGAGCAGCTCTTTCTGATCATCGGTTTTGGCACGGCGGCGGAAGGCATTGCCGAGAAGGGGGATGTTGCCAAGGACCGGAATTTTGTCATAGGTGTATTTGACATCATTGCTGCGCAGCCCGCCGATAATGACTGTGGAATCATCCGGGACGATCAGTTCAGACAAGGCATGGCGCGAATCGATCGGGAAGGCGACCGAGTTCTGCAGGACCACATTCGGTCCGGGAATACGCTGCTCCAGCTCCAGCTTCATGCGGACAAAGGTGCCATCCGGCTCTTCGGCAATCTGCGGAGTGACCACCAGGCGGATGCCGGTCTGCTGGAACTGGACTGATTCGGTCACGACACCCTGGCTGACATTGGCCTCGATGAATGGGATTTCATCCACCAGTTCAATGGTGGCTTCCTTGTTTTCGAGGGCGAGAATTTTCGGATCGGCCAGGATGCGGATATCATTGTTGGTCTCGAGTGCCTGCAGGAAACCGGTCAGGTTGTCACGGCCGTTAATGATGGCGAACTTGAACTGCCCGGCCACATTGCTGGCATTGAGGGCGCCCGGCGCCAGGTTCACATCCAGGGTATTGGCGGGATCCTGGAAGTATTTCCAGTCAACACCGATTTCCTGGTCCTGGTTGTAGGATATTTCGACAAACCGCCCTTCGATTTCGACCTGCTGGAATCGCTGGTCGAGAGTCTGGAGGAGCCTGCGGATTTCTTCCACACGGCGCGGAATGTCCACCACAATGATGGCATTGGCCTCGACATTGGCCTCGATCTGGGAGAGGGATGAACCGGCTTGCGCTCCCGAAAAAACCTTGCGGAGGTTTGTTGCGACTGTATCTGCTGGAAGGTAATTCAGCAGGAATGTTTCCGTGATCGTTTCGACACGGTCTTCCCCGAGCTTGGAGGCATCGACCACCCGGACAATGTTGCCATCAAAAAGGAAACCATACCCCTGCGATGCCAGAATCGCCTGAAGGGCGGATTCGACAGTGACATTTTCCAGGTAGACAGTCACTGACCCCCGGAGGTCGCCGGTAATGATGTTGAGGCCCGCAATGCGTGCCAGCAGCCGCACCACATCCGCCAGATCGGCTTCATTGAGATCCAGGGAGTCAATGATGATCTTCCCTTTTTCACCGAGATCTCTTCGAATCGAGTTGGCTCTTGGATTGGCCTCGGGTGTTGTCGCCTTCTGGGCATAGAAGGGTGGCGCAGGCCCGAGCAGGCCTAGAGCCAGGATCACCAAGAGTATTCCCTGTAACCGTTTCATCTCAAGCAATTCCCCCGTCCTCTTTTTCTAACCGGTCAGGCCGGCGGGTTCATTTCAAGGCGATATTTCAAAAGAAAGCGCTTCCTCCTTGAAATCCTCGGAACGGACTGTCCCTTTGGAAGTCACAAAGAAAGTCTTTCCTGCATAAATCACTTTGGCATGACGTTTCTTAATATCGGTAACCGTTGCTCCCTCGATTGTGTCTCCGACTGCCAGCAGCCGGTCGGAGATCATCACCAGGTTTCCACGTGAACTCTGGGACACCGCCTGCAGCTTGAAGGGCGGTGGAACCACCTCGGTCGGGGTCAATGTCGGAGTCGGCGTCATCGTCGCTTCCGGTTCAGGCGTGCTCGCAACCGTGGCGGTTTCGGTGGGAGTCGGCGTCGGTGTTTCTTTCTGGGGTGTCGGCAGAACCAGCGGCCACATCACGTCATCCCGATGTCCGGAGCGATAGACGAAGACATCGCCGGCTTCAGCCAGAAAAGGTTGATTGGCCAATGTGTCGAGGTTGATGGAGGTTGGAACAATCCCCTCCACCCCCATCAGGCGCGAAAGGATGTGCCCCAGCACGAACAGCTTGGCATATCCTTCATAAACTTCTTCACGGTCACGCTGGAGCTGGCTGGCCCGGTTGACGGATGGAGTCGGTGTCGGCCTCTGTTTCTTCTCGTAACCGGCCTGGCTCCAACTCCCGGTTGGATTGGCGAGGAAGAGGGTCAAGACCACAGCCAGGAGAAAGCTGGCCGTTTCATTTTTTCCGGGCCGCAGCTGCCTTGCAAGGCAGGCTGGCCCATACAGAGTCCCCCATGGGTTTCCGCTCATCTTTTCACCCGATCCCCTGATCGACTTCCCTCCCTTTTATCAGCCCCCTGATAAGAGAAGTCGGAATTTACAGGATTGTATTATCGCTTCCTGCTGGCTGCTCCTGTACTTGCAGTTTTTGAGCCGGCACTCTCGGCTTTCACATCTTTCACCACCATCTGATCTTTGAACATGAAGGTCGAAATCTTCATGGTGGCGTCATGCTTGACATAATCCTGCTCTTCGGTCCCCGTGACACCCTGGCCGGGTTTTTCCTCCATCTTGAGGTCTTTCACCTGCGCAAACCGTTGCCCTCTCTCGAGCTGGTTGATGAAGGTGGCGATTGAATCGTAGGTTCCACGCGCCTCGATCCGGATCGGAAGCTCCCAGTAATCGCCTTTATCGACCGGGTCCAGGCGGGCCTGAACTATGATGTCCAGGTCCGAGTAGTGTTTGAACCGGTCGATATCCCGGAACAGCTCGGGGATATTGGTCGATTTCGGCAAACGGGCTTCATAGCGTTCGATCTCCGGCTGGCGCTCGCGCAATTCCTGCTCCAGCGCTGGAATCCGGTCGATGCGCAACTGCTCCTGGTTCAACTTGTCCTTTTCCGAGGCCAGCTGCTTCTCCGACCGCTTGATGGACTGATGCAGGCCATATATCCCGATCGGAACACCATAATCCGGCCCCGGGGCGAAAATGACCGCAATCAGCACGATCGCCCCCAGGATCCCGAAGTTCTGGATTTGCGCTTTGTCTTCAGTCGAAAGAGGCATCGCTTCTATTCGCCTCCCATTCACTTTCCAGCCGCAGTCGGCTTGGGTGTCGGCGCCGGTTTCTTGGCAGTTTGTGGCATTTCGGATTCAGGCAATGGCCGTTTGGCGATGAAACTGAAACGCCAGATATTGGGTGACACATCGGTTTCCTGTGAACGGCTGTCCCAGGGTTCATTGCTGGCCTGCCGGTCTTCCAGATCACCTGTCATCCCTTTCATGAATTCGGCTGAATTCTTCAAAGACTCCAGGGTCTCAGCGCTGCGTGCAAACCCACGATCGGCGTGCATGGTGGCCGCTTCGATGCGCAGGGTCTGAATTGTCTCTTTTGGATTTTTCGGAGTCTCGAGCTCGATGGTCTCGATCCAGACATCCGATGGGAGGGTGTCGCGCAGTGCCGCCAGTTTTTCGGACCAGTTGATGCGGTGGGTGATCAGGTCATCGATGATCACCGCTTTCCGGTTCAGTTTGTCCAGACTGGCCTGCAGCTCATCCGCCTTTTTAAGCCCCTCGGTGTGGGTGATATCGGTCATTTTCTTCTTGACTTTGGCGATCTCGCTCTTGACACCATTGGCTTTGAAGGCGGTCTGGATGTTGTACAGGATGGCCAGGCCCAGCACTGTGATCATCGCGATCAGAATGAGCGGCTTGGTTGCATCCATCCCCTGGAATGCCGGGGTGCGTTTCTGTTTTTCTTCCTGGAGAAGGTTTATTTCTATCATGAAACTCCCTCCCCGATATGGCTCCGCATCGCCAGTCCCAGGCTGGTGGTGTAGGTAGCTCCACGCAGCATCGGTTCGAGTGAGGCGATCGAGCCTCCGACTTTGCTGAAGGGATCCAGAATCTCGGTGGGGGTATCCAGCAGAGTCTGGATGTACCTCTGGGCATTTTTCATGCACACAGTTCCGCCGGTCAGATAGACCTTCTCGACCGGCTGGCCATCCAGCTGATTCTCATAAAACAGCAGGCAGCGCTTGATTTCACTGACAATTTCTCCCAGAAACTGCATGCAGATGGCATGAACCCGCTGGTCGATGGAATCCTGGGCTTCCTCTTCAACCCCTCCCTCCATCCCGGTCAGCTGAAAGATATCCGGCAAATTGCTCTGCGAGAGAGTCATCATTTCCGGCTCATCGCTGGATGTCTCGGACTCGTAGGAGATGCCATGCTCGATTTTGGCGTTTTCTGCTGATTTCTCATCCAGGCCCAGCTCCGACATGATGGCACGGGTGATGGTCGATCCCGCGGTGCTCAAATCACGGGTGAAACGGGTTGTGTCCCCCTTCATGATGGCGATGTTGGTCACCGCCGATCCGATATCCACCAGGGCGATGGGTGAATCGGGAGTCATTTCCGCCCCATAGTGGACTGCATTCACCAGGCAAAGGAGCCGATATCGACAATCCGCGGGTCTAGGCCGGCCTGTCTGGCGACCTCCGCATGCCAGGACACATGGTCTTTCTGGGCCGCAACAATCAGAACTTCGAGCGCCTTGCCTTCCGGCCCGGCATCGATCACCCCGAGGCGCTGATAATCAAAAGCCACATCCGCCATGTCATACGGAATAAAATCCTGCGCTTCGCTCTGAACCGCGAACTGGAGCTCTTTGGTCTCTTTCTCGCTGAAGTAGGGGAGCCGCAGGACTCGCACAATCACCGATTCCCCGCTCACCGCAGTGACAACCCGTTTGGTGGAGAATCCGGCCTGATGGAAAAGATCACGGATGGCCCGGCCGACTGTTTCAACCCGCCTGGAGGGATCCCCTCCGCTGGGAAGTGGCACACACCCGAAACGGTCGACCACATACCCCGAACCTGTGGACTGCAATTCCAGTCCTTTGATCGAGGAGTGTCCGATATCCAGGCCGATGGCTGGCTTTTTTGTTTTCTTGAAGAGAACCATCTTTCACCCGTTCTCCCACCATGGGTTATACAGCGCGAGCCACACAAAGCAAGTAAAGTCAGTTTACCGGGACAACCATGCTGTGGAAAATCAGAGATGGATCAGGTGGTTTCAGTCCCGTGATCTCATTTTTCGGCACTTGCCACAGAAAAGGTGAGTTCTTTTTTTAGTTTCATATAAATGGCAATATCTTCCCATGTCAATCGAAAGCGGTAAATGTGACGAAACATATATTATTTATATTTGCCCCATCCAGCCGAATCAGGAAAAAGACTTTCGGGGTGATGGTTTGATTTCAATCAGAAAAAGCAAGATAATGCTCCGTTTTTAATTCCTGGCCATCTTGTCATCCAATAAAGAAATGATTGCCCGACGACTGACTATTGCAGATCGGATTGTATTGAGCTTTGTGTTTGTCATCCTGGCCGGAACACTGATCCTCCATCTGCCGATCAGCTCGAGTGAGGATGAGAAGATTCACCTGAGGGCCTGCCTTTTTACAGCGACTTCAGCGGTATGTGTCACCGGCCTGACTGTCAAAGACATCGGAAAGGATTTTTCTCTGTTCGGCCAGATCACCATCATGCTTCTGGTTCAGATTGGCGGGCTTGGCATCCTGACCTTCTCAAACTGGCTGGTGATTTCCCTGAAGGGCCGTAAAAGCGACATGGGCACCCGCCTGCTGCTATCCGAAAGCCATGGGAGCCTCCCGAATGTCGAACCGGTCAGGCTTCTGCGCCAGATCATCCTCTACACTTTTCTGTGCGAGGGGGTTGGAGCATTGCTCCTCTATTTTCGATTTATCCAGGACTCCCCTCCCGCTGCGGCCTTCTGGCAGGCGATTTTTCATTCAGTCGCGGCTTTCTGCAATGCCGGGTTCAGCCTGTTCTCCGACAATCTGATCGGTTACCGGAATGACACCACAGTGAACCTGACCATCTGCGGGTTGATCATCATGGGTGGCCTGGGTTTTGTCGTTTTTTCGGATCTCACCTCCTATTTCACCCCTTCACGCTCGGAAACCAGGCGTAAACGCATTTCCTACCATACCCGTGTGGTGCTCTGGACCACCTTCTGGCTGCTGGTGCTGTTCATGGGGGTGTTTCTGGTGCTCGAATGGAATGCCACCATGACCGGATTCAGCCTCAAGGAACGCCTGCTGGCCTCTCTCTTCCTGTCTGTCACGCCACGCACCGCCGGATTCAATACCGTGGACATGGGGCAGCTCACCAACACCACCCTGATTTTCCAGATTTTCCTGATGGGTGTCGGGGCTTCTCCCGGTTCCACCGGGGGAGGAATCAAAACCACCACCTTCGCGGTTCTGGTGGCGCTGGTTTATTCACGCTTCAAAAATCTGCCGCGAATCGAGCTCCTGGGAAGATCCCTGCCGGTCAGTGTGGTGACCAAATCGGTCGCAGTTGGCGCCGCTTATGGGGCGGTCACCTTTCTGGCGACCATGATCATGCAGTTTCTGGAAACCCCCACCCTGGCCTCCGTTTACAGCCATGAAGCACGCGGGATGTTCCTCAATCACCTCTTTGAAGTTGTCTCGGCTCTGGGGACTGTCGGGTTGTCGACCGGCATTACTGCCAAGCTGACTGGTGCCAGCCAGCTGCTTCTGGTGCTGGTCATGCTGATCGGGCGCCTCGGGCCGTTGCTGCTGGCTGAATCGCTGGTGGGTGGCAGGAAACCCCGGGCTTATACTTTGCCGGAAGATTATGTACTGGTCGGTTGACCGGAGGTATCGTAAATGATCAAGTTCGCAGCGGCGCTGGGATTGAGCACCTTTTGCGCACGAGTTGCAAAAAGCCTCGAATCCGCCGGGACACGGGTGCTGGCAGTGGATGTCAGCGAAACACGTGTCAACAACATTCGCGATGATGTCACCAAAGCGGTCTGCGCCGACCTCAGGGATCGTGAAGCCCTGGCGGATATCGGAGTCCTCGAGTGTGAAACCGCGATAGTCGGCCTGCCGGACCATTTCGATATCGGGGTTCTGCTGGTCCACTACCTCAAAAATCATGGGGTCCGGGAAATCATTGTCCAGGTGAACACCGAAGACCAGGCTGCTGCGATCGAAGTTGTAGGGGCGACCCGGGTGGTGTTCCCCGAACAGGTGGCAGCCGAACAGCTGGTTCGAAGCCTGACCCTGCCCGGCCTGATCGACCGTATCGATGTATCCGAAGACGCAGCCATTATCGAGGTCGATTGCCCGGGGGGATTCGTGGGGCGTTCACTCAAAGGCCTGGATTTCCGTAAAAAATATAATGTGCATGTGGTCGGCCTCATTCGGAAAGGGCCGGAGATCGGAAAAACTCACACCATCCTCGCCCCGCCTGCCGAGGACCCCCTCCTGGAGGGGGATGTCCTGATGGTTCTGGCAACCACCAGCCGCCTCAGGAATTTTGCCCTGCAAATGGAGAAAATCCGCCAGGACGAACGGCCCCCCGAAACCGCCACCGGAAAAAAATGAATATATCCTCCCTTTTGTCACCCGAGTTTTTGAGTATAATAGATTTCGATTACAGGAATTATCTGTTGTGCCATGCCCAAGGGTTTCAGGAGAATCCTTCAATCCTGTTGTTGAAAGGGGCCAGCCATGCAACTGACTCTTCATGCAGATTATTCATTGAGGGTTCTGGTTTACCTGGCGATTCATAATGAGCGTCTGGTCTCGACTCAGGAGATGAGCCAGGCCTATGGAATCTCCAACAACCACCTTGTCAAAGTGGTCCTCAATCTGGGGCGGTCCGGGTTTATCCGCTCGCGAAGGGGCAGGAAAGGGGGAATCGAGCTCGCCATGCCCCCCTCCGAAATCAACATCGGCAAGGTGATGCGGCTGGTCGAACCTGACTTCAAACTCGTGGAATGCTTCGATCCGGTCCGGAATACCTGCCCGATCGATCCGGTCTGTGCATTGAAAATAGTCCTTGGAGAGGCAATCAATTCCTTTTTCCGGGTTCTGGATAAATACACCCTGGCGGATGTCGTTTCGGAGGACCTTGCCGGAAGCCTGAACAGCCTTTTTCTCAATTCAGATCTTGTCAATTTTAATTGAGCCGCATCCGGCCGGTTTTTTTCCAGGCATCGGCTTTCTGCTCAACCCGGGGAGCGCTGCTGAGGCTGTGCAGCATTCTCCAGCGCCTCGATATGCTCCTGAACAATCTGTTTCGGGCATTTACGAAGGAAAGTCCTGATACAGAAGTACATCACCACGATATCATCGAGATACCCCAGATAAACCAGTGGAAAGTCCCGTAAAAGGTCCAGCGGGAGGATAAAATAGAGAAACCCGAAGTAGAGAATCGCCTTATACCGTGATGGCACCCTCGGATCCCCGGCAAGGCGGCTGATCAAACGGATGAGGTTGGGCAGGTGAAAGAGGAATTTCAGGACCTGGATGGGGGATGTTAAAAATATCGGGAATCTCATCTCATCCCTCTCCTCATGATTTCAACTCTACTTTACGATAATAAACAGCTGGGAGAATAAATAAACCTTTGAGGGAGACAGAGGATATGCGAGGATCCTGGTTTTTAAAAGTAATGCTGGCAACCGGCGTCTGCCTGGTGATGTGTGCCGGTCTGGCCGTACAGGGTGCCCTTCCACCGAAAACCGGGATGGCTGCGCCCCCGGTCAGTGTTGTCGATTCCACTTCGGGTTTTGATCCGACCTGGGTCAGCCATCGCGGGCAGGTGATCCTGATGCTCTATGTGGGAGCCAGCTCTGAAGTTCCCGCCGAGACAGTCCAGCGGATCAGTGACTGGCAGGAACGGCTCGGCCCGCAGGGGCTGCAGGTTGTGGTGATCACCGAGGGCGCCAATCCGCCCGCCGGGCTTCATCCCGAAATTGTCATCGCCCGGGATGATGCCGGAAAAACCCGCAGGGACTACCAGATCACAGAAGATCGTGAGTATTTCCTGGTGGACCGTTATGGACGCCTGAGGAGGCAGAAGATCAATGAGCAGCTGGTCCAGAAAGCTCTGGCTGAAAAATTCGATCCCTCCTGGGTGGGTTATTCCGGCGCCTGGAATCAGACCTATTTTGTCCACCGCGGCGAAATTCTTTTTTATCTGGCCGATACTCTTCCCGAAACAGTCTCGCCGGGTGAGTCCTTCGATGTGCGCCTGATCGCCCTGCCGACCTATTCGGTCCCACGCCCGGGAGCGGAGATCCATAAACCGGTTCAGGTCGAGGTGCGCACCGATGGCGCCTTCGAACAGCCGGTTTACAAAGCGGAGCTGAACGAACCCATCCAGGTTTCCACCGAAATGCTTCTCCAGGTGGTTCCCAAAAAGGCATCGAACCGGGGCTGCATGTCCTCTGGGTGCATGTCAAACATGAACACTGTGGATTCGGAAACTGTGGAGGGTATGACCAGACTATCCCTCTTCCGGTGTGGGTGCAGTAAAAAGCCGGGAGGCGAAGGGGAGGCCTTTCCTTTTCAGGTGCGGCTGGCGGTCTCAGGCTGCCTGGACCTTTCCCGCCACCTGCTGATAGATGCTCAGCAGCCTCGGCCCCCAGGTCGAGAGGGAATACTCCTGTTCAACCTTTTCCCGTGCCGCGGCTCCCATCCGCATTCTCAGGGATGGGTTCCGTGAGAGCTCCAGCAGGCATTCGATCCACTCCTCTTCGCAGCGGCAGATGAAGCCATCCACTCCATGGTTGATGATATCCTTGTTCCCACCCACATCCGAGGCGACTGGAACCACGCCACAGGCCATATACTGCAGCAGCTTCAACCCGCATTTCCCCCGTTCGAATGGGCTGTCGACCAATGGCATGACACCGATATCCATCCAGCGCACCAGCTCGGCTTCCCGGTCTTCCGACCAGGGCAGGGATTGGCTGGGAATTTCGTCCCCGAAGGGCGAATCGGCACCGACCACCAGGAAGCGCAGGGAGACCTCCTGTGTCACGCTTCTGAGGGCTGAGTGAATGACCGGCAGATAACGTGCGGACCAGGGAGTTCCGATCCAGCCAATGGTGATCAGCCCATCGTGGTCATGCTCATGCAGCTGGTAACGCGACACATCCACTGTGGTCGGGACAAACCACACTTTTCTGGCATATTGCGACGCATAATCACACAGGTAACGGCTCCCGCCGATGACTCCATCCGCCCAGCCCATCAGCTGGCTGATTTTGTTCCTCAGCACCATTCGCAGCACCGGATTGGGATGGTGCTGGTAATTGGCAAAGATGGCGTCGTCATAATCCAGCAGAATATGAGGGGCTTCCCGAAAGGCATTCCTCTCCAGTGCTGCGGGAAGGTAAGGGAGCAGTTCTTTCTCGACAACAGCGAGATCACAGTCGCCGATCCTCTTCATATCCTCCCAGCGTTTCTGATACAGCGGAAAAAACTGGGAACCCCACCTGCCATGCTGGTAACGGTCCTTCAGGTATTCATCACTGAACATGGGAAGGCAGCGCGGCGATAATCCGGCGCTTCGGTATTCCGGCTGGTACTGGTAGGTTCGATAACGGCTGCTGGCTCCCTGCCGGTCGTATTTGGTATAAAAATTCAGTTTCATTGCGCATGAACATACCCCGAAGGAGGCCTTGGAACAATGAGTGCTCACCGCTGGATTGTTTTCCTGGCATGCTTCACACTCTTCATTCAGGCGGCTCTGGAAACCAGCGCCGGACAGGAGATTGAGCCGATGAAAAGCGATGTCGGATCCTGTTATCCATTTCTCAAAAGCCTGGCAGACCACAGTCCGCTGTCTCTCTCCCTGCTCACCCGTCCCTGGGGGGATCTCGAAAAATGGCGCACAGAAGGGCGTGCCAGGATGTTCGAGCTGCTTGAATACAATCCCCCGCCGGTTCCATTCGAGGCAGTAGTCCTTGAATCCCGCCAGAAGGATGGATACACCCGTCAGCTGGTGCGCTATGCAGTGGCACCCGGCCGCTGGACCGAAGCTTTCCTCCTGATTCCGGATGGCCTGAAAGGGCCTGCACCGGCAGTCATCGCTCTGCATGACCATGGCGGGTATTACTACTACGGCAAAGAAAAGATCACCGAAACAGAAATATCCACACCCAGCCTTCAGGAGCACATTGCTGAATCCTACCAGGGGCAGTGCTTCGCCGATCAGCTGGTTCGGCGGGGGTATGTGGTGCTTGTTCCGGATTGTTTCTACTTCGGATCACAGAGGCTTGCGCCGGATGAAGTTGCGGCCCCATTCCCGGACAGCCTGAAAGGTCTGACCCCTGGGGAGGATGCCTTTATCCGTGAATTCAATGCCTTTGCTTCGCGGCATGAATCCCTGATGGCAAAAACCTTCTTTATGAGCGGGACCACCTGGCCGGGAGTGATGTTCCAGGATGATCGCGCCAGTCTGTCCTATCTGCTTTCACGCAGCGAGGTCGATCCGGAACGGGTGGGCTGCATGGGGCTTTCGATCGGAGGTTTTCGTTCGGCGCATCTGTTTGGCCTGGACTCCCGGATCAAAGCCGGAGTGGTGGCCGGCTGGATGACCACCTATGCCGATCTGCTCTTCGACCATCTTCGGAACCACACTTGGATGCTGTACATCCCGCGCCAATATGCCTTCCTCGATCTTCCCGATGTGGTTGGCCTGAATGCGCCGCAGCCGCTGCTGGTGGTCAATTGTTCTAAAGATCAGCTCTTCACTCTCGATGGAATGCGTGCCGCAGAAAAGAAGATCCAGGGCATCTACACCCATTTCGGCGCCCCGGACCGCTTCAGATGCAATTTTTATGATGTCCCGCACTGCCTGAATCAACAGATGCAACAGGATGCCTTTGAGTGGCTGGACACGAATCTGAAAAACAGCCGGTGAAGTAATTTCTGCCAGAATGAACCGCCAGTCCGGGCGGTCTCCCGATCCAACAGGTCTTCTCCAGGCTGTTTTTGCTTAGCTGGCATCCTCTATAAGGCAGGAGGCCGGTCACCCCCATGGATCACCGGCCTCCTCTTCATAAAGACCTTCCGGCCTCTCTCAAGATACGATGTTACAAACCACGATAATGGACCTTGCGGGTCGACCATTCCTTGCCATCACCATGGCAGTCGATGCATTTCTCAGCACCACCCGAAATCGCCGGGTAGGTCTGGGCGTGCTGCCTGGCTTCATTGTTGTCATGGCAGGTCAGGCAGGCGGCTGAGGTCGGCTTGAGCCGCCAGACTTCGCCAACACCACCGAGTTCCTGCGTGACGACTGTATCGAGAGCACCCGCGGGAGCTGGCATTCCATAGGTGCCTGGAAGATGGCACTGCTCGCAATCACGGCGATCCCCAGGATAAGTGACCTCTTTGAAATCAACCGGGTTGGTGGCACTGCCAACACGGTATCCATAGACAGTGTATTCGCCATCCAGTTCCCTTCCGGAGTGAATCTTGTGAATCATGTACTTCATGTCGATCGACTCCGGAGGCATGTCTCCGGCATTGCGGCGAAATTCATCATCTCCACCCGGACGGTGGCACATGATACAAAGTCCATAAGCATTGCGATTATCACCATGAAGCGAAAGCACATCATGACAGTTCAGGCACTTGTTCCAGTCCACCACTTCACGGCGAGGTTCGACCTGGCCGGTGATCGGGACATACACCACTGGATTGGGGGCTGAGGAACGCACCGATTCCCCTTTGATTGTTTGTGGGGCCGATCTGGCTTCCAGAGCGAAGGCGAATGTTCCCGTCGCGCTGGCGTCAATCGGGCTATTGAAGGTGTAATTCCTGCTGCCATCCGGATTGCCTGTTGAATTCCCATCGGTGATGGTTTCAGTCAGATCGAAGGTGTAGTCGGTGGTCGGCCCTGCCATGGTCACCGCCACACGGTTCAGGCCGCTCGGAGCCACAGTTGAAGTCACATTGTTGACTGCCTGGGCCAGGCGGAACTGGATCTCGGCGGGAGATCCGGCAGTCGCAGTGACATCAAGGATCTCTGCGATCAGAGCCGGCAGCTGTGGGGAGTTGCGCGGCACAAGGTGGCTGTCACGGAGTGCAGCTTCGGAATGGCAGAAGGTGCACAGATTGTCATCCGCCTGGATGATTCCACCACCATGCCCCTGGCCGTTGGCAAAGTTGACCTTGTCATGGCATCCACTGCAGGCCAGCCGTGATGGAGCTTTGAAATTCCAGGAGGCCTGCTCTGGATGGGCGGCGCTTCCGGTGTGGCACTTGTCGCAGTTGCGGACATCCTGCGGGTAGGTGACTTCGGAGTAGTCATGAACACTGTTCTGGTAACCGATCACCACATAAGGGCTGACACTGTTGATGCCGTTATTCACCTGCCCGGCATTGTTCTCCTTCTGGAACATGTGGGAAATATGGATCTGATGGATCATGTGGGCCATATCCACACTGGCGCCAGTATCCGGATCGACCACATCCGGGTGGTGGCACAGGGTGCACAGTCCATAATCCCGCCGCCCGCCGCCATGGAGCGCGAGAGGGTTGTGGCAGGCATTGCAGGCATCCGTGGTCGAGAGTTCGCGAACATTCGTCACTGTTCCACCATCCGGGCGGAAATTGAAAAGCGGGTTTGCGACCGCAAAGGAGCCATCTCCATCCAGGTTGTATTGAATCTGCGCGCCGATGGTGTGTGTCAGATTCGGCTGGGTTATGTTGATGGCGCTGTTGAATTTGAATTTATAGGCTCCATTTCCCAGGGCAGTCAGATTCCCTTTCCCCCCTGAGTCATAGGTGGGCTGGCCGGCCGAATTGAGGATATAGTTCTGGTAACGGGTGCGGTTCTTGGCCACATCGATTTCTATGATTCGTGCGATGGTGAACCGGATCGTGGTCACCTTGCTCAGATCCACCGGTTTCCCTTTTCCGTCAACCAGGCTGAAAGTCACTTCCGGTTTTTTATCGACAGGCACCGACACAGACTGGATGGCTGCAACAGCCTGTTCAGAGGGGTCGATGTAAGGAGGAACCGCCTGATGCCACTGCTCATGGAGCAGCAGCAGATCTTTTGAGTCCACATAACCACTGTTGTCGATGTCCGCCGATACATCCGACCAGGAGCTGGCCGGAAGGAGACAAAAAAAGGCTGCAACCCCCATTGCCATACCGATCAGGCGGACACTTGAAACATACCACGAAGACTTTCGAGCCATCATGACAAACCCTCCTCTGAGAATTCCGCTAAATAGAACTCGGGAAATCTTATCCCTGTTATCCACTATTGAAAACCGGTCTAAATGTATTCCGGTACCAAGAATTCGTATATTAGAGCAAACACCCCAGAGAAGTCAACAGATTTCCAACTGCAAAAACCTTGCAGATTATTCAAAAAATCCCCCAATCTGGAGAAGAAAAGGCACACGGTTTCCACTCTGGCTTGCCAAAATTTCACTCTTTTTCGGATCATTGGCCAATGGAGTCTGCAAGGATTGGGGAACCGTTGGCCGGAAAAAAAATGTCCAGTTGTGGCTGTTGAGGGAATCGCGATTTTTCACTGCGCGACACATAGCGCCGTTTCTCATTTTCTCAAAGGGAATGTGAATCTGACTTCCCCCCCACCGTCAAGCCTGTGGCTTACCGTTTTCCGATGAGAGGCGGTATGCCATTCGGATGCCATACATCCACAAAGGGAGAGCGCCCATTTTCTGTGTAGGGGCACAGCACGATGTGCCCAGGGAGATCACCCAAGTCCCAAAGGGGCACGTCATGCCGTGCCCCTGAAGAAATGACGATCAATGGGACAAGAGCCTTATATCAAAACACCCGTTTCAATGCCGATAATTGACACCGGGAGTACTGCAATTTAGACTGGAAT
>LMZT01000061.1 GCA_001567115.1 Candidatus Hinthialibacteria bacterium OLB16 | reverse complement strand
AGGCGGCCGCGGGAGCACGGCCACTCCCCCGCCCCCGCGGCGCCAACCGGTGGCTGTGGTCATGCCTGCGGCTGTCATCGCCACTGATCGTGCGAATCGGAGTCCTGTCCGATACTCATGTCCCGAGTGTCTACCGAACAATTCCAGAGGGGATCTGGCGGGCGCTTGAAGGCTGCGATGCAATCATCCACGCCGGTGATTTTGATGGCTGGGAAACCTATGAGGCCTTCAAGTCACGTTTCCCAACTTTTGCAGTGGTTGGAAATCGCGATACATTCGGCCGCTGCGAAGAAGTCCCCATGAACCGGGTCGAGGTGTTGAATGGATTTTCGATCGGAATAACCCATGGGACCGGCCCGCGTTTCAACCTCCCACAGAGGATTCGAACCACCTGGAGAGGGCCTCATGTCGACCTGCTGATTTTCGGCCATTCGCATGAAGCAGGCATTTGCGAAATCGATGGAATCCGGATGCTGAATCCGGGATCCGCCACCGATGTCCTCGCGGATCGCCAGACCATCGCCATTCTGGACCTCAGAGAAAAACTGGAAATCACCATCCAGGACATCCAGGTGTGACAGGAACCCCATGATTCATATTGCAAAAAAGGCAGTCAAAACTACCTTCGCTGTTATTCTCATCATACTCGGTGTTATTTCAGGATTTATCCCTTTTGTTCAGGGATGGATTCTGATCCTGGCCGGACTGGCGCTGCTTGGAATCAAACCCCACCATATCCGTGAGAAATGGCATTCCTTGAAGGAACGCTGGTGGAAGAAAAAACAGGCATCCATCGAAACTGAGTAAATCACTGGATCATGGAATCATCCCTTCTCCGGATGAGCGCTTCATGGCTGGCCTGCTGGCATCAGGAAGGAGCTGGCCTGATGTTAAAATCCCGGCCATCGGGAATAACTCTCTGCCCGGGAATTTTGTCAGGCTGGCTTGCCACTCCCCCTGTCGATATAAGAAAGCCTTTTCGAAGGGCAATCCCTTCCTGGAATATCCTTCAGGCCGACTCGGCACATTCCTTTGAAGTCGAAATATCAGCCTGCAACACCCATGGAAAATGGACTCCCTGGTTCTCCAACAGAAAGAAAGAGGACCTTCCACCGGGAGATGCCCTGCTCTGGGAAATCGACCAGTTTCGATCGGATGATTTATTCCGGCAGGTGCGGTTTCGCGTGCATTTGAGCCGGGAAATCCACAGCCGGACATCTCCCAGGCTCACAAGCCTGTATCTGACCTGGAATGATTGCAAAGGGGATGAATGCCCGATCCCCCGCAGCAAGCCCCGCCCGGTATCCCCGGTTCAGGTGCCATTCATCCACCAGCACGAACTGGATCCGCTTGTGGGTGGGCACATCTGCTCGCCGGCCTCTGTGAGCATGGTGCTGCAGGGAATGGGGCATGGCATTGATCCAATGGATGTCGCACAGCTGGCATTCCATTCTGACTACCAGATTTATGGAAGCTGGCCTCAGGCGGTTCATGCAGCCTGTCAGTATGGCGCTCGGGGCTGGGTGGAGCTGATTCCAGACTGGAGTGTCGCTGTTCGATACTTGCGAAGAGGCATTCCATTGGTCTGTTCGATATCGTTCCGGGAGGGAGAACTGGAGTCGCCCCCCTATTCATCCACCCATGGGCACCTGCTGGTCCTGATCGGGATCGATCCGGATGGTTCACCGGTCACCCATGATCCAAACCTTCCCGAGCCTCAAGGGGCTTTCCTTCGCTGGAAACTGGAGGATTTCAATAAAGCCTGGTTCGGCCATGGGGGGGTGGCATACATTCTTACGAAACCACGCGGGCGAATTTCCTGAAGGTTCAATCTCCCAAAGCCTGGACTTTTCTGGCACCAAGCCAATCCTGGTGAAGATCGAGGCTCAGATCAAATTCTTCGGCCAGAGAGGAAGGCTCATCCAGCGGAGAAGGCGGGTCAGGAGCAATATCTCGCAGCAGAGGATGGTCACTCCCGAACAGGCGGCGATTCAGCTCCAGAAGTCGCCTGCCGGTGCGCTCCGCTGCGGCATAATTTCCGATGGTCTGATACACTCCGAAAAGCGAAGTCAAAGGCCCGAGAAGCTCTCCATGCATGGGGTGAAACACAGTCTCGAGGATTTCGATTGAGAGGGTCAGAACCGAAATGGCTTCGGTGTATTGTCCCTGCGCTGTGTATATTTTTCCGAGATTGCTCAAAGAGATTGCCACATCCGGGTTGTTTGGCCCTTTCTGCTTTTCAAGAATCTCCAGCGCCTTCTGGTTCAGTTCCTCGGCACGTTTGAGATTTCCATTGGTGAAGTGAACACCCGCCAGGTTATCCAGAACGATGGCCAGGTCAGGATGATCCCCACCCAGGATATTCTGCTGAGTTTGCAGGGATGTCTCAAAAAGTGTCTCGGCATCAGCCAGATTCCCGGCCGAGTAGCAGACGGCTGCCAGGCAGGCCTGGGTTTGGCTGACCTGCAAGTGGTTTGGCCCCAGTTCTGTCTCACGGGTTTTCAAAACTTCACGGTAAAATTGCTCAGCCTGAGCCAGGTTTCCACGGCAGTATTCCAGACGGGCGATATTGCTGAGAGTCGCAGCAATATCCAGAGGATTGGAGGAACTTCCAGCTGTTTTCTGAATTGACAGGGCTTTCCCCAGAAAAACTTCAGCCTCATCAAAAACCTCCCTGTTCATGAGGAGAAGCCCCAATCCATTCAGAACTGAACTGATCAGCCTGGGGGGAGGCTCGGGAGCCATTTCAGCAATGTGGAGGCTGCGCCGGTAGTGCTTTTCAGCTTCACCGGACCGGTTGATCGAACGAAGAAGGCTTGCCAGTTCAAAAAGAATGACTGCCAGCTCAGGAGATTCGGCATTGTTCCAGGTTTCAAGGACAAACTTCGCCTGTGCCAGATATTCTTCCGCTTCACGAACCTCCCCAAGGCCTTTGCAGATGCGGCCCAGTTCACACAGGCAGCGCGAAAGAAGAAGGGGCTGAATCGGCTTTCTGTCACGAAGCAGCTCCCAGGCTCTGGCGCCAAGGGCTTTGGCATCCTGCAGTTTTCCCTGGTTGCGGAGCAGGTGGGCATAATAGATATACAGTTCCCCGGAAAATGGGAGCGCAAATAAAGCCCTGGAACTCGAACCGGGTTCGTCCTCGTTCGAGTTTCTGGATTTGTTCCAAGGATGTGTGAGGTCAACCTCCCCCCTCGGAAGGTCTTCCATAATCTTTCTCCCCCCTGATCTGACCGGAACTCATTTTCACCGACTGGGAAAATAAATCAACTCTCTTTATCGGAATGCCTGAAGAGGTTTATGCAGCGGGTTCACTCTTGCCACAGAAATGAAACTTGATTAAATTTGAATTGTTTTTGTGGGGCTGTAGCTCAGCTGGGAGAGCGGCGCGTTCGCAACGCACAGGTCAGGGGTTCGATCCCCCTCAGCTCCACCAAGAACTCCTCTCTCAAGTTCCTTGACAGTCTTTCCATCCCTTAATAGAGTAGTCGAATTGTGAGGCTGGAAGTTGTTGGAAATAGCCTCGTTTTGAATTCTCTATCTTTAAGGATTTGAGCCGCTTACGGTCCCTTGGAAAAAGGACTGGTTCGTTCGGTTCAGAGAAGCCCCTTCGGGCTTCAGTTACAGGGCATGCTCTTTAATTTCGAAGCGATAAAATCCTATGTCGACTGGAGAGGCACAGTTACGGAACTGTGTGACCTGCTGACTCAGCTCGGTTTTGAAGTCGAAGACCTTTGCGCTCCACCCGACATCTGCTCTTCGCTTGTTGTCGGCAGGATCCTTTCAAGAGAGCCGCATCCAAAGGCCGACAAGCTGTCTCTCTGCCAAGTCGATGCCGGTAATGGCAAGCCGTTGCAGATTGTTTGTGGGGCTTCCAACCACCAGGTGGGAGATCATGTGGTGGTGGCGCGCCATGGGCAGGAGCTGCCTGGGGGTTTGACCATCGAGGAGCGCGAGGTGCGCGGGATTCTCAGCCAGGGAATGATGTGCTCGGCGCGGGAAATTGGAGTCGGGGATGATCACGAGGGGATTCTGATTCTTCCCGAAACAGCCCCGGTCGGCGCTGCTGCCTCCAATTACCTGACCTCGATCGACCTGAATATTACCCCGAACCGCCCTGATTGCCTGGGGTGGATCGGGATCGCGCGGGAAATTGCTGCGGCAACCGGCTTGCCTCTCAAACGTCCCACCTGGGATTTTCAGGCGGAATCCAAAGACCGGATTCCAATCCATCTCGATGACCCCGAAGGCTGTCCGCGCTATCTGGGGCGCATCATTCGCGGAGTCAAAATCGGGCCATCTCCAAAATGGCTGCAGGATGCCCTGACCCAGGTCGGCCTCCCGGCGATCAACAATGTGGTCGATGCAACTAACTTCGTTCTGATGGAGATGGGACACCCTCTCCATGCCTTCGATCTGGAAACCCTTAAAGGGCCGGAGGTGCGGGTCCGCAGAGCTCGGGCAGATGAGAAGATCACTGCAATCAATGGGCTGGAATACGCCCTGACTTCGGATCACCTCGTCATTGCCGACCGAGACCGTGCCATCGCGCTGGCAGGCATCATGGGCGCAAAGGAAACGGAAGTTTCCACAGCAACCACCGCGATCTTTCTGGAGTGCGCCTATTTCGATCCACGCATCATCCGGAGAGGCGAAAAATCACTGGGCCTGTTGACCGATGCAGCATTCCGTTTCGAACGCGGCATGGATGCTTTTGGCCTTGAGGCTGTGCTGGACCGCTGCACAGATGTCATCCTGAGGGTTGCGGGCGGAGAGGCAACCAGTGAAATCCTCGAGGGTGTGAACTTCGACCACATGCCTCGCAAATCGAAAATCAATCTGCGCGCTGACAGAACCTCCCAGGTTGTTGGTGCTCACATCGCTCTATCCACACAAGCTGATATTCTTCGCGCACTTGGCTGTATCGTCACTGAACTGGATAATGGACAGATGCATGTCGAGGTTCCGGGTTTTAGAGGCGATCTGAAAACTGAAATCGACCTGATCGAAGAACTCGCGAGGCATTATGGATACGCCAACATCCCATCCTGCCCACCGGTGCTTCCAGCCTGTCCCGGTGAGGTGCTGCACAGCTTCTCCATCGACAAGGCGGTCCGCTCATTTCTTTCTGATCGTGGCTGGCTGGAAACCAAATCATTCAGCTTTTCGAAACCTGACACCCACGAGAAACTGAATCTGGCGCCGGACCATCCATTAAGGCACTCGGTGGCCATCTCCAATCCGATCAGCAATGAAACAGCCCATCTCCGGACCACACTCCTCGGCAGTCTCCTGGATGTTCTCGAAAGAAATGTGCAACGTGGAGAAAAGCACCTCAGGGTTTTTGAATTCGGCAAGGTCTATCTTCCTGATGTCCAGGATCTTCTCCATTGTGAGAAAAGGTCGCTTGGGCTTGCCTGGCTGGGAGTCGAAGGCCCTCATTGGGCATCCGGGGCCAGGCCTTTTGATTTTTATGATGCTGCTGGATTGTGTGAATGCCTGTTCAGGGAACTGGGTCTTCCCCACCCTGCCCTGGAAAGATTTGTCTTCGATTCATTCCACCCCGGGCAAAGCGGCCGCTGGACCGTCGATGGAAAGACCCTGGGGGTCGTAGGGCGGCTGCACCCGGTCATCACCGGACGATTTGACCTGCCCACCGATCCGATCCTGGTTGAAATCGATATTTCAGCTCTGATTTCATTGATTGAACCCGTGAGTCTCGAACTCAAGGCTCCATCCCCTTATCCACCGATTCGCCGGGATCTGTCTCTGACTGTTCAGACCGGAACAACCGCCGAGGAGGTGTTGAATCTGATCCGGCAGTCTGACACACCATTCCTCGATAATGTTTTCCTGTTCGATCGGTACACCGGAGACCAGCTTTCCAGTGGAACTCAGAGCCTCGGATTCCGGCTGACCTACCGATCCAGTGACAAAACATTGACCGAAGATGAAATAACTCCGGTGCATAAAAACCTTCTACTGGAGCTCAACCAGCGGGTTGGAGCGATACAACGGGGAATGGAGAATCCGGGAGAAGCTCAATGAGTACGCCGCAGACCCTTCAGGAAAAGCTGGAACGGCTGGAAATCCTTGTGGATGCCCTCCTGGAAGAAAGGCGAGGATTGCGGGAAGACCTGAAAGCCATCGAAGCCCGCATGCGCAGCCTGGGCAAGGAAAGCCATGCCAGCGAGGTGAACGGGGAAGAGTTTATGAAGACCCTCGACGATCTCCGCAGAAAGCTGTCAGAATCGGAAGCGGCAAACCAGAATTTCCTGCGTGAACGCAGCCAGGTGCGGGAGAGGCTCGAACAGCTTCTGGCTCGTCTCGATATGATTGAAGCGAAACTGCTCGAGCAGAGAGCCAGCTCAAACCCCTGACCGGGGCGATGATTTGGGAGACACACAGCGATAGGAGTCCCTGGAATGGCCAATGAACAACAGCATGTCACTGTTACGATCATGGGGCGAAATTATACCCTTCGTGCCGAAGAAGATGCCCAGTATGTCCGGATGATCGCGGCTTATGTGGATGACAAACTTCAGGAAATCGCCAAAGTGTCACCCCGAATGTCCACCACCCGCCTGGCCATCCTGGCTGCCATCAACATCGCCGATGAACTCCATAAGCTCGAGCAGCGCCAGAAAAGCGGCGGCACCCGCGAAAGCGATATGACCATTGACCGGATCATCAACAAAGTCGAATCTTCCAAGGGATAAGCGGCTGTTTTCCTTCTGAAAACCTTCGGGGCTGTCCCCTCTCCAGCCGGAATAACACCTCTTTCCGACACTTCACATAGCGGAGTGTGGAATTATTATTTTATGATAAGTTCAACCATCGGGTAAAAAATCTGGGGAAGGTCCAGAAGGAGTCCGCTGTAATGAAAAAGATCTGCATCGATATGGCCTATGGCAAGGGCACAGCATCGGTCCATGTTCCCGAGGGCAACCTGGACAAGATATTCAGGGTGCATCCCTGGGAGCCACTAGTTCAACCCACACAAGCGGTTGAGCAATCTCTGCTGAATCCGATCGGCACCCCCCCCCTTCAAGAACTCGCACAAGGCCGGCGTGATGCGGTTGTGGTGATTTCAGACATCACACGCCCGGTTCCGAATCGGCTGATACTTCCCCCCATTCTTGAAACACTCGAACAGTCAGGCATTCCCCGAGAAAAGATTCTGATCCTTATTGCCACCGGGATGCATCGTCCGAATGAAGGCGAGGAATTGATCGAACTGGTTGGAGAAGAAATCGCTGAAAAGTACCGGGTTGAAAACCACTCCGGCACAGACCGCGAAGCCCATGTGGACCTGGGGATATCGGAAGAAGGGGTTCCACTCCTGGTGGACCGGCGTTATATCGAAGCGGACCTGAGAATTCTGACAGGCCTGATCGAGCCTCATCTCATGGCCGGGTATTCGGGCGGCAGGAAAGGTGTTCTGCCGGGAGTCTGTTCACTCGAAACCATGAAGGTGATGCATGGATACAAGGTCATTCAGCACCCGCTGACTGTTGTCGGGCGCCTCGATGACAATCCTTTCCATCTCACCGCCTTGAGGCTGACACGGCAGATCGGCGCCGATTTCATTGTCAATGTCACACTCAATGAGCGCCGTGAGCTGACTGGTGTGTTTTCGGGTGACCTCGATCAGGCGCATCGCGCCGGTGTGGCGGAACTGGAAAAGTTTGTGGTCGATGAAATCGAACAACCGGTGGACATTGTCGTTGGTTGCAGCGGAGGTTACCCCCTCGACCAGACCTTTTACCAGTGCATCAAAGGGATGGTGGCCGCCAAAGAAATCCTCAAACCTGGCGGGACGATTGTCTTTGCCTCACATCTCGGAGAAGGCATGGGAAGTGAGCCTTTTCAGCAGCTGGTGAATGAACTCACCACCCCTCAGGCATTTCTGGAAAGCCTGGAAGGGCCGGATTATCGACAGCTGGATCAGTGGATGCTTCAGGATCACTGCAACATTCTGCTTCATGCCGGTGAGATACAGGTCTTCTCGGAACACCTCTCGAAAGACTGGCTCAACAAAGCTCTGGTGGTTCCAATTGAATCACTGGATGCTGGCCTGGAGCGTGCATTCCATCGGCATGGGCCGGAAGCGCGAGTTGCGGTCATGCCCCAGGGTCCCTATGTGATTGCCCGCACCATGGAGCCGATGCAGGTCTGAGCAGATGCTCCCAAACCAAACCGGAATGATGCTTTTCTTCTTCTGGCCCTGTCCATCCATTGTGGCGGGAATCATGGTGTCCTTTGTTTGCAGCTGGACTGTTGCGGCGGAAAGGACCGGCCAGATCCAGAGTGAGCGGATCCTTGCCTTTGCAGAATGCTGGGCGATGCCCCAGGATTACGCCTGGAAGCGGGAGACATCCTCACAGCTCAAAACTGACGACAAGCCTGGCCTGGTTATCGAAGATATGGGCCGTTTCCGTGTCGAGTTTGTCAAATTCGAGGATGAATCGGCGATACTGAATATCCGTGTCCTGCAGTATCAGTTTGAATCCAGGCTCAAAGGGGATCCACCCATGCACGGGAAATCCCCCCTGGAAGGAGTGAGGCTGCCTCCGGTATGGTTCCACTGGGCTTTGGGGAGTTCGATCGGCCTGATCCCCGGCAAAGACAAGCCCAAGCCCGTGACCGATCAGCAGGCTGCCCAGATCATCGACCTGATCGATTTTCGTGGCTTCATCCCGGATCAAATCCCGCACAAAGATGAAGAATGGCCATTGAAGATTTCACCGGACCGGGGAAAAACATTCCTTTTCAAAGAAGAGCTGGAAAGGAATTTTCACTGTGAGGAATGTGAGAAAAAGGGAGACAAGACCACCTGCCGCATCCGTTTCTCCGAGCTTTTCAAGCTGACTCCCACAGCCGCTGCTGGAAACTGGGAGCTGACCGAAAGGAAAGGAACCTACTGGCTGTCTCATCCAAAATTCACCATCGATGCAGCTGAATGGAAAACCGAAACAACCGAGTCGATGAAAGTGCCGGGCGGAGCCACTCAGATAATCACCCATGCGGATGTGTCCCTGACTCGGATCGATGTGCCATTCAACTATAAAAAGACACCCGGAAAAGGGAAGATCAGGAAAGCAGAGGTTCCTTTGCCTCCCCGCTGAAGAACCATCAATGGGAGGGGATTAAGTGGATCATCAATCAGGCCTTATGAGCCTGGTCGAAACAACAGGATTCGAGGAGTTTCGCAATGAAAGCAGCATGTATCTTTGAGCACGGTGATCTTGAAAAAGTTCGCATCGAAAATATCGATGCACCTCACCCGGGGCCAGGGGAGGTGCTTCTGGAGGTGCATTCAGCCGCACTCAACCACCTGGATATCTGGGTTCGAAAAGGCCGTCCCGGCTCCAGTTATTCGTATCCCCATGTGCTGGGTTCCGATGCTGCAGGGGTTGTCCTCAAACTCGGAGAAGGTGTGAATGATATCAAGGCTGGAGATGAGGTGATTCTCAACCCGGGCTTGAGTTGCGGCAAAGGAGAATTTTGTGAACGAGGCGAACAGAATGTCGATCCAGCCTTCGGAATCATGGGGTTATCCCGATCGGGTGCATTTGCGGAACAGATCTGTGTTCCCTCCGGAAACCTGCTCCCGAAACCATCCCATCTGGATTGGAACGAAGCTGCGGCGCTGCCATTGGCCTATCTGACTGCCTGGCGGATGCTGATGACTCGAGCCTGCCTGGCTCCCGGCGAAACAGTGCTGATTCATGGAATCGGAGGTGGAGTTGCAATCGCCGGGCTGCAGCTGGCCAGGCTGGCCGGCGCTGAAGTCCTGGCAACCTCCTCTTCGGATGAAAAGCTGGAGCGAGCCAGAAAGCTCGGAGCCAGACACACAATCAATTACAAATCAAATCCTGAGGTTGGCAAAGCAGTCCGGGAGTTAACCGGCGGACGCGGAGTGGATATTGCATTTGATACAGTCGGGGCTGCCACCTGGCCGGTCAATTTTGAAGCAGTCCGACGCGGGGGGCGGATTGTCCACTGCGGAGTGACGGGTGGGGCTGCTGTTCAGGCCAACATCTCGGCTTTGTACTGGAATCATTTAACAGTGATGGGATCAACTATGGGATCCCATGCGGATTTCCGCCAGATGGTGCGTGCTGTCTCTGTCGCTGGAATGAAGCCGGTTATCGATCAGGTCTTTCCACTCGATCAGGCCCGCCAGGCAATGGGAAGGATGGAGGCGGGAGAACAGTTCGGAAAGATTGTGTTGAAGGTGAAGTAAACTGTCAAACAACCAATAGCCACAACGAAACGAGGATCGGATGGCGATTGCCATCACCTGCATCTGGTCGTGTGTCCTGATCGCCTGGGGGTGGAGTGAACGAGGCCTTGCAGCATTCCCGCTCCTCGGTATCCAGGTCTTCCTTCCTGGTTTCCCGGGTGCATTCCAGATCTGGCAGGGAATCGGGCTGGTGGCGCTGTGGGGGGCATCGACTGGAGTTCTCCTGTTCGGTCTCCGCAAGGTGATTCCGAGCCTGGCAAAGATCCCCCGCCTCGGGTACTTCCTGATGTTCTGGCTGCCCGGAGCAGGCTTCTGGCTGTCGGTCTACCGCCTGCTGTTCGCTGCCCCGGAGGTCGATCTGATTGCCTGCTGGGAACCTTTTCTGGTCGCAGCGGGCACAGTCCTTCTCCCCGCTGCCACCGGCGCACTGGTTGCCCGGATTCCTGCCCTCTGGAAAAGGAATCCGCTGGTTCAACCCTCCTCTTTCTGTGAGGCCCTGCTGGCATTTACTCTCCTTGGGGTCGTGGTTCTGGCATTTGCTCTCGAGATGCTGGCTCTTGGAGGTTTGTGGATTCCCAGAGTTCTGTGGTTCTTCTCGCTGGCTTTGATGGTTATTGGCCTTCCATGGCTGATCCATGGGCTTGGTAAACCCGTCGCCGAAAGAGAGCCTTCGGAGTCCTGGTCAAAACAAAAACACCTTCTCCTTGGGGCGATTCTCCTGGTGGTTCAGGCGGCATTTCTTCTGGCCTGCCTGCCACCGGATGATTCCGATGAACTGCGCTACCATCTCACAATCCCCAAACGATACCTTGAACACCAGGGGTGGTGCAGCATTGAAGGGCAAACCTTTTCATTCTTTCCACTGGGTGCTGAGATGCTGTTTGCATTGCCACTCTCTCTGGACTGGCTGAGACCCGAGGGAGTGCGCATGAGCCTTGCTGGAGGCGGGAAAATAGTCCACCTCTGGTTTTTTGTTTTAATCCTGATGCTTCTCTCTGAATGGTCCCGGCAACGGCTCCATTTCGACCTGATCGGCAGGGACGCCCAGAGAGACGATTCCCACTCCCTGTGGGGTGCCTGGCTTTACGGGACGATTCCCTTCTCTGCGGTGCTGGGTTCCTGGGCATTTGTGGACCACGCGGTATCGTTCGGATGGCTTTCATCCGGCTATTTTCTCTGGTTGTACATGATGCAGGGCAGTTCGAATCATTTATACCTCGCATCGATTGCACTGGGCTGGAGCCTGATGGTCAAATATACCAGCCTGGCCTGGTCAGCCCTGTTTTTCCTGGCCGCCTTTCCGCTTCTTACAGTTTCCCGAAGGTCAAAACCAAAGGCGGTTCCCGGTTTGATCCTGATTCCATTGCTGTGTGCATCTCCCTGGCTGGTGCATAACTGGCATCAGAGTGGAAATCCATTTTTCCCACTGCTGCCCGATCTTTTCGGATCGGGTTTCACCCCAGTTCAGAAAGCTTTTTACAGCTGGCATGCCGGCATGAAAGGCGGCCTGAATCAATTCGATTCTCTTTCCATTCCCGGGAAGATTCTGGATCTGCTGACACTTCCGGTGCGTGTGGTTTTCCACCCGGAACAGTTCGAACAGAACCCGCTGGGAGGCATGCTGCTGCTCCTGTTGCCACTGGGTCTCCTCGGAGGGGCGAGATCACTGAAAAACGCCTTCGCGCGGAATCGGCCTGATCGTTTTCATGGCCCTGTCGATCTTCCTGTTGTGGGCATTGACCTACCGGGATCCACGATTCGCATTGCCACTCTGGGGGATCCTGTCGATGGGAATCGGCCTCGGGCTTGAAAAGGAAATCCTGGGATTCTCGGCCCTGTCCCCCAGAGCAAAGAAAGCGGCCTCGACAGCGATTTCTGTGATCCTCATTCTGTGGGGATTCGGGCAATGCCAGGAGCTGTTTTCACGCGCTGTCCAGTTTGCCGATGGTTACCTCCTGACCAAACCAGCGGATGCTTATCTGTCCAGACCCGACCGCCATCCGATCCATCCCACAATACGGGAAGCCGAGGCTCTTCGTAAAAAGGAGCACCCGGTCCGGCCACTGCTGCTGCTCGGGCAGGAGCAGGCCTACTACTTCGATTCCCCTGTGACCGGCCATGATTACTTCGATGGCCCTGAGCTGGCTGAGCTGGCCCGCACCACCTCCAGCCTGGAAGAAATGTCAATGCATCTCCAGGGCCAGGGAATCGCCTGGATCTGGATCAATCGCGGGACTCTGGAAGGCAACCTGTTCAATCTGTTTCGCGGAGTTCTGTTTGCCAGTGATACACCATTCGCCCTGGAATGGATCGACCGGATGAAGAAGTCTCCGATTGCTTTGGAGGCGCTTCCCTGGAAGGAGTTTTATGAAACCAGCCCCGCTTTCCGACGGATGCAGGCCTGGTTGATTCTTCACCCCGGGTACGAGGAAGTTCCATTGCACACTGTTGCATTGGAGGAGCGGCCGATGTGCCCCTTTTACCGCGACTGGCTCTCATGGCCGGAACTCCAGGGAACTCCAGTGACTTCACTCCCACGCCACAAAGTCACATTATTACGTGCAAAGCCCAATCCGGCAGGCAATGATGTTTTTCAAGATTGAACAGGGAAAACCAAATCACACTGGAGGTTAGAACAATGGATGCATGGACCAGACTCACATTCACTCTCATCTGTGTGGTGGCATTGGCATTGATGCCAGTTTCAGCCCTGGCCCTGTCAGTCGCTGACTTTGGCGCAGTTGGAGATGGGCAGACCGACAATACAGCCGCTTTCAGCAAAGCGCTTGCCCAGGCCGGTCAAAATGGCGATATCGTCCAGGTGCCGGCCGGCCAGTATGTCATTCGCGGGACACTGTCTGTCCCGGACGGGGTGACACTGGAAGGCATCTGGCGTGGCCAGCACACATCCCAGCTGGACAAGGGATCGACCCTGCTGGCCTATAGTGGGCGAGGGGCTGAAGACTCCACTCCATTCATCCGCCTCGGGACTGCTTCCTGCCTGAAAGGGGTCACGATTTTTTATCCGGAGCAGAAAATTGAGGCGATCCAGCCCTATCCCTGGACCATCCAGGGGCGTGGACAGCATTACAATGTCATCGATGTCGTCATTTCCAATGCATTCAACGGAATCGATTGCGGGACCTTTCACAATGAAGGGCACCACCTCAGAAATGTCCTCATGTGTGCGGTTCGGCGTGGTGTTTATATTGATTACACCACGGATATCGGCCGATTGGAGAATGTTCATATTCATAATGTTTACTGGTGGCGGGTTTCAGCCCCTACAAACCCACCGAGGAACAGGTCAAACAACTTGAGGCATATACCCGGGCGAACCTCGAGGGCTTCATCATCGGGCGCACAGACTGGGAATATATTTCGAACTGTTTAGTGATCTGGGCCAGGATTGGTTTTCATTTCATCTCTGGAGAGACCGGACAGGCCAATGCCCTGATTACCCAGAGTGGATCGGATCTTGGCCCGGTGGCAGTCAAAGTGGATCGTGTGCAGGACCATGCCGGAACCATTTTTGAAAATTGCCAGTTCATGTCCGGGTTCGAAATCGGCCCTGACAACAAAGGCCCCATCAAACTGACCACCTGTGGATTCTGGGGAAAAGCGGGAGCCGGATCACAGATGGTCCTTGGCGGGAAAGGCACTGTGACACTGACCGCCACCCATTTTCACAAGTGGGACCAGGAAGGCCAGGGAAAGGCCTGCATCCAGGCATTGGATGGCTCACTGATTCTCAATGGCTGCGAATTCATGGGAGAAGGCATTGCGGCTCCCCACCTCCTGCTGGGTGAAGAGCTGCAATCCGCGGTGATTCTCGGGAATCGGTTCACCCATGGGAAGATGCGCATCGAAAACAACAGCCAGGGAGATGTTCAGATCCTTGGCAATGTCGAGCAGTGATGTTTATAACTGGAGAACCACGCTCCATCCCAGCTTGAGGTAAGGGTCGGCTCAGACCGACCCTTACAGATCGAAATTCTGCTCAAAAGTGGGCTGGCTGGGGACAGTGAGGGTGACACTTTTTTCATCTTCAGCCGAAAAAGCAGCCACAACCGCCTCATAAGAGCCTGCTGGAAGACCTTCGAAGGAGTAGTTCCCCCACGGGTCGGTCACTGCCATGAAATCGGTGACCTCGGTTGCAAAGCGTGGATAAAGGACCACAGTCGACTGGCTGAGGGGTTTTCCATTCAGAGTGACCTTGCCTGACATCCGGACTCCGCTGTCCACCGATAGGTGGACCACAGTGGGTTGGCCTTCATTGACTGAAACATTCCTTGAGAGAAGGACCCGTCCATAGCCGGACTGGACCCGGTCAGTTGAACCACCCGGCGCACGCAGAGTCAACCGATAGTGGCCCGGGCCGACTTTCGGGATCTTGAAATATCCATTGCCATCCGAACGGCAGACCAGATCCTCCAACATGCGTGGATCGATTCGTCCCCCGATCGGTTCGGCTTTAATCTTGTATCCCATGGCACCCGCCCCATTCACGAAACCCACTGTCCCCTCGATGGATCCCCCCTGGCTCAGCACAATCACCCCCAGATCAACTGGGTTTTGGGGAGCCACTGCGATGTTTGGAATGAGGGTGGGGGCATGTCCCTCGTGGTGCACCACCATGGCGTAACGGTCCGGTGGAAGCCCCAGGAAGGTAAAGGAACCATCCGGCCCGACACTTCTCGACAGGTTCCCCAGGGAAACAAAAGCATCAGAAATCGGCGAGCCATCGCTGGAGGCGACTCGACCCGATATGGACCCTCCATTATTCAGGGTGATATGGAGGTCGGGTGTCTCGGCTCCCCGCACAATTTCAACCGCAACCGAGGCTTCGCCGATTCCCTCTGAACGGACATTCAAAGTGTAAAGCCCCGCAGCAAGACCATGCAGATCGAATGCGCCATCCTGAGATTGAAATGTGCCGCGCACTGTTCGCGAGGAGCTTCCATCCAGCAGCCCTGTTTCCGCGGTGGGAATTGCCTGGATCGAAAAACTCTGGCAGGGGGTTCTCCCATCCGGCATGGTGACAATGCCCGACAGACCTGCATTCGCATCCAGCTGGAAATTCACCTGGGTGCTTCCACCCTCCACATCGAATAGGAGATCCGATGCACCGCTCTTCTCATGAACCGCAACCACAGTATAAACACCCTCGCGCAGCCCCTCGAGGCGATACGAGCCATCCCCCTGGGTCTTCACCGACTGAAAAACACCACTTCCCTTCCAGCTGGCCAGCTGTTCCTGCCCCAGGCTGCCGAGGTCCCTTCCCGATAGCAGCAGGTCATCGGTCAGGATTCCACCGGCAATGAGTGCCTCGAGGCGTCCCCAGAATGCGCCGACCTCCGCCCCCGGGAGCGGATTTCCATCCATATCGGCCACCTGTCCGGAGATCTCAGTCGGGTTGGCCTGTTCCAGAATGATCCGATATTCCGGATTGGCGCTTTTCATTCCAACAAAAACGGATTCAACTCCCCCCGGCCAGAATCCCTCTTTTTCCGCCACCAATGTGTAACGCCCATAGGGGGCTTCCTTGAACATAAATTTTCCATCGTCTGCCGAGGTCACCCGGAGAGATGATTGGTTGGATGATTGTGTTGATCTGGATTGATCCATTTCAAGCGGTTGCAATTGCACTCTTGTGCCAGGAATGCCATTGCCGGTCGCATCGACCACAATGCCTTGAATCGCTGCGGAAGGTCCAGCAGTTACAGGGATCTGCAATGAAGACAAATCCCGGAATGGCTGAACGGTGAGGATCGGATGGGCACCTTCGGTGGCGGGTTTGGGATCTCCGTAGTATCCGGCTTTGTAGCCTTGGATTTCAGCACTGAGGTAATACCTTCCCGCCGGAACGAACTTCAATGTGAAGGTGCCTCCGGAATCGGCTTTGTCTGCCGGTATTTCAGCATCTGTTGCGGTGGGCTTATCCACTGGAATGGCACGAATCACTCCCGGGCCAACTCCGGCTTTGGTCTGATCATTCACAACCCGGCCCGAGAGCGAAACCCCCGAGATCATCGGAATGTCGCCAAGATCGAGGACACTTTCATCCCCCTCGAAATCAGCTGGAAGAACCAGCTCTTGAAAATGCGGATCTTTTTTAAAGGTGAGGGTGTTGTTGACAACCCGTGTCGAGATCTGGAAAGCACCCTGGGCATCGGTCGCGCCCGCTTCGGTAATCGGCTGAAGCCGGTTCTGGAGTGAGATCTGGACACCCTCCACCGGCTGCTTGCTGGAGGTCTCCACGATCCTGCCGGTGATTTTTCGCTCAGTGAAAATCAGGAGGTCTTTTTTATGATGTGAAATGCCCCCTGATATGGATAGCTCATAGGGCACTGATTCCGATTCTTTGTGGAAAGCCTGGAGAGAGAGAGTAAAGCGCCGTGGCAACCCGCCAATCCGGTAATAACCAGTCTGGCTGGCGATCACTTCACCGGACATCAGTGGAAACTCTTTAGACTGCAGGGTTACCGCAATACTCGCCCCGGGAATCCCAGACCCGGCGGGAGAAAGCAGCACCATCCCCGATACCCGGACCTCAGGCTCGAGGCGGAAAACAGTGTCGCTGGTGCCGGTGCGCGCCATCAGGGAGGTCTTCCTCGAGAAGCCTGTTGCATAAGCCACAAGGCTGTACACCCCTGCCTCGAGGTTATCGAATCGAAAGGCCCCTTTGGCATCGGTTTGGACAGTGGCAAGCGCTGATCCAACCGAAAGCAGGCTCAGCTGCTTCTTCCCGGCATTGTCCATGCCTGGCCCGTTTAAACCGGTTACACGTATTCCCGCGCTGTTGCGGCCCTCATACACCTGAACTGTTGCCCCGGGAATTTCTTTTCCAATAAAGCTCAGGACTTTGCCTTCAAGAGTGGCGGGGGGAGCCAGTTTGAGGACCGCCCCCTGAAACTTTTCACCCGCCGAGAGCTGGCGATGATCCCCACAGGTTTCCGCCATCACTGCTGCATATCCCTCTCGGGCCGCACGAAATGTCCAACTGCCCGGGGGAAGTGAATCGAAAAAGAACTCTCCCTGCTGGCCCGAAATGGCATCACGGGGGGGGCGGCCTGGAGAGGATGCACGGACTGTCGATCCGGAAACTGTTTTTTCTCCAGAGATCTCAACCACCCGACCCGAATAGGATGCGGTTGTCGGGGCTTCTGTTTCTTTCTCAGGTTCTTTTTGAACAACAGGCGGAGATGAGGGTTGTATTTCATCCTGTTTTTCCGATTTTTTCTGTTTTTCAACAAATTCGATAACAGGTCCCCGGGCTGGAACGGGAGCAGTGGGCGAACGCATCAGCCAGTACCCCACCGCCACAGCCCCGACCGCCATGACCATTGCCAGAATCAGCAGGAAAGGATTGAATACTTTTGTTTCGTCTTTCTTTTTCATCATTATTCACAATTTAAGGGAGAGAGAGGCTCCAAACAAGGGAACCATGGAACGTGGCATATACCGTTGCATCGATGCATCACTGGATCGCGCTGTTGAGGGATTGCGGGTATTGATGGATGTCTGCCGATTCAGCCTGGACCAGACCGATTTATCCGAAAGGTTGAAACATCTGCGCCATGAACTGGTCCTGGCCCTCGGCCGGGATTTTTCACAGAGGTCTGTGCTGGTGAATGCACGAGACAGCCAGCTGGATGTTTCCCGCCCTCAGGAATCCTCCCCCATTCCGGCCCCCTACCTGGATGAAGCGGAACTGTTTTCAGCGAATATGAGCCGTGTTCAGGAAGCGGCTCGTTCACTGGAAGAATCCCTTCGTTTATTTGATCCAGCCAAGGCCCGGCAGGTAGAGAACATCCGTTATCGTTTGTATGACCTTCAGAAGGAGGCTCAACCCTGGGTTGAGAAGTTATCTCTCCGGCGCCTGATGGATTTTGAATTGTATGTGGTGACAGACCGGACAATTGGCAGAAACCGCCCCATCGACAAGCTGGCCGGTGAAGCGATTCGCGGGGGAGCCGGTTGCATCCAGCTCCGCGAAAAGACCGCTGATATCCGGTCGTTCATCAAATATGCCAGGCTGCTGCGCAAAGTCACACGTGAGGAGGGAGCGACATTCATCATCAATGACAGCCTGGATATCGCGCTTGATTGCGAAGCGGATGGGGTCCATCTCGGGCAGGAGGATCTTCCGTTGGAGGTGGCCAGAAAAATTTCCGCGGGAAGGCTTCTGGCCGGGATATCGACTCACAATCGCGAACAGGCCCTGGCAGCTGAAAAAGGCGGCGCCGGATATATCAATCTGGGTCCAATCTTTCAGACCGCCACCAAAGGGGTTCCAGTCAAACCGGTCTCAACCGGTTTTATCCGAGAAATGAAACCGTTGCTGTCGGTGCCTTTCACCACCATGGGCGGGATCCACCTCGACAATGTGGCTGAAGTGATACTGGCGGGAGCGGACCGTGTGGCAGTGGTTTCGGAAGTAATGGGTGCCGATGATGTCGAAAAAGCAGCCCGGCTCCTTCTGGATGAGATCCATCGAGCCAAGGAGGCCCGTGCTGAAAAACAAGCGCTGTAATCCGCTTTTTTTTAATTGGTCAAATGCCAGCCGGACTCATCGACAACAAGGGCTGTGTGGCCTTGATACTGGTCATTGACTGAATGCATCTGCTCGATCGTATCAAAATAACCGACAATGTGTGCCGCACTGAATGAATCTCCGGCTTTGATCGGGCGTCCATAAACCTCTTCGATCATGACAATGATTCCGCCAGGCCTCTGGCTGCACCAGGCTTCATAAACGATGGAAGGATCCAGGGTCATTCCTGCCAGCCAGGGGCCATCCTGGCCTGTCTGCGGGTTTCTCAGGTGGTAGGCGCGAATGAAATGGCTGGGGAGCTGGTGAGTATCCCGCCGGTATCCAAATTTAAGATCCGGGGGAAAGGGTGTGAAAAACTCACTGGAGGGAATCCGAACTCCCTCGGGACCGCTCAGGTAGCTCAAATAGATTTCACTGAATGTGTCTCCCTTTTCATGGCGCACACAGCCGGGAGTATCATTTCGAAGAAACATCTCACTGGAATTATTGACTGAGTCGATTCTGTCCATCAGAACAAAATACCTTTTGCCTTTTGGAAAAACGATCAGCTGGGTCCACCGCGATCCCGCCTGGCGCCCCGGAGCGGCATATTCGAACCGACAGGTCGTCCTGATGGCCACAAAATCTGTCCCTCGAATAATCTCCGGCTGAACCGGTTTCATCCTGTGACAGAGTTGAGGCCCTTCGATCATCCGCTTGCGATGGCTGCTGCCATGCGCCATCCGGGCATATTCACGCTGGCCGGGATCGGTTTCATTGGCATGCCAGAGATACCTTCCCACCCCATCGCCATCCGGCGCAAAAACCTGGCTGCTCCAGGCTTCATCGCTGCCCGCCTCCATAAGCCAATCCACCACCATCAGGCCATCGCCAGCTTCACGAAAGCCGGTGGTCTTATCAAAAAAGGTTCCTTTTTCGATGCCGGTCATCCACTGTTTCGGATTATTTTTCGGAATGACTGCTTCGAGCAGATCGGTCTCAATCCGGATGGATCTTTCATCTTCAGTGATTTCAACCCAGGAGGGTTGATCCGGCCTGCTTTCGGGCGGTGGTTCCGATGAAACAGCCGCCAGCAACAGCAGCGTAAGAATGTAAACAGTGGAAATCGACCCGAATAATTTCATGGCCACCCCCGATTTGTTTATCACCAGCCAGAGTGTGAATTCTCTGAAGGAGAATGCATCTTATTCTGAAAAAGACAACAGGGAAGCTCTCAGACGGGTGGTCAGTACCGCCAGGCCCGAGAACATATCTTCATACTGGACAATCGTGTCGGCTGAAACTGTGAGCGCACGCGGTGCAAAATTCCAGATGGCACGGATTCCACCTGCAACCATCAAATCCGCGACCGACTGCGCGGCCTCCGCGGGTACAGTAATGATTCCGGTCAGAATCCGCATCTGTCTGGCCATGCCAGGCAGCCATCCCACAGGCAGGATTTCACGGCCATGGACCACCTGCCCGACTTTATTCGCATCACTGTCGAAGATGGCCACAATATTCAACCCATACTTATTAAACTGCTGATATCCCAGAATCGCGGTCCCGAGGCTTCCAGCCCCCACCAGGACCGCATGAGTCACATTGTTCCAACCCAGCACCTTTTCAAGGGCCTGAATCAAGGCGGGGACCTCATACCCTACCTTGGGTTTCCCCACAATTCCGGTAACAGCCAGATCTTTCCGAATCTGTGTGGGGTCGAGATTCAAGGCGCGAGCGATATCACTGCAGGAGATCACCTTTTTTCCGGAATTCTCTTCCCGCATGAGGAAATGGTGGTAACGAGGGAGTCGGCGAAGTGTCGGTTCTGGAATGGGATGGGTCAGGAGTTCGGTTGTTTTTGGCATTTTATGACCTCCCATGAATTTCGCTCACCGATATCGTGAAATATATCTCGATTATTCCTGCCGGGAGGCTGAATGTCAAGAACAGATAATGGTAATTATTATTGCATATTATAAGATACTCTCTTTTCCATTCATTTCTCTGAACTGGATTGAACCAGAAGCTCAAACTGCGCACCTTCATCGGAATGGGAGGGTAAAAAAATCCCCCATCCGGAGACAGGGGATTTTATTCATCAGCTGGAACGGGTTCCTTTTGTGTGGCTGTTTCTCAGTGGCCCACAATGCTTCCTAACTGGAACATGGGAAGGAACATTGAAATGACGATTCCACCCACCACAACCCCCAGGAAACAGATGATCAGCGGCTCCATCAATGAAGTCAGTCCGGCCACCGCGATGTCCACCTGCTCCTCATAATAATCGGCGATCTTCACCAGCATATCATCGAGCGCGCCGGTCCGCTCACCGATATCGATCATGCGCACCACCATGGGCGGAAAAACTGAGCATTGTTTCAGTGGCCCTGAAATGGATTCGCCTTCCTTGATGCTGTTGCGAACACGAATGACGGCTTCTTCGACCACGCTGTTTCCTGAGCTGCGCGCCACAATTTCCAGCGAGAGGATGATGTTGACTCCGGATCGGAGCAGTGTGCTGAAAGTTCTTGTAAATTTCGCAATCGCAACCTTCTTAAACAGTTCACCGAGGACCGGCATCTTCAGAAGTGCTGCATCGAACTGGTAACGGCCTGATTTGGTTCCGATGTACCGTTTAAAAAGAAAAGCGAGGATGATCACCCCGATCGAGACAGCAATGAAATATTTCTGGCAGAAGAAACTCAGATTGATCATGAATTTCGTCGGAGCCGGGAGTTCCGCATCGAACTGCTCAAAAATATCCGCAAAGACCGGGATGACCTTGATCATCAGAAGCGCCACAACCGCCACAGCCACACTTCCGATAACAGCCGGGTAGATCATGGCCGACTTGATTTTACGCTGCAGTGAAGATGCCTTTTCAAGATAACTGGACAGCTGCAGCAGGATCTGATCGAGCATACCGGCCGCTTCACCCGCACGGATCAGGCTGATGTACAGTGTGTCGAACACCTTGGGGTGCTTGGCCATTGCCTCGGTCAGTGTATCGCCCCCTTCAACATCTTTTTCAATCTGCTTGATGATCGCGGCGAAAGAGCCATTTTCCAGGTTATCCGCCAGGATGGATAAACCCTCGATCAATGGCAGACCGGCATTGACCATGGTGGCCAGCTGGCGGCTGAAGACCACTTTGTCATCGATGGTGATTTTCTTCTTTTTCTGGTGTTTCTTGGTGGCAGCAGCGGCACGAGCCTGGGACTCTTTGATGGATGTCACCACCAGCCCGCGTTCACGCAAAGCCCCCATTCCCTCGATCGAGTTGGCCGCATCGATGGATCCCTCCACCATCTGGCCGACCCGGTCACGCGCCGAATACATGAATGTCGCCATATTCTCCTCCTTCCCGCCACTTATCAGTTTTCATAAGTGGTGCTGAGAACTTCCTGAACAGTGGTCATTCCATCCAGGACTTTTACGATACCGCTGTCGCGCAACGTCTTCATGCCATTTTTTCGCGCGATGTTTTTAATATCGCGGTTTGACAAACCTTTGATGGCTGCATCGGAGAGTTCTTCATCCATCTCCATGACTTCATAAAGCGCCATTCGTCCCCGATAGCCGGTTTCATTGCAATTCCCGCATCCTTTGCCCTCAAAAAAGACCAGCTGGTCGGCCGTGGCCATATCGAGTCCCAGTTGATGGATCAGTTCCGGGGTCGGCTGATAAGGCCGTTTGCACTCAGGGCAGACCTTGCGCACCAGCCTCTGCGCCACCACCAGCAGGAGGCTGGCACCCACCAGGAATGGTTCCAGGCCCATGTCCACCAGGCGGTTGAGACTGCTGGGTGCATCGTTGGTATGCAGAGTGGACAGCACAAAGTGACCGGTCAGCGCCGCCTTGACCGCAATCGAGGCTGTTTCCAGGTCACGAATTTCACCGATCATGATGATATCGGGATCCTGCCGGAGGAAAGAACGCAGCACTTCCGGGAATCCCATTCCGATTTCAGGCCGGACCTGAACCTGGTTGATCCCACGAATCTGATATTCGACCGGATCCTCCGCAGTCATGATGTTCTTGCCTGGATCATTGATTCGGGACAGAGCCGAATAGAGGGTTGTGGATTTTCCAGAACCTGTGGGGCCGGTAACAATCATCATTCCATAGGGCCTGCGAATGGCGCGTTCAAATTTGGCCAGCGACTCCGGTTCGAACCCAAGCTTCGAAAGGTCGAGCTGCAGGTTCCGTTTGTCGAGAAGCCGCATGACCACCTTTTCGCCATGAACAGTCGGAATAATTGAAACACGGAAATCGACCACACGGTTTTCCAGCTTCATTTTGAAGCGCCCATCCTGGGGTTTCCGTTTCTCTGCGATGTCCAGTTCGGAGATGATTTTGATGCGGCTGATGACTGCATTCTGCATCTTTTTGGGGATGCTCGGCATCTCTTTCAGCACACCATCGATGCGGTAGCGGACACGGAATGTTTTTTCTTCCGGTTCGAGGTGGACATCGCTGGTGCGCCCCCGAATTGCTTCGGAGATCAGCATGTTGACCAGGCGGATGATCGGGGCGGATTCCATCCCTTCACCATCGAGGTCGTCATCCTGGTCATGGACCACCTCGATATCATCCTGCTCGAGATCGCCAAGCAGGCTGGCATAGGTTTCATCCGGCTTGGATTCCTGCTTGCCGTAATATTTGTCGATGGCGGCTTCGATTTCTTTCGGCAGGGAAATGACCGGCATGACATCCATTCGAGTCTTGATTTTGATCTCATCCAGATGGTGAATGTTGTCCGGGTCGACCAGGGCGACAGTGAGCAGTTTGTCGGTCCGGTCGAGTGGAATGATCTTGTACCTGCGGGCGATGTCTTCGCTGACCGAATCGAGAATTTCGCGATCGATCTCATACTCGGAGATCGAGATATAGGGGATCTGGTAGTGATCCGAGAGGGCTTTTGCGAGTTCTTCCTCAGTAAGGTGATTGTTCTCGACAAGGAATGCAGCCAGAGATTGGGTTCCATCGCTGGCATTGAGCGCCTTTTCGATGTCCACAACCTGATCGATTGAGAGTATCCCGCGTGTGGTCAGATATCTCTGGAACGATCTCGAAAAGATCGGTTTTGATAAAGGCACACTTCGGACAACCTGGCGAACCATGGTGACAATCCAGTCTCAACTTAGGTTCCGGAATTGACACAGTTTCAAACTGTTTAACGGAAAGCCTACCCAAGAATGATTGATTTGTCAATATTCTATTTTATGTAGATTCTATATTTTCTTTCCATTTGTTGAACCCGGAAGGCCAACCCTGTTCAGAATGTTATTCATCAGCAACCTCCTGGATTTTCTGGATAAGGTGATTTTTCTGTGAATAAGTGGTATTCTTCGCTGTCTCAAGGTGGGGACCGCAGGTGGGCAAACCGTAAATTTCCTGATTCAGTCAGGTTTTATTTTGAAATAACTGTGAATCATTCGGCTCCAGACTATCCAGAAGTGGAGTCTGGGAAGGAGATAGACATGAAAATCGATGCACATACCCAAATTTGCGCGGTGCTGGGAAAGCCGGTGCGCCATTCCCTTTCCCCCACCATCCATAATGCAGCGCTTCAGTCCAAGGGCTTGAATATGGTGTATGTGGCGTTCGAAGTCGATGACATTGCACAGGCAGTCAGCGGGATGCGCGGATTGGGGATCCGCGGATTCAGCATTA
>LMZT01000060.1 GCA_001567115.1 Candidatus Hinthialibacteria bacterium OLB16 | reverse complement strand
CAGAACACACGTTCTGAATAAAAGAACAGCACATACCCGGTCGAGAAGATGAGACAGACATTCCGGGCCAATCGGATCAGAGGCTTCATAGATCCAATTTATCAGAGGGATGACCGCCAGTCCAAACATCTGTCTGCATCAGGGATCTTTTTGTTTTTTCGATCTTTCCCTGGATCCTTCGAGCAGTTGCATGGAACACTTGAATTGAACGCTTGTTTTTTGTGAGTTACCTGGCCTGGGGTGGACTCGTTTGCCTGAGTGAGGAGATACTCATACCGGGTATATGTAAATGATGAAAAACAAAGAAACAGATGCGCGTGAAAAAATAATCGAACGCCTCAACCGGATCGAAGGGCAGATTCGTGGAATCAAGAAAATGATCGAAGAGGACCGGGGATGCTTCGACATTCTCAAACAGGTCAGTGCCGCGCACGGAGCGCTCCGGTCTCTCCAGAAAGTCATGCTCGAGCATCATATTCACGATTGCCTGGAAGAAGCCCTCGAAAACAGGGACAGGAAATCAGGCCTGCTCAAAGATCTGGCCCGGCAGTTGAGCGATCTTTAACCGTGCTGGTGATATAAAGGTGAGAGGTTTCTGATCCGCCGGAGACAGAAACAGAACAGAGATTTTTTTTTCCTGCACACGCGGGAACCGGTTCAAACATGAACCATCAAGTCATAGAGGATAGTGCCATGTCGAAAAAAAGTTGTGATCGTCGGTGGAGTTGCGGGTGGAATGAGCTGTGCTGCGAGGCTCAAAAGGCTGGATGATTCCATGCAGGTGACTGTCTTCGAACAGGGGCCTGAGGTCTCCTTCGCCAATTGCGGCATGCCCTATTATGTCGGCGGGGTCATCGAGAATCGTAAGAAGCTCCTCGTGCAGACCCCAAAAGGGCTTCGGAACCGTTATGATCTGGCAATTCATGTCAATCACCGGGTCACCCGGATCGATCGTGAATCCCGCCAGGTGGAAGTGATCGATCTCCCCACGGGCGAAAAATCATTTCATCCCTACGATATCCTGGTTCTGTCCACTGGGGCCTCTCCGATCCGCCCGGATATTCCAATCCATTCGAAGGCTTCTGTCTTTGTCCTCAATAACCTCAAGGATATGGATGACATCAGCCATGCAGCATCCAGTTCCAGGAGTGTCTGTGTGGTTGGGGGAGGCTTTATCGGACTGGAACTGGCTGAAAACTTCCGCCACAAAGGGCTGGAAGTTCACCTGGTGGAGCTCCTCGACCAGGTGATGCCTCCCATCGATCCGGAAATGGCCCGCCCGGTTCTTCAGGAACTCGAGCTGAATGGAGTTAAAGTTCATCTCTCTGAAAAGGTGGTCGAGGTCGGTGAAAAAGAGGTCCACCTGGCCAGCGGCAGCCGAATTGCCGCTGATTTCGTCTGCCTCTGTGCGGGTGTGAAACCAAACTCCACCCTGGCTGTCGAAGCCGGCCTGGATGTGGGTCCCCGAGGGCATATCCGGGTCGATGGACACATGCTGACCAGTGATCCATCCATCTATGCGATCGGCGATGTGGCCGAGACGGTCGACTTTGTGACCGGAACTCCGGTCGCTGTTCCGCTCGCAGGCCCCGCAAACCGCCAGGGAAGGCTGGTGGCAGGAAATATTTGCGGCAGAGACTCCGAGTACCGCCGAACCCAGGCCACTTCGATTGTCAAAGTCTTCAATCTGGCTGTCGCCTGTACTGGCTTGAGCGAAAAAAGGTTGAAAACCTCGGGGCTGCCTTACCGCCGGGCTTATGTCCACCCGACCTCTCACCCCGGATATTATCCCGATGCACGGATTGCCAGCATCAAACTGCTCTTCAGTCCGGAAGGCTCGATCTATGGCGCCCAGGTCATCGGAGGCTCTGGAGTGGATTCCATCATCAACACGCTTGCCACTGCCCAGCGTGCCGGTCTGAAGGTGGATGACCTCGAGCATCTCGAGCTGGCCTATGCTCCCCAGTGGGGCGGAGCCAAGCATCCTGTCAATATCGCAGGGTTTGTTGCCGGCAATATTCTCAATGGGGATGTTGAATCGGTTGAAGCCGATTCGATCCCTGCGGATGCGCTTGTGATCGATTGCCGTTCCCAGGCTGAAGCCGAATCCGGTGCCCTTCCTGGCTCAATCCTGATTCCGGTGGATGAACTGCGGGAAAGATTCACTGAAATCCCCCGTGAAAGGGAGGTGGTCACCTATTGTGCTGTCGGCATGCGTGGCTATGTGGCGGCGCGTTTCCTTCGGCAGAAAGGGTACCGGGTCAAGAATCTGAATGGCGGTTACCGAACCTGGTCATGGTTTCAGGCCAGGCGGCATGAGGCGCCTGGTGAGCATCCAGATGGCCCAAAACCAGGGAAAGAACAGTCTGTCAGAGAAGCCAGCGGCTCTGCGAATTCAGAAGTCATCCGCCTGGATGTCTCGGGGCTGCAATGTCCCGGCCCGATGGTCCAGGTAAAAAACAGGACAGATCAGATGGAGATCGGGCAAATCCTCGAAGTCATTGCCTCAGACCCGGGGTTTCCATCCGATATTCCCACCTGGTGCCAGCGCACCGGAAACCAGCTGCTCGAGGTTAAGGCGGAACAGGGGAAGTATTTTGCACGGATCCTCAAGCAGGCTCCCGGAGCCGGCAAGCAGGACAAGTCTGGCGGTTTATGCAGCACCGGACCCCGGCCTGATGGAAAGACTCTGGTGTGTTTTTCCAATGACCTTGATCGCGTTCTGGCCACATTCGTGATTGCCAATGGAGCGGTCGCCATGGGATCACCGGTCACCATCTTCTTCACCTTCTGGGGGCTGAATGTCCTGCGCAAAGAAACCCCTCCTCCGGTCGAGAAAGGTTTCCTTGACCGCATGTTCGGAATGATGATGCCGAAAGGCCCAAACCGCCTCAAACTCTCCCAGATGAATATGGCCGGCATGGGAGCGGGCTTGATGAAGTATATCATGCGCACAAAAAACATCTCTTCGTTGCCGGAGCTGGTTGCCAGTGCTCAGAAGGCCGGCGTTCGCTTTGTGGCCTGCTCGATGTCCATGGATGTGATGGGGATCAAAAAAGAAGAGTTGATCGATGGAGTCGAAATCGCCGGAGTCGCCAACTTCCTGGGCATGGCTGATGAATCGAATATGACCCTGTTTGTCTGATGGATGGATCAGTCGAATTCGGGTGGCAGCAGATCGACATACGCTACCTTTTCAGTCATCTCCCGATGGAGTTTCTGGTAGGCGCGAGTGACTTTCTGGGTGTAGCGGTTGGTGGCGGGTATCTGGCGGAAATCCCCGACTTCGCGGAGACGGGTGGGGCCTGCGTGGTATGCGGCAACCACCTGAATCCACTGTGCTTCCGGCTCCAGGTTGTCGAATTCTGAAAACAGATGGGAAAGATATTTGATTCCGCCGCGTATGTTTTGTTCTGGATCGTAGGCATTCCGTATCCCCATCTTCGTGGCCGTGCCGGGCATGAGCTGCATCAAGCCCTGTGCTCCGCTGCTCGATGTGGCTTTCGGATCCCATTCACTCTCAACTGTGATGATGGCCCGAACCAGCAGGGGATCGACACCATACAGCTGCGAATAACGCCGGATGATGTCATCCAGATTGGTTCGTCCGGAAGGCCGCGTCACAACCCGGGCGCTCCTGGCTGAACTGGATCTGGCAAGAGAAACCTGCTGCACCGGTGGATCGATGACAGGATTTTCCATTTTGGGTGCTGGCTGGGGTTTAGGTTCGATCCGGGCCGGTATTTCCTCCAATGATTTGCCTGATTCCGGTGGGAGGTTCATCCGGGCGGGTTCGATGCGGCTCAGTGCGGCTGATAAATCGGTCGAATATCCCGGATCGACCAGACTCAGGTCTTTTACTCTTCGAACCGCTTTGTCATGGGCTTCGGGGTCATTCTGGGCCTTCAGAAAAGCACTTCGGGCGCGTTCGATCTGGTTCTCGGCTGCATGCTTTTCACCCTGGCGGATCCAGTAAGTGCCAGGGCTCTCTTTTTCAATCTCTGTAATGGTCTGGCGGTCTATGGTCCATAACCCGGCGCCCTCGATCTCGAAGGAGACTGTAGCGGCATCCTCACGAATCAGCAGGCCATCGATCCTGTTTCCGCTGGTGAGATGAAAAATATCGGCCCAGCAGCTTTTTCCAGATGCGAATATGCTTGAAAAAAAGCATAACGCAATCCAGCTGGCAGTCCACACGTTTCGCACAAAATACATCCAGTAAAGCCCCCCAATAACAATATGCAAGTTCAATTTTTACTGACGGCGCACGCCATTTCTCTTGGCCAGAAACGACAGTATCAGCCTCTCGAGCGGTGTGTCCGTAAAAACCCATTCATAGCCAATGCCATGTTCCAGGCATCCATCCCGATACCGGCTGCACACATCCTCAATCATTTTCTTATAGCCCGCTCTTAAGCGAACCGGATCGGAATCAATGGTCTCGCTTCCTTCGGGATCTCTGAACCGAATTCCGCCTTCATATTCCAGATCCCATTCCTGCCGGTCCATGAGATGAAATACGATCACCTCATGTTTCCTGTGACGCAACAGTTTCAGGCTCTCGATCACCTCATCCGGGTTATCGATCAGGTCCGATATCAACAGGATCAATCCCCGCCGTTGAATCTGGGCTGCCAGATTCGACAGGTTGACCGCCAGCGAAGTCTCTCCCCCCGGAGTTGCGCCATCCAGAGCCTCGAGAATATTCCTTAAATGCGAGCCGGATCCCCTTGCAGGGATATAGGCGCGAATTGCCTGGTCGATGATTGCCAGCCCGGTTGCATCCCTTTGCCGTATCAGAAGATACGCAAGGCAGGCTGCCAGGCGGCGGGCATAGTCATACTTGGTCAGGCCCGTATGCCTGGATGAGCGCGCTCCTTCGATGTGCGGCTGGTCCTGCCCGCTGAAGTCCATCGATCCGCTGGCATCCAGCACAAGTGTGGCTCGAAGGTTTGTATCCGCCTCGAATTGCTTGATATACAGGCGGTCGGTTCGGCCGAGCAGCTTCCAGTCCAGATGGCGAATCTCATCGCCTGACTGATAGGGCCGATGCTCGGCAAACTCCTGGTTATATCCATGAAATGGGGATGTATGCAGACCGGTGATAGTCCCTTCAACAACCTGGGTCGCCAGAAATTCCAGCGACTCAAGTGATGAAATGACATGAGGATCCAGCCATTGCGAGCCAGAATAGGACTTATCCACACCAGCACCCATAACAATTCACAAGTATAATTGTGGATAGTGTCAAGTCAATAACCTGCTTTTTCACAAGGAGGGATTTGATTCCATTCAGGCACCACAGGCGAGGCATGGTCCGTTCACTTCTCAGGTGGCTTTGAAAACTGAAGATTCAAAACCTGATGGTCCCAGGATCGGAATTGCCGGGCGAGAAGAAGTGAACAGCCCCCTGGAAGGCTCTCCCAGGGGGCTTTTAGTATCGCAGTGGTGAATGTTGAAGGTGTTGTTATGCGGCGCGGGCAGTCCGGCGCGGACTTTTTGGCAGTTCAGGAGCAGGTCCGACTTCGCCATAACGCTCGACAAAGAGATCCGGGGCTTTCTCGGCAATCAGATCCTCTGGATCATCATGCAGATACTCACGCCACACTGAATACTCATCGTTTCTCTTGGCGACTGCGAAGGCAACATTGCTCTTCTTCAAGTCATCCACACAGAATTGGATCGAGTTGCGATCCTTAACCCAACGGGTCACTGGAACAGGGTAGTCACACAATGGTGGCATTTACTTCCTCCTCGCTGTCAGCGGTAAAATATAAGTGGTTTCCTTCGCTCTGTTTTCTTTAACGCATCCCGCAGATTGAAGGTTACGCCCAAGAACTGAATTATTATATGCGCAATCCCGGTACCAGATGAAAAACAAATTTATCCGCGATCGATTTTTTTTGTAACCATAATATAGTGAATGACTTATAAAAGAGCTTTTAAAAATGGAATATTTTTTTCGCCTATTTTCGCACCTTGTAGACCGATTTTTGTGCGCCATGCGGCATAAATGTAGCGCAACATTCCCTCAAGAATGGCCCCCATTTCTGCACTTTCATGGCCTCAAATTGATCAGAAAAAAACATTCAGGCGGGACTCGGAATGGCTTTGTCTTTTTCCTCCTGGCTTCCCTCAAGCCGGTAGGATTCCGAGGACAGGCTATGCTTTCGGAGAAGGCGCTGGAAACTGCTCCGGTCCATATCGGCGACTGTCGCAGCCCGGGTGACATTCCCCTGGCAGGCTCTCAGCAGTGAATCGAGGTACTGCTTTTCAAATGAATCGATGAATTGGCTCTTGGTTGTGGCAAAGGGGCCGATATTTTCGCCACTGATTTCCACTGCACGGGTTTTCCTGGCCCGAAGTATGCCTTCCGGAAGCGAGTCCTTATCGATGATCTCCTTGTCTTCCAGCAGAACCATGCGTTCGACTGCATTGCGCAGTTCCCGGACATTTCCTGGCCAGTGGTAGGAGAGAAACGCCTCCTTGGCATCATTTGAAAATGTCACAATGTTTCTTGAAAACTCATGGTTGTAACGTTTGAGAAAAGTATCCGCCAGGACCAGAACATCATCGCCTCGCTCCCGCAGGGGAGGGACATGAACCGGTATCACCGACAGTCGGTAATAAAGATCCTCTCGAAACCGATTATTCCTGACCCGCTCCATCAGTGAAACATTCGATGCCGCGATGACACGGACATCCACCTGAATGTCTCTTGTCCCTCCGACGCGGCGGAAGGTCTTATCCTCCAGCACTCGCAGCAGCTTCGCCTGCAGCCGCAAATCCATTTCGGCGATTTCATCCAGGAACAGGGTCCCGTGGTCAGCCACCTCGAACAATCCCGGTTTGTTCGACTTGGCATCGGTGAATGCTCCGCGGATATGGCCAAACAGTTCACTTTCAAGCAGGTGATCATCCAGTGTGGCGCAGTTGACTGCGACAAAAGGAGCTTCAGCGCGTTCGCTCTTCTCGTGAATCGCACGAGCCACGACCTCTTTGCCCGAGCCGGTTTCACCGGATATCAGGATGGTTGTGCTCGAGCTCTTTCCGATTCTCTCGATGGTCCTGAAAAGATCCATCATGATCGGGCTTTGGCCGATCAATCCCATGTACTGCCCGCGTTCCCAGACAGACCGGAGCGCGGTCAGTTCCTCCTTCATGGTGAGAATCTGGAGGGCTTTTTCAATGCTGCGCAGCAGCGTGTTGAAATCAAATGGCTTGGCCACGAAATCGAATGCCCCTTCACGCATGGCCTCGACCGCCAGGCGTATCTCACCAAAGGCTGTTACTATGATGATCGGCAGGTCGGCATCCCGTCGGCGAAGGTTCCGGAGGATTTCGATTCCATTGGTGTCCGGCAGGCGGACATCCAGAACCACCAGATCGGGCCGTTCCTTTTCAAACTGGTGGTAAGCCTCGGCTCCATTTCCTGCCGCGCGAACTTCGAACTTTTCGCGTTGAAGGGATTTCGCGAGGAACTTCCGGATGTTCTCCTCATCATCAACAATCAGCACCTGGCGTGGACGGGTCAGCATCGCCAAGGCCCCTCAGGCAGCAATATCTGGGCAGTGGTTCCCTCGCCTGGCGCTGAATTGATGCGAAGCTCCCCATTGTGCTTGCGAATGATTGTAAGGGAGGTGGTCAATCCCAGCCCTGTTCCATTTGGCTTGGTGGTAAAAAATGGATCAAAGAGACGGTGCATATCATCTTCCGGAATCCCGGTTCCCGAATCACGGACGACCAGACGGTATCCCCCCATCGTGTTCTGCTCATCCGACCAGTTAATCGTTTTGCAGTAACGTGAGCTGATTTTCAACTCCCCTCCATCGAGCATGGCCTGGACTGAATTCAGCAGCAGGTTCAGCAGCACCTGCTGAATCTGATTGCGATCGGCCCAGACCATCAGGTCTCCTGGTTCGGTTTCAATTTTGATCTTTATTTTCTGGATCTGTGCAGTATGGCGGAAATAACGGCAGACCTGATTGATCAGGGGGCCGACATGGAACCATTCCGGCTGGCTCGGGCGTGTCTTGGTAAAACTGAGCAGTTCTGAAACGACGCGGTCGAGCCGGTTGATGTCATGGTTGATTCCATCCAGGATTTCTTTCGCCGATGGATCCTGTATCAGTGAAGGTTCCAGAGCATCCAGCCCAAGCCGTATGCCAGCCAGCGGATTGCGGATTTCATGCGCAATCCCGGTGGACAGCTCCCCGATCGATACCAGCTTGGCTGATTGGAACAGCTGCCTTTCCAGGCTTTTTTCATGCGATTTATCATGGAAAATCTCGACAACTGCCTGGATGTTGCCTTCATCATCGAGAATGGGGTGAGTATGGATTTCGCTGACCCAGCGATCCCCATTGCCATCGATCCCTGAAATCTCCCGGCGATGAGGGAGGTGGTCCTGGAAGGTCTGTTTGACCAGGCAGTTTTCGCATCGGTTCGGGTGGCCAGGCAGATATTCATCACAGTACAGGCCCATCAGATCTGTTTCAGGCTGGCCCGAGGCCGCCACTGCCGCCCGATTAGCCATCAGAATCTTCAGGTCATTCGTCATCACCCGGATGGGTTCATCCAGATCACGAATGATTGCTTCGCAAATCTCAGCCCTGGAAAAGGGAGGAGTGTTCTGCCCGGTTTCAGAATTTTTCTTTGCGGATCGTTTCCCCATGTTGGTCATTCTAGCCGATTTTTGTCTGAATCTGGCCGGTTGCGGGGATTTTTTTACTTTTTTTTCACGCCTGGCCTGCCAGAGGAACCAGGTATTCACGATACAGAACCCAGCCGATATAGGCTACCGAGCACAGGAACCCCAAAACCACCGCCAGAATGGATCGGGGAGCGCCGGTCGGGTGGCGGGAGGGGACTGCGCGCTCACCAAATGAAATGGGCGGAGTCAGGTAACCCGATTTCAATCGTGTGCTGCTGAATGTGGCGGTGGTGAGCCTTTCCGACATGATGCGGTCACGCTGGTTGATTTCGAACAGGGTGTGGTCGTATTCAGCGGCAAATGGTGCTATTGCAGCCCTCATCTGCCGGGCGCGTGCCTGCATCTCCTCGACTTTGTTCTTCAGAGAGTCGATCTCCAGCTCCGATGGCGCCACTTCTGTGGAGGTGGCTCCTCCCGGGAGCTGCCCCTCTGCGATGGCCTTCTGAATCTGGTCGAGCTCACGCCGCCCCAGTTCTCCAACCAGGCCGGACTGAAAAGCGATTTCTGCATGAAGCTCCACATACCCAAACATGTCCAGGCGGGTTTTGCTGCCATACAGCGCCTTTTCAAGCGCTTCCACCTCCAGCAGCTGCTGGTATTCCGGCTGGGAGCGCAGCTCCGCCAGCTGTATCCGGAGGCTCTCCGCTTCTTTCTCGATCTTAAGAGATTCCCTCATTACCGATTCCTCGGTGCTGATTCCCATATCGACCGCAAGCCGGTTGGCACGGTCCACAAACAGGCGGGTCCAGATATTGGCAAAGACAGCCGATGCTCCCGGTGAGCGCCAGCGGACCCGAAAGTTCAGGAAGGGTTGGTTCACCAGGCTGATGTTGGTCTGCTGGGCAATGTTGGTTTTGACTGAAAAGGTCTCCTGCATGGTATAAAGGGGAATCTGCTCCAGAGTCTCCTTTTCAAGTTCGAACAGGCCCACAAAAAATTCCGGCTCCACAAACAGTTCTTTCTTCCAGTCGGAGTCCAGCTGGCCAGCCAGGTCAGCCAGTTTTTGGGGAATTCAGGGTCCTTTCGGATTCGCCGCAGCCAGGTGTCTCTCTCTCGCATCGAAAGCTCCTGCCCGATGCCCATTTCTCTGGCGAGCGGTTCTGCCAGGCTGTGCATTTCATTGACCAGCTGGTGGGTGTCATACAGCAGGGCATCAGCTTGGGCGAGATCGATATAGGCCGGCGCTACCTGGGGGTTCGGATCGATTCGAAATTCAAAATCCACCACTGGCACCTTGATCATGACGACCGCGATCGAATCATAACGGGCGGCCTTCAGTACCAGCAGCAGACCGTATGAAGCCAGTGTCCCCGCAATGAATATTCCCACAATCCAGAATCTTTTTCTGAAAAGCAGGGTGAAAAGTGGACGCAGGTCTTTGTCGGTCAGTATCGGTTCAGTCATGGATGAAGAATGGTATAGATCCCTGCCAGACAGAGTCAAACCCTGTCGGCTCATTTCCTGAATATTCGCCTTCCGATTCTTACCACACCGGCCCGATCAGAAAAGTCTGCCCTTTTTCAGCAGAAAAACTGAATCCGGAACCATCGAGGGCATGAACCTCTATCACGGTCTGGGGATCATCCAGCAAGGCGACCCTTGCCGATGTCCAGGTGCGTGGCAACGACAGGCGAACCCTGCCGCCTGTGACTGACTGAAGAATGAATGAATCCAGAACCCCTTTCCGGAGTGTGGCCGACAGGATCATGATGCCCTGTGCAGTGCCGATGTTCTGGAAGTGGATGGTCCATTCCCCCTCGGACTGGAAATCAGGCATCACCTGGATCACCCCACCCGCTTCACGAACCAGAAGGTCGGCAAGGATTCCCAGCCACCAGCCTGTCTTCAGGACAGAGGGCCTCCCATTTCCATCCGGCAGCAACCCTGAGGGTGTTATGGAAATAGCCTCCAGTGCGGGTTCCACCTGGCTCAAGGTTGGGTATGGGGCGAACAGGCCGGATACATCGGGAAATCCTCCCACCGCTGTCCCGGTTGCACTGTCGATGGCAACCCCGTGTTTATCGAGGATATCTTTCCATCTCCGACGAGTGGGGCCATCGATCTGGTTCCTCTCTGCAATCGAGTATGCGGAGCCGATCGAGCTGAGGAGGTATGGCCGGAGAGAGGGGTCAGAGGATTCTCCGGTGACCGAGAGCACCTGCTCTGCCATGGATGCGTTTCTGAAGAGGTAGGGATAAATGGTGGCGGAGTCTTCCGGACGGGCTTGGACATACAGCGGGTGGTTATGCATCCATGGAAGAGTTGAGAAGAGCCAGCCCTTCTCATTCCAGGGCTGGTCCGAGCGGACCAGTCCGATTTCCATCAAACGTTCAGCAAGTTCATCCAGATCCTGGCTCCCGATCCCATCCGACCCGCATTCCGATGGGATCAGATTCTGGGGGGTGGAACTCGGGACAGTATCCCGTTCCGGCAGCATGGAGGCGTAGCACAGACAACGGATATCCCCTGCATGGTTGGTGTGAAGCCAGCCTCGGAACTCAGGCCACAAAACTGAATGCCAGGGGCGCCCTCCATGAAAGCCGCTTGTGAATCCGGCATCACCGGGGGGAAAAGTTCCACCGGCATGAGTCGCCATCCCATGCAGAAGGAAAACCCATAACCGTTCGAGCTTCGTTGCAATCGGGTGCGTGGATCCCTGGAAATCCACCATCGATTGATTCCAGTATTTCCTCCACCACCCCTTTCGCTCCTGGTGAAAAAATTCCTCAGGGCTTCCGGCGAGTATCCCCGCTTCCGCTGCAGTCGAGGCCATCAGCGGGCGGTTGTCATCCTGGGAGGTGATTAACACCTGCGCCCGCCAGTCGGCAGCTGTCCGGATCGTTCCAACCCAGGTCCTGCCATCCGCCTGCTTTTCGAAAGTCCCCTCGGAGAGGGTTATTCCTGCCCCGAAGGACTCCTGATGGGGGAGGCTCTGAACCAGGCTGAGGACTGCCACAGAGGCTTGTCTGACTTCAGTCGCTGCCAGAGGGGCAGGGTCCGCCAGGGGTGGTTCGGGGATTGAAATTTTGATGCGGACATCGACCGGAAAGGTCGATTTGCCACTCAGAATCAGCAGATTCCGGGTGGGGCTGATGGTCACAGTAGCTGACAGGCTGCGGTCGCTGGCGGCAAATCGATTGAGTATGGCATTCTCATCCAGGCGATAGATCGATCCTGTCAGGAAGGGAGGCAGGGAAGGGGTGTCAGGCTGCCAGGGGTGATATCCACTTCAGCATGGAGCAGCTCGGCTCGTACCGCCGGGATCGGTTCATTGGCCGGAGAGGTCACCCACTGTTCGCCCCGCAGGATCCCGCTTAAAAAACATTTTGAATCCCCTGGTTCGGTGAAAAGGAACCCCATCGAGCCATTCCCGAGCACTGGATGGGATGCGGCATTCAGCATCAATGAGTGGCGCGAGGCGACCTCATACCCATCTGCCCAGCAGACCTTCTGGGTATGGATGGACAGGCCCAGCCCCAGCACTCCAACCAGGAAGAAGCTGGGAATCCACCTCATCGGAGAAGTCGGATTTGCTGAAGCAGGCTCATCAGGCTCTGTGGAGTGCTCTCCACAGGGACTTTCTGGTCCGACATCCACTGGCTGCTGAAAAGCAGCAGGTCACGGTAATCCACCTGCTCATCCCCGCTCAAATCGAAGATTTTATCAGGTGTTTGTGTTGCTGTCGGAATGACGATTGGAGTCAAAGTTGTTGTTGGGGATTGAGTGAAGCTGGGAGTCCAGGTCGGTGTCGGGGATTGGGTTGGTGTGGGAGTCGGGGTCCCGCTTTGAGTCTTTGTCGGGGTCACTGTCGGAGTCTCAGTCCGGGTGGATGTCACAGTGGGGGTGTCCGTGATGGTCGGGCTGATGGTGGGAGTCTGGGTGACTGTGGGGACATGGGTCGGAGTCGGGCCTGAGTTGGCAACAAAGACCATATTCCGGACATCGATGATATACACCACACCGCAAATTCCACGGTCGTATGAGGAAGCATTGGGTGATGATACCACCAGCTTGTTTCCAGCCGGATGATGAAGCACCCTTGTCCTGAAGCCAAGGCGGTCATTCTGGTAAGCTCCCTCGATCCGAATCGAGTTGACAATCTTTTCCGTTTCGAATGGCAGATTGGGAAGCCCGGATTCAACTTCCGCACGGGTCATGACAAACACCGCTCCACTGCGGAATCCCCCAATGCCATCGTACTGCGAAGCGCTCAGAATCAGTTCCCGCTGCCCATCATCGACTACATCCTCAAAGGCCATCTGTTCAGCAAACAGCGACTCATTTCCTGCTTCTCGAGGACCCACCAGCAGTCGTGAAATATGATCCGGATACCTGTTGAAGCGGTTTGAAAGATCTTTGAAAAAGGTGGAAGACCCGGGGATCATCGACAAGAGGCCTCGATCATCATTCGTATCAGGCGGTGGAACCGGTTCGGCATACGGAGCGGCAATCCAAAGATCGTCAGTCCCACGGCCGCCGGCTCCCCCGGTATCCCCATCCCAGTTAAAGAGTGAAATCGCATCGCCATAAAGGTCAAACTCAGTTCTGCCGTTCAATACCACCGGGGCTGGATCGACCGCCAGTTTTTGGGCGCCAGAGTGTTGAGGACCGCTGTCCCATTGATGATATGAACCGCCCCGACATCCAGAAAAGTTGTGTTTGGTGCCGGGATATAATCCTGATGATCGGCTCCGATGCACAAATCCATCCGTCCATCTCCATCGATATCACCGGTTGCAACCGATTCCCCCATCCGGTCATTTTCATATATCCCTTGAAAAGCCCGGACTCCAATCTGATTCGCTGATGTGGCATCGATGACCGAGCTGGCCAGATCCAGTTTCTTCTGGGCATTCCAGTCTGCCCTCGGACGGCCCATGACGACAAAAGCCGCACCTGCTGCCATCACTCCCGTTTTCGATGAGCCTGGAGCGCCAATGACCAGGTCGTCACGCCCATCGAGATTGAAATCCGCTTTTGCCAGAGACTGGCCGGCAAGCTCCCCCGGAACCCGCCCCATCGATAAAAACATCCGCATTTGCTGCCGACATCACCCGGGTGGGAGGCTGAAAAGATTCTCCGAAAAGGATATAAACACGGCCGGCGGCTTCCATGTTATTGGCAATATGGAATGGCGCTGCCACTGCCAGATCCTGAATTCCATTCCCATCGAAGTCCCCGTCGATGATCTGAGTCCCGAATCGCGCATACAACGACTCTCCGAACAGGGTGAAGTCCGGCGGGGGTTGGGGAGTCAGCAGGTCGATAGTGCCAACATTGGCGAGGGAGGTGCCATAGAACAGATCCACTCGCCCCACACGGTTCGCACGCAGCAGGTCCAGTGCCTGGTCCGATCCAATCAGCAGATCATCCAGGCCATCTGTGTTCAGATCGGCAGTCTGAAGACCGATCCCCAGTCGATCCGACACATCACTCCCGACAATCCGGAACAAACGGGCTTCATCCCGGATATCGATGACCCGTGGCTGGGAGTGGGATGCCTTGCCGCTGAAGAGCCAAAGCAGGCTCACCAGCGCGATGATGATCGGTTTGGTTGAAAAAAATCTGCAGGCCATGCGGAGCAGAGAAATCCTCACTTTATCCATCAGAGTTGATACCTCCCTGAGTTTCGTCTTCTTTGGGTGGATTGTTAAGAGGCATTTAATGCTGGATATTCGATCATCCCCCTGATGGGGTTCGGGGCGGTTCTGGTATATCATGAACCTGAATTCACTTTCCAGGAGGTTTTTGAAGATGCAGATCGATGCCAGGACAGTTGTGGTGGTTACTGGAGCCAGCCGCGGAATCGGGCTCCATATCGCCAGAGCCTTTCATGATGAGGGTGCTACTGTGGTCATGACCGGCCGGACTGCCGAGACACTCAGAAGTGCAGCCGCATCCATCGGCTCCCGTTGCCATCCCATCGTCTGCGACCAGTCCAGCCCGGCCGCCATCGAGAAAATGGCTCAAACTGTCCTCGATCAATTGGGTGCTCCCAGCATCCTTGTCAACAATGCGGGGATATACCACGGAACCACAGTCGCTGAAATGTCTCTGGAAACCTGGAATGACATTCTCATGACCAACCTCACCGGGGTATTTCTGACCACCAAAGCCTTTCTTCCCGGGATGATCGCCCGGGAGCGCGGCGACATTTTCATGATTTCCTCCATGAGCGGAAAGAAAGGTGACCCAGGAACTGGAGCCTACAATGCCAGCAAATTCGGGCTTCAGGGGTTTTCTCAGGCCCTGAATTATGAGGTCCGGCATCACAACATCCGTGTCATGGTGATCAATCCAAGCAGTGTCGATACCGGAAGAGATGCTGGCCCGGAGTATGGAAAAGGGCTTTACCTTCATGCTGCGGATTTGGCCCAAACAATTGTCTTTCTCTCAAAACTGCCGGGCCGGACTCTGGTGCGGGACATGGATGTGTGGGGAACAAATCCCGGCAGGTGAAAAAAAATTACTTGAACCAGCCCGTAAAAATCTCCCGAAGCTTCTGAAGGATCGGCTCTGGTGAGATGAGGACCTCCATGGGGGTAAAAGCATCCACCTGTCGATAGAAGCCCTCGAGCAGCCCGGGATCCCCGCCACCCAGAATGGCTTTCCGTGACCTCATTTCCTCGAGGATTTCAAGCTGATGGTCGTCATAATGTTCTCCCTGGGCTGCGCTGCGGGCAATCGCGATCACCTTGCAGCCCGCCTGCAGCCCGGAAAGGATTGATCCAGTCCCGGCGTGGGTGATGACAGTTCCGGCTTCCTGGAGCAGTTCCTGCATTTTCTCCTGATGGCAGGATTCCAGACACTCCATTCTGTCCGATCTGTACCCGCCCGGTCCCACCTGCGCGGTAACAGGGCACTGGATGACTCCACAGTCGATTAACCTTTCCACCTCCCGGATCAGGCGATCGAATGGGCCATGAGTTCCCACTGTCACCAGGATCCGGTCTGGCAGAGGCGCCTTGAGGCGAAGGTGTTTTCCTGTTTCCACCAGTGGGCTGGCCACTGTTGCCCGGGGATATTTTTTTTGCAGGCTCTCCCACTGCACCAGGTGGGCTTGTGCGATCGGAGCGATCAACCTTCCCGTCAGAGAGGGGGTCTGTGCATGTGCAAAAGTTTCTAAAAAGATCACTTTCGAGCCGGACAGTCGGGCGATCCATAACAGATTGAGCACGGCTCCGGCTCCGGTGCTCAGCACCACATCCGGCCTTTCTCTCCAATAAATCCTGAAGCATTCAACCAGATTGCGGAAAAAAGCCCGCCACATCCCCGGGCTTTTCTTCAATAACCCCAGGGCGACATCGCCGACAAAATGGACACGGTGTTCCTTCTGGATCGATTCAGCCAGTGGAGTGGCCTGAGTCACAAAGAAATGATCGCAATCATGATACAGATCCGCAAGCAGCAGAATCTGTCGTAAATGTCCTCCCCCGGAACAGGCCAGGCAGATCTTGAATCCCTTCGGCATGAGGGAAGGTTAACATAAAACCTTCAAATCTGCCGCATCATCTCGCTGACTGTGTCCACATAACGAACTGTTTCGGAGTCGTATTTCTTGGATATCAGAAAATGCTGCACCAGGCCTTCAAGGGCGAATTCCATCGCCGATGCCAGATGCAGGTCATCCGCAGGCTTCAGGTGTTTTCGTGTGATGGCCTCAAGCCCCGCGACATTCCTGAGGCGTCGAAGATAATCATCGAAAGGCAGGTCATCTGTTAAATCCAGATGGTTTCCATCCTCGAACCAGGCCACAATTTCCCGATAGGGTCCAGGATCCAGTTTCTGGCGGGCGCGTTTTCCCATGGGCAGGAACCTCCGGTCAAAAGCCTTGCCGATCGCCTGCCCGATGATCCGATGAGCGACAGTCACAATGCCTTCCTGCTCACCTTTGAACACCAGCTCCATCTTTCCTGTCATGGCCGGCACACACTGGTACAGATCACACATTCGTGCGATCTCTCGTGTCCTCTGCTGGACCACCAGCCGATGCTCAATCGAACTGTGCAGGGTCTCATAAAATGAGATCGCCAGCCGCTGGGAAACCCCGCTGCTCTGATTGACATACTCGCTTTCACGAGCCTCGAAAGCGGCCTGCTCGACAATTTCACGATAATAATCCGGGATGATAATCTCATGCCCGTTCATGGCCGGTGTCCAGGCTTCCTGGGCTGTGATAGCCATTGCATCCTCGATGGAAGAGGGATAATGAGTCAGGATCTGGGCATCGATGCGGTCCTTGAGGGGTGTGATGATCGATCCGCGGTTGGTGTAATCCTCCGGATTGGCGGTAAACACCATCATCAGGTCGAGCGGAATGCGAACCGGAAACCCACGAATCTGGATATCATTTTCCTCGAGGATATTGAGCAGGCCGACCTGGATGCGTGGCTGCAGGTCCGGGAGTTCATTGATGGCGAAAATTCCGCGGTTCGTTCTGGGGATAATGCCATAATGGATCGCCGCCTCGCTCGAAAGCTCAAGCCTCCTCGACATGACCTTGACCGGATCGATATCACCGATCAGGTCGGCAATGCTGACATCCGGTGTGGCCAGTTTTTCCTGGAAACGCTCTTCACGGCTCAGCCAGGCTATCGGTGCGGCATCGCCTTTTTCTGCAAGCAGCCTGTGTGTCGCCCCGAGAACGGGTTGAAGAGGATCATCCGGAATTTCGATTCCATCCACAATGGGAATATAAGGGTCGAGAAGGGTTGTCAGACTGCGGATCAGTCGGGTCTTTGCCTGTCCGCGAAGTCCGAGAAGGATGAAGTCATGCCTCGCCAGGATAGCACGCTGCACCTGGGGGATGACTGTGCGATCATAGCCGAATATTCCCGGGAAAACCGCTTCCTGCCTCTTCAGTTTGAGGAGCAGGTTATCTCGAATCTCCTCTTTGACAGTTCGATATCGATAGTTTGTCTGTTTGAGCTCACCCAGGGTTTTTGGCAGAGATTCTTTTGAATCGAACATGAACTTAAGAAAAAAACTCCTTTTGGAGATGAAAATTGGTTGTCGGTTCTTCTCCGCGTGTCGATATTCAGTATAACTGAGCATCCACCATGCCGATAGAGAAACTCCCTGACAACACCCCGCCAGAGGCTGTCTCCATACTGATCATCGATGATGACCGGAGTGTTCGTGAAATGATGTATGAAATTCTCAGTGAGAATGGCTTCCAGTGCCTGATCGCAGCCAGTGGCGCTGAAGCGATCGACCTGCTGAAAAGCCGGAAAGGCCCGATTGGAGGGGCTATTGTTGATCTTGAAATGAGAGGGATGGATGGCATCCAGACATTCCGGGAGCTGCGGCGGATAACCCAAGGAATGAAAGTGATCCTGATGAGTGGATACCATGCCCCCATCCAGATGGATTTGCTCAAAGATGGATTTGCCGGTTTCCTTCCCAAACCATTCGATATTCAGAACCTTCTGTCGATCGTCAACCGTATTTTTCTGAACCGGTAACAGGCCTGCCTGAGTCGGGCATTCTTGATATGAGGCTCAAGGGCATTTCGGTAGGGGCACGGCATGACGTGCCCATTTGAAAAACAGGTGATCTCCCTCAGAGAATCTTTTGTTATAGTCCAGGCAATAACTGCTTGAGATAAGTTTATAATCCGGTTCTTCTCTTGACAGTTGACTCAGGAGATGCGGATGATCGGAAAACCACGACACCCCAAAGGAACGCCGCCAATGCCCCACCCACCCACGCATTCACGCCGTGCCTTCCTGAAGACCGCTGCCACGGTTGCCAGCGCCGCCATGGCTTCAAAGGGATGGCCCCAGGAAAAATCCGCAGCCGGGATGGCTGTGCCAGTCATGAAAAACGGAAACCTTCTTCTTTCCATTAACAATGAACCGAATGGTTCAGTAAATTTCGAGATCGAAGGCTGGCCGGGCTTCCACATCGGCCCGCTCATGCCGGCACTGACTGTCGACGGAACATCCATCCAGCCTGAGGATTGTGAAACTTCCTCTGAACAGAATCCGAAAAAAAGGATCGCCAGGTATTCATTCTCCGGGGGCATGATCCTCACACTCGAGTTTGAGGGTGATGGAGAATCGGTGGCCTGGATTCAACCTGTTCTGCACAATGGATCGGAGAAAGAAAAAACATTGAATCATGTTGTGCTCCTCGGTTCCCGCCTTTCCAGCGGAGAGGTTTCATTCGGCGCCGATCCCGCCAGTGTCCGTGTTCTGGAACAAGGGAATTACTGGGGAAGGGTCGTGCCGATCACCCGACAGGCCAAAGAATCTTCCAGTCAGACGAATCTCGAACCCAATGAGGCTCCCTCACAGCAGAAGGTGGCTTCCGATCTCGTGTGCACTGTTTATGACCGGAACGCCCGGATGGCATTCCTTACTGGTTATGAAAGTTCAGAACGCTGGCTGGGGCGCATCGAGCTGGCTGCTCAGGAAGCGGAGGAGAAGGGGTATTGGGAACTCGGGTTTGATGGGGGTGACCTGCTAATCAATCCGGGTGAAACCATCAGCCTCGAGAGAGTGAGCCTGTCCGCTGGTCCAGAACCCTGGTCGCTTCTCGAAAGGTACGGAGATCGAGTGAGGAATCGCCACCAACCCTCGATCCCGGATGTGCCGCCCGTATCCTGGTGCAGCTGGTACCCATACCGCTTAGGGGTGACGGATGAGAGGCTCCTTGAAACTGCGCGAATCGCTGCCGAACGGTTGAAGCCCCTCGGCCTCAGCATCATTGAGGTGGACCTGGGTTGGCAGAAGGACCAGCTCCCGAGCACTTTCGAGGAAAACGACCAGTTTCCACAGGGCCTTGCGAGAGTCGCTGAAGAACTTGAAAAGTCAGGATTCAAACTCGGTGTCTGGACAGCTCCCTTTACGATCAGCGAGTTTGATCCGCTTTACAAAGAGCATCCTGAATGGCTGATCGCCGATGAGAAGGGTGAACCGGCCGCCTACTGGACCTGGTTCTGGGCGCCTCATGGAAAGGTCTTCATCCTAGACCTGACCCACCCTGGCGCACAGGAGTGGTTGCGAACCCAGATGACGAGCCTCTACCAACGGGGCGTCCGTTATCTGAAATCGGACTTCATCGGCTGCGAATCCGATGCCCTGGCCAGGAGACGCCATAATCCGCGTATCGTGGCAGGGGGAGGAACTGAAGCCGGCCGAATCGGTGCCCGGATCATCCGTGAATCACTTCCAGATGCACTGTTGCTCAATTGCGGTGGCCCTGAAATGCCCGGTTCGGGCCACTGGCCGCTCCTTTATTCCTGCGGTGACACAGGAAACACTGGATTCCTGACATCAAAATTCCAGCAGGAAAACTATCAGGCTCTCGCCTGCCATCTCTTCAAAAACCACCGTTGGGGGATTATCCAGCCTTCCTGTTTGTGTGTGGGGCTGCCTGGCAGTATTGAGGAGGCGCGGCTGCGTGCAACAATCGCATTCATGGCGGGCGGTCAGATCGATATTTCCGATACCTTGACATCCCTGCCGGAGGAGCGCTGGGAGATCCTGACCGCAACACTGCCTCCTCTGGGAATCAGCGCACGGCCGATTGACCTGTTCGATCCCGTGTATGGAAAACCAGGTTATGCTTACTCTGCCGCCTGCCAGGAAAAAGGCCTGCCAGAACCACCTCCGGAGGAGCATCCTCCCGGGTCTGTCTGGCATCTGCATGTCAAAGCCGACTGGGACGAATGGGACCTTGTGAGCCTGTTCACCTTCAAAAAAGAAAAGGCAGATGAGAACCCGGAAATTCGGAACTTTATGGTTCCTTTTTCCATGCTCGGCCTGCAGGAATCCGAAAGGCTTTGGGGGTATGACTTCTGGGATCGCCAGGCGTTGGGCACAGTCCCAGGGAAACGCAGAAACCCGCGTGACTATTCCCATCCGGGAGATTTTCAGGACCTGCTGACCGGGGATGCCCCCGGGGCTTTGGACATTTCATTCGTTGGTCCGGGAGTGAAACTGATCTGCCTCAGGCGCCAGAGGAGCCATCCATGGGTGCTGGGAACCAGCTTCCACCAGAGCTGCGGAACAGAGCTTCGTCAGGTCACCTGGGATGATGCTCATGGCATCCTCCGGGGGGAACTGCACCGTCCTCCGGGAGAGTCGGGTGTCCTGGTGATCCACAATTCCGGGAAGACTCCCCGCGAACTGCAAATCGATGGGGAGTACAGTGAATTCAGGCTGGGAGCGAATGGATCGACTGTTGTGCCGATCGTAGCCGCAATGGAACCGTCTCGATGGAGTCTGCAATTCAGTGGGTAACTGGCCGGTGGCGAAATAAGCTAAAAAAAAAGAATTGTCAGGATGCTTATGGAACGCAGAACTTTCTTGTTATCCTTGCCCGCTGTGCCGTTGCTCGCTGGTGGAGTATCTATTCCAGCAGGGAAATTTGCTGATGGACCTCATTTGGATGGCAAAGATACTGTCCGGGTGGTGATAGAGAATCCTGATGAACCTTTGGTTTTAAGGGCATTTGCAATCCTGAAGGACCGGATCGAGATGCGTTGTCCGGCTCAGGTGGTCCGAGCCGAAAGCGTTGGGCAAATCATCTTGAAGGTTTCAGGGGATCTGCCTGAAGAGGGGTTCCGGATTGATGGGACCGGAAGCGGTGTCCGAATTACAGGGGGATCACCACAAGGGCTTCTATTTGGTTCAGGAAAATTTCTGCGGACCAGCCGTTACGATGGAGCTTTTCATGCATCGCCCTGGAGGGGAACTTCCATGCCTCAAGGTTCGTTGCGGGGCATGTATTTCGCGACTCATTTTCATAACTGGTATCATGTGGCTCCTGAGGCGGAGATTGTACGATACCTTGAAGATCTTGCCCTGTGGGGAGTGAATGCCCTAGAAATTTGTTTCCCTTTTATAAACCTGCAGGATTGGAACGATCCTCAGGCGGATGTGGCGGTCGGCATGATGCGGATGTATGCGCGTGTCGCCAGAGATTTGGGGCTCCAATTCGGGACTGGTGTCAACAACACCCTTTTCAAGGGCGTCCCTCCGCATCTCCGTGCGACCCCTCTACCTGATCCAACTCACCGTCGGGGCAATAGTGGCCATCCGGTCTGTCCGAGCCAGCCTGAAGGTCTTGAATACATCATGGAGAACACTCGCAAGCTTTTTCAACACATGACTGATGCGGGCTTGGATTTTCTGGTTCACTGGCCTTATGACGAGGGTGGGTGTGCATGTGAGAAGTGCCTGCCGTGGGGTTGTAATGGGTTTGTGAAAGTATCACGTGAAATTACGCAGCTTGGACGGGAGTTCTTTCCTGGTTTGAAGTCGATTCTCAGTACCTGGATGTTTGACACTCCTCCAGAGGGCGAGTGGCAAGGCCTGAGTGATGTGCTTGCGAATGATAACAACTGGGTTGATTACATTCTGGCGGATTCCCATGAGGAGTTTCCACATTATCCGCTGGATATAGGGACGCCTGGCAAACTTCCCTTGTTGAATTTTCCAGAAATCAGCATGTGGGGAAACTGGCCTTGGGGGGGTGTCGGAGCAAATCCCCTGCCGGACCGGTACCAACGTTTGTGGGACCAGGTAAAGCATGTGGTGCAAGGTGGATTTCCCTACAGCGAGGGTATTTACGAGGACATGAACAAAGTTGTTGTGGCCCAGTTCTATTGGGATCGTGACCGGTCAGCTCAGGCCACGCTGGCTGAATATGTTGTTTATGAATTTGGACCTGAGGTGATGCAGGATTGTTTGGCTCTGGTGGAAATTCTTGAAGCTGCTGCCGGATGTTCCTATACGAAACAACCAGTTGATCCAAAGAAGATTCGGCTCGCTTACGAAATGGCGGAGGGGATCAAGCGTCGACTGCCCAGCTGGGCTGGCCAGAGCTGGCGATGGGAGTTGGTTTATCTGCGTGCTGTTCTTGATCAGGAACGTTTTGTAAAAGGAGGTCTGGAAACTCCGCCAGCTGAGGAAGCACTCAGCCGTCTTATCGAGATATATCATTGCCAGATGGAAACTGATGATCCATACCATCATCGTGTCCGTCCACCTTTGCGGAAGGCTGTGACTCGTGGCAAGGAGTTGTAGTCCGAAGTTCCCAATGATAGTCCTTTTCTCTGTGTACCCGCATGTTGATAGCTTGGATGGGCGCCATCCAGGAACTCCCTCTTCGTTTCCGGGTGCACCTGGTGAACCTCTTTCGTTTTATTAAACCTCTGTTATGAGCTAACGTTTCCAATCTCCCTGAATCGGGTTCATCCTTCGGTGTCTTTTTTTGAGTCAATTCGACCTGCTTATCTCAAACCAGTGCGTTTCGCCTGCCTTGGATGTTATCTCGACCTTTCCGGAAGCCGGGTCGGTTTTCAATCCCTCTCCATTCCGCACAAGCAGGGTTCCTGCAGGCAATGACACCGGAATGCTGCCTGCATTACCCGAATGAATAATCAGGTTATCTCTGTCTGTGTGAACCACCTCGCCACCTTCAGTCCAGATATGGGCACCGCCAGCCCTGAAGAGCCGTCGCAAAACATCCGGGGAAATCTCGAAGTCGCCAAGGAAGAATGAGGACTGCTGTCCTGTGTGAACCATGCCTGAGGATGGAAGCCGGCAATCCCTGTAAACACCCAGAGTTTCGGCGCGGCTGTCTTCCAAAACAAACCGTGGAGAAACCCTGTTACTGGTTGGCCAGCCCCAGGAAAGACCCTCAAGAAGGCCCTTTCCCAGGCTTCCCATAATCCCCTCATTTTGAACAAGATTGAAACCGGTCAGGCTCCGCATTCTCTCCAGAGAAATGCCATCAGGCGGCATAAACCCGGGAGCATACAACCAGATGAAGGCACTTTTGGAGTTTTTGATTCTGGATTGCAGAACAGGATAATATGAATCACTCAACCAGAAAGCATTGGCAAATAAATACACCGGGCATTCCGGGGCAATGCCATTGATGAAATCTGAGAGGAGATAGAATCCGACCGAGGCACCAGACTTCATGGCATTATTTCTCAGCAAAGTCAGGCCATGAAAGGATAAATCCCAATCATTCTTACAGAGATAGCGGGACATTGGATCGACAAGGATGGCCACATCCGGTTGATAGGGAGCGGGATTGGATAGCCGTTTCTCCCATTTCGGGAGGATTTCTGTTTTGAGGGCACCCCAGATCGCATCATCCGCAAATGAGCCTGCCGCGATCAGATCCATCCACCAGGTGCCGCCGCGATGAGTCTGAACAAACCCCAGATTACGTTTGAGAAGGTTGATGGTCTCAGATAAAGATGATGTCTGCTTGCCAAAACCTTCCTCACTCAGCCAGACGGGCAATTCTTTTTCCTTGTCGATGAGGTGGGTGCGCATGTCATCTTCGTTGATCCAGAGTTTGCCATGAGCCGCAACCGAGTCGATAAGGCTCATTGCGCCGGAGGATCCGCCAGATAGCCTCTCCTCAAGCGGCAGGTAGGAATATGGTGCGCAGAGAATGTCAATGTCCGGGCAGTTGAGAATGCGCTCCAGCTCCCAATGGCCGCTCATGCTTCCCGGAAGATCAAACAGGTACCCAAAAAAGAAAGCGGTCAGTTTATTGCCCTGTGTTGCCTTACGTGAAACCCCGGCTGCATCCATGATTCTGTCGGTGACAAGCTCCGAAATATACCGTGAGTAATCCACCCAGGGCCGGTCATGGGGAAGCAGGTAAAAGGAAACCAGGGTTTCATCCTTCTGAATGCCTCGAACCGGAAAGCGCCCTTTCTCAAATTTGGGAATCTGTGCGGTTTGGAAAGCCGCATCAGGATCGCCCCAGGAAGATTGAAGTGCGTTTTCAGTCCTGTATTGCTTCTCCAGCCAGCGGCGGAATCCGGTCTGGTTTGGCGCAGAGTAGTCCGGCCCTTTCTCGCGGTACATGTCGCAGAACCATTCCGTGGAGTTTTGGCCCCCAATGTGATAGCCGATGATATGCGGCCCGTATGGAGAGGCTTCAAAATGCTCCACCATCCTCTGGAAGCTCTCAAGGAAAGCCTTCCACAGCGGTTCGGAGGCAAGCGAGGCCATGCCTGTTGAGCCGTCATCATAAAGAGCCAGCTCCGCCCTGGAGAGCTGCTCCCAGCCTTTCCAGCTATGAGGAGGAGTCGACCAGATACGCAGGAGAAACAGGGCCTCCGGATCAACTTCCAGGTAGCGGTCAAGAATCCGGGTCGATTCAGTATAATCCGGTGGAACCGGTTTCATTTCTTTGTCATATTCGAGCCAGGGCCAGTTGACAAAAGGCATGGAATATAGATGCACTCCATGGCTCCTCGCCATTTCCACCTGTGGCCTGAGATTTTCCTGGCCGATGTTCATGGAGGAATTGAAGAAGAAGATCATGGCGGGATGCGGTTTGCCATTCAGGGTCAGAACCGGTGTTTGGTTGATTGTTTCAACTCGGGCAATCATTTTAACCTCCATCGCGCAAATAATCGGAGCGGTCATGGCAATCAGCACAGCAACTGCAGGCACACTGCGCATCCTGATCAGCGGGTCATTTGTCAGCATGGGTGTTTTTCCGGGCATCCAGCCGGGCGCGCACTTCACGTGCAGTTTGTTCGGTGATTGGAAACAGGAAGGTCAGGAAGAGTGAGATTGAAAGGCAGGCGACTGTGATGACAATGAAAAGCAGGCGCATCATAAACAGGGTTTCCGGAGATTGAATCATGCCCTCCTGGTAGCCAGACAACACCAGAACATACCCGGCGACAATGGTGACACAGGCGGTGCTGGTCTTGTTCATGAAAGCATAGACCGCCCCAAACATGCCTTCACGTCGCAATCCGGTTTTCAGTTCATCGGTGTCGCATATATCAGCCATGATGGAGCCGGAGAGAACCCAGACACAGGCCAATCCAATGTTCACCAGAGCTGTTTCCACCAGCTGCAGGTAAGGATAATTCGGTGTGAACAGCCACCAGCTGGAAATGAAGCCGGACATGGCGATGAGCTGGCCGATGATCATGGTGTTTTTCTTGCCAATGCGGTGCGCCACCCAGACAATCAAGGGAGTCGCCAGCAATCCCACAGCTCCTTGGACCATGCCGTTCCAGCCGCCAACCTTGGAGCCATACTCCTTGTCGCCGCCGCAGACATAATCGATGCTGATGTAGAGATTCATGGGGCCAACCAGAAAACAGGCCAGCAATATCAGAAAGACAATGAAGAACATCAAAATAAATGGATAATTGCTCAATGTCATGCGGAAGCCATCGGCAAGGCCAATATGGGATTGCTGGACATGGGAACTTTTTCTTTCCCGAAGGAAAAGCGCTGGAGAAATAGCGCAAACCAGCATCAGCACACCGCAGCCGATCGCCACAAGGCCAACCCCATCGAGTTCATCACCATTTACCAGATGCCCGGCTTGAAAAGAGAGATTGTAAAGCCAGGGCATCAGAAACCCTGCCAGATAGGCGAAAAATGAATTCATGGCGAAAATGCCGGTTCGCTCATGGTAGTCTGAACTGAGCTCGATTCCCATCGCCCCGCGCGGAATTACAAACACGGCATACCCGAAATAACAGAGCATGGATGTCATCAGAAAATAGGCAAACAGCCAGTTGTGATTCCAGCCTCTTGGAGGCATCCACATGAGCGCAAAGAAGACCGAGAGCAAGATAGCGCCGACAAATACAAATGGCCGCCGCCGTCCCCAGCGAGTGCGGGCATTGTCAGAGAAATTGCCGATCGCCGGGTCCAAAACCGCATCGAGTATGCGCGGGATAGCCAGCCCCCAGCCCAATAACCGCGGATCCAACCCAAGACTCAGGTTGTAAATCGGCAAGGCAAGTGTCTGGATGCCATTGGTGACAAACTGATCCGACACCGAAGAGACCCCCCAGGCGACTTTGTCCTTGAGTGAAACTTTCACCTCCAATTCGGCCTGGATGCTATCCTCCGGGATGGATGTATGGATGGCTTCGACTTCGCTTGTCATGATGTGGGGAGGATATCGGCAAGTTCAATCTGCCAGTCAACAGAATGATGATGCCCCAGGTGGGCATGGGAGCCGCAATTCGGACGGAAATCCAGAGAGAAACGGAAGTCATCAGCGGTTTTCAGGAGTTTCAGGAGGACTTTGTTGGCCCCCTTTTTCAAGCGTGTCTTGAAAAAAGTGTTAAAAGGGGTATACCAGATTCGCTCGAGGGATTCGCCCGCCAACTCGCCATTGATGTAAAGCCGAAAAGGCTCGGTATGGCCAGCCACCACATAATAATCCATGTCTTCCGGACAAAGCAGAGTGCGCCCCAGATAAACACAGCAGGCCCCGCGCAATCCGACCAGGCGGCCAGGATCAATCTCCCTTTCATAGGAATAGAACAGGGCTGGTTTTCCTAACAACTGGGAAAAATCCCTGCAGAGATTGTCAAAATCAAGGTCAGGTTCAGGCAGATAGTGTTTCTGCAGGGAGGCGAAATTATGGTTCAGGATGCGCTGCCAGTTCACCCCGGGCAGACGGGGATTCTGAACATCATAAAAGACCCCCAGGATCTGCCAGATCGAGGCGCCGGCGATTCCGAATGTTGTTTCGGCGGTCGATGCCCCCTGAAGAGATGCATGAAAAAGGTTCCTCAAAGGAAAGACCTCAGGGTTCGAGGGGGCTGTGGCTTGCAGTGCGAATTTGCGTTTGTTCGTTTCTGGTTTCAGTCGTTCTGGTGAAATTGTCCACCCTCCGGGCTTTGGATAGCCAGTGTCACATCAGCGGTGATCTCACCTTTCACCTCCAGCACGACGTCCACGGTTTCACCCGGCCTGGCAGCTGGCAGCCCCGGATAGTGGACCAGAATGCGCGGACGATCCTTGCGGGCGGATTCAGGAAGTGGAGCAAAAGCAGGCGGATTGGTGATTGCCACTCCGGTCTCACAATCCTGCGAGAGCAAGACGCCCATTCGCGCAGTGTCCCGGGCAAGGGCTGTCAGGGTCATCTCCTCGCGACGGTATTCAATGCCCATGACCAGATCATTGCCAATAGGATTCTTGAGAGATTCGGGAATGCATTTTGCCCCCAGAATCTGGCCAAGGAATGCGGCTGCCGTGGCAAGGGTGCAGTCCGTGTCGAATCCGCAAGCCAGTGCGGAAAGGATGGTCTTCTCAAAATCCATGCCGCCATGCAGCAGCGAAAGGATGGTGAATGGCACATTGACCTGCGAATCGCAGGCCTCCGGGTTTCCGGCGGTCAGCAGGATGCGCTCGCGAGCATGCCGTAGGCTTAAGCCTTGAGCATAGGAATCGAAGGCGCAATCAACCAGTTTACGGATGACACTCCCTTCAGGGAGATAATGTTTGAAACGATGGGCCAGAGAGATGATGTCGGTTTCAAAAAAAGCCATGGCGGCCATGGCGGAGAACATCTGCTCAGCTCCAACCGACTGCTCTGTATGATCGAGGGTTCCATCTTTCCAGGCAAACTCCGCGGCAATCTCTGGAGCTCCGGGGAATACATATCCCCAGATTTCAGAACGGATTGGGCAGCCCATGCCGGTTTCCCAGTGTTGATTTGCAAACTTCCCCGACATGGGGGGATGAATGCCCAGGCGCCAGTTCCGGCGAAAGATTCCATACTCATTGAACGGGTACCAGCATCCCTCCAGCCAGGCCTGGGCCAGATCGGATGATTCGAGAGAGGCTCCCCTCTCCTCGAGAACCTTCAGCCAGAGTACCTGCAAGTCCAGGTCATCATTCGGTGGAACTTCCCTGGGAAACATGGTTCGAGGGTCGATCTCAATCCAGGATTTGTCGCCCTCATAAAAGGCCCCGACTGTTCCTCCGATGCTTTTGCCAATCCAGCCCCCAAGGGTTTTATCCAGGTAATCTTCATATGAGATGCAACGAGACATAGGAACTCCTTATAAATCATCAGGCCTGCTTCGCACAAAGATGGAGAATAGCATGATGGCTCTATGAAATGCAATCGGTTTCATTTTGTTTTTTATTCAAAACCTCTTCATTATATGGTCTATTTAGCGTTATTTATGAATATTTACCTCAGGCCGATCAGGTGAGAAAAAAGGATTGACATCAATAAATGGTAGCGGTACTATTTTTTTTACAAGCAAGGAGGAACCCTCTATGAGATGTTTGGAAACCAGGCCTGAGCCGAAGGGATTTACTCTGATCGAACTGCTGATCGTCATCGCCATCATCCTCATCCTGATATCGATCGCCCTTCCTAATTTCCTCGAAGCCCAGCTCCGTGCCAAAGTCACCAAGATCAAGGCCGATTTCAAGGGGCTGGAAATAGCGATTGAATCCTATCGAACCGACTATCCACGATATCCGACCCCAGAAGATTACCGTTACCTGGGAGGAGCCTCGCAGGCCATCCGTGACAAATACAAACGCAACAGCGCTTATCCAGTTGGATACAGCATCAGCGATGCGGTTGAACTGACCACGCCAACCAAGTACCTGACCAAAATCGATCTGCCCGACCCTTTTGTCGGCAGCGGCCAGCATATTGATGATATTGGCAAGCACACTGTGCGAACCTATTTTTACCTCTGCTTCGAAACCTGGGCGCATGTGCGCATGCCCGGCCCGCGCGCCAAATCCTATGACGCCTGGATGCTCGCTTCCTGGGGGCCGGATCAGGACGACAGTGGGTCATCATTCACCATTTACAATGAGCTTTATCTGAACCGTTTCGACTTTGGCAGCCAGGGTTTTTATTCCCCCACAAATGGTTCCTATTCCAAGGGCGATATCAATTATGTTGGAGGAGGAGCGCGCGCTCCCTACAGCAAATTATGGTCGCGATAAACAGATGCGCATGATCCGAATGAGCAGAACAGCCGCTTCACAATCCGCGCGGATCACATTCATGCGATGGAACCCGGCTTTGATATTTGCTGCTTGTTTCCCCATTGTGGCGGCAGGTCAACCCCCTGACTCCAATGCGAAAATCCTTCCTGATGCAATTCTGGCAACCCTTCGGATTGATTCATCTACACAGACAATTTCATATCAGGATTTCATTCGTGAGCAGGTTGACCGTGTCCTATTCCCACCGCAGGATGCAACCCCTGAGCAGGTGGACCAATATGCACGCCAGATTTTGAGGTTGTCTGCCCAGCGAATTTTGTACGCCGACATGGCGGTGAAAGAAAACCTGGGTGGGAATACGGAGATAAAGAGAGTTATCGATCGAAAACTTCGTGAAGTGTTGATTAAAAAACTTCATGAGGAAGCGGATTCACAAGTTAAAGAACCATCTGAGGAAATGATCCAGGCTTATTATCAAGCCCATCTGGAGGATTTCCACACCCTCGAAACCTTCAAGATTCAAACAGTGAACTCCTACTGCGCTTTTCCCCTGGATGAGAAAGCCATGCAGGCCGCGCATGAGCATATCCAGAAGGCCTGGGGTGAAATACAAAGCGGATCAGACTTCATCAGGGTGGCCATAAAGTATTCGAACTCTCCCCTTCCTTATCGCGGCGAAACAATCCCATTTTCAGCAGGCGATCTTTATCCGGCAATTGAGGAAATCGCGCGTCAACTCAAAAATGGTGCAATCAGCCCACCCTTTCAGACCCGCATGGGTTACATGATGATCCGTCGAATTGCCTGGACACCTGCTGAAACTGAGCCGCTGACCAAAGCCGCCCCGAAAATTAAAACCTTCCTTTTCGGCAAGGCAAGGGAGGGCCATTGGAATTCATTCACACGAAAAAAACAGCAGGACCTGAGGCCACGGATTCAGGACTCCCTGCTATTTCAAGGAGACCCTGAAGCGGGAGATGAGGTTCTTGAATTCCAGGGGCATAAGATGACATGGGGGGAACTGCGGGAATATTCCGATAAACAGGGCGAGTCCATTGCCGGGATGAGCCAGCAGGATCGAAAAAAGCGGATCAATGGCTGGATTGAAAACGCCTTGCTTTGCCGCATCGCGGAGGAACAATTCTCAGGCAATGACACGATTCAGAATGAGCTCAAACTCATCAGAAGAGATCTCCTCTTCCGGGAGAAACAGAGGAATCTGCTGGAAAGTATCCGAAAGGATCTGAGGATTTCTGGGGATCAGGCCAATGAATATGTTGAAAAGAACCCGGGATACTTTCTAAGCGAGAAACAAACCCGCATATACCTGTTGAATATCCCTTTCTCGAATGACTCCTCCGCCTCATCAGTGAACTCCAATCGGCAGAAAGCTGAAGGCTTGAGAAGGGCCTGCGAAGCTCGTGAAAAACTTCAAAAGAACGAGGATGTTTCTCTCATATCGGCTGAATACTGCGGCAAGGATTGGCAGTATGACCTGGATTTTGCTCCGCAGGGGCCGAGGGGGCGGATTGTGGATATGGCGGTTGAGATGCTTCAGAAAGGGGAAGTCAGCGAGCCGGTTGAATATGAAAAGGGATATTATCTGATTCAATTGCAGGATGTTCGAAAAAGTGCCCCTCTTCCCCTGGATGCTGCACAGGAAAAAGCGGTTCAAATCCTGAAGGGCATTCAAGCGCGGGACCTTCTTGATAAAAAACTGGATGGGATCCTCGATGCCAGCGACTACACAATCAACCCAGATAATATTTCTCTTCTTATCGACCAGATCAAGGGATGACCAGGAATAACGGCATTGTGACTACAAAAACACTGAAGGAACCATTGAATATACGTCGAATCGCAGAAGAGGCCGGAGTCTCCGTGAGTACAGTGTCGAGATTTCTGAGCGGTTCACCCAAGGTGAAGGACAAAACCCGGACCCGCATCCATCGTGTGGTCGAGAAATACGATTTCCGCCCAAATATGCTGGCACAGAGTCTCGCACGCGGACAATCCAACATCATTGGGGTGCTTGCAATGGAAATCGCCAACCCCTGCACCCACCAGGTGATCCAGGGGATTGTCTCAGGGTGCCTTGACACAAAATATACCGCCCTGACCGCCTTCATCGAACCGCAGGTTCCTATAGAGAAAAGCGCTTTGAACATGCTGGTGAGTATCAAGCCCTCCGGCATTATTGTTTTATCCGAGCCGGAAGCCGAAAGTCCGGAGTTTGTGGAACAACTGGCTAATCTTTCCGAAACGCGAAATATTCCGGTGGTTTTAGCTGGGGACCGCGAAGGCAACACCCGTTTGGATTGTGTCACATACGACAGCCGGCTGGTCGGTTATACGGCGACACGCCATCTCATTGAGAATGGATTCGAGCCGGTCGGTTGTATCACCGGCAGCCTTCGTTCTCTGAATGGAAGACTTCGTTACGAAGGATACCGTGAGGCCCTGGTCGATGCCAATATCACATACAATCAGGAGTTAGTGTATGAGGGGCATTTCAGGAAGATTGACGGGTACCAGGGGCTTCACCACTTTCATCGCATAGGAAAAATTCCCCGCTCGATTTTCTGTTGCAATGACTACACAGCCATCGGGGTATATCTCGCGGCTGAGGAAATCGGATTGAGAATCCCCGAAGACTTTGCGGTTATCGGTTGTGACAACATCGATTTGACTACGCTGGTTCGTCCAAAACTCTCCAGCCTGAATTTTGACAATGCCAAGAATGGGGAATCCCTTGTGGAACTTCTTCTAAAACGCATTGAGTCACCGGATTCTGATATCTGCAAAATACTGCTCAAACCTTCGGTCATCCAACGAGATTCCACCATGCAGACACGGTGAATGAGAACAGGGATTGCCACAAGCTTTTCAAATGGGAAAGGAGGGCGTGAAAGTTACTTGAAATTCATCCATCCCAGAATATGCGGGCTGTAATTGACTTGGAGGGTCGAGTGTAAATAACAAAGGAGATATAGAATGAAAACGAATCTGCGCATGATGTTTTCAGTGATAGCCGGGATGCTTGCCATCGTACTGTCAGCTGGGCCAGGCACAGCAGCCTATGTAACCAATGGTGGCTTTGAGTCGGACAAGACAGGTTGGGCACAGTGGCAGCCTGAGCCGGAAGTGGTGGCCACGGTCCTCAGCAATGCTGGACAAGCCAGGGAAGGTTCAAAATTCATGGAGGTTGCATTCTCCAATACTGCGACCTATGTCACATTGGTTCAGGATGTGGATATCGCTGCATCCGGTCTGGCCGGGCTAAGCAATGGTGCTCCGCTAAAGTATTCGGCATGGTATCGTGCAGATGTCGCTGGCAATGAAACGGCACGGCTGGCAGCGGTTTATGATCCGGATGGCGCCGCTCATGGATGGACAGACAATGGGGGAGCCGCCGGAGACCAGCCGGCCTGGACTCAACAATCATTGAACATGATTCTGGACAACGCTGCCAGCGTGTTGCGCCTGTTGCTCAATGTCAACGAAACCACTCTGGCTGGCGCCGCAGGAAAAGTCTGGTGGGATGATGTCAAAATTGAACTCGATCCCTCCTACAATTATCTATCGAATCCAAGCTTTGAAGATGACAAGACCGGATGGGGGCAATGGGAGCCTGAACCGATTGTGGTGGTGAGCATCGTCGAAGATGCCGGACAGGCCCATCATGGCAGCAAACTGGCGAAGATGGATTATCTCGGAACAGCTTTGTATGTCACCATGGTGAACGATGTCAGTGTGTCTGGATCGGGACTGGCTGGCCTCCCCAATAACTCACCCTTAAAGTTTACAGCATGGTACAAGGCCAATGTGGCCGGCCCGGACAATATTCGTCTCGCTGCGGTTTATGATCCTGATACAAATCCTCATGGTTGGGCGGACAATGGTGGTGTTGCCGGAAATCAGCCAGTCTGGACACAGCAATCACACAGCCTGGCGCTCGACAACACCGCCACTAACCTGCGTGTCCTGTTGAATGTGAGTGAAACTACTGTTTCCGGCGACGGCACTGTCTGGTGGGATGACGCAAAAATCCAGGTAAACACTGAACGGACTTATCTGACTAATGGAAGCTTTGAGAATGGCAAATTGGGATGGCAGCAGTGGTCTCCCGAACCTGATGTTGTGGTTACAGTTCTCGAGGATCCAGCCGGCGCCAAAGACGGCGACAAATATGCCCGGGTGGCATTTGCTGGAACCACCCCATTTGCAACTCTTAATCAGGACATCAACATGTCTTCCGCAGGTTTGGTGGAACTGGCCACGGGAACTCCGCTCTACCTGACTGCCTGGTACAAAGCTGATGTCGCCAGCAATGAAGTCGGCAGGCTCATTCATTTTTATGATGTTGCAAGCAATCCCCGTGGATTCGGCAATGCCGGAATGGCTGGTGATGTCGGAGCCTGGCAGCAGCAGGTCCTCCCTTTTTTCATGGACTCCACAGCACAGGATCTGCGGATTCTTCTGAATGTCGATGAAACCACGCTTACCGCTGATGGCACCGTCTGGTGGGATGATGTCGAACTTTCCCTGACAGATCCGAATATTACGACTCCCACGCCCACTCCACCGCCATCAGCTATTCGCAACTGGACTCTTTATTGAACTTCATTTCCATTATTGAATCAACTTTGGAAGAATCAAATGAACAGGAGGGGGAGTCATCTCCCTCTCCGTTCACCCCCTCTGGCTGGCTGCACCTCTGAATCTCACCCGCGGTCGATTCCTTCCAATTCACCATTTACACTTCGCTCATAACATTCGCCAATTCAGCATCAAATGCCTCGGTCACCTTGTGGGTCTGGTCCATTTATTCCTCGGAAAATATGCCTCCACCGATTTCTGGTTGCGATTCGCTATAAACTGTACTGGCGGCAGGGAGTTTGTCGCTCTTCATGTTGTTAAAAATCAGGTCTACAAATGCGACTGCTCTATCCTCACCACCGCTCACTCGCTCAGCCAGACATACTTCATAGACCTTCGATCCAGCGCATTCATCGGGAAATTCCGCACCCTTTTCGAAAGAAGCCTGAAATCATGGCGGTCATACAGGAACAGCCAGGGGGCTTGCTCCACGGCGATCTTCTCCGCCTGGGCATACAGTTGATTCTGCTGTGCAGGATCCACAGCCGCCAGGGCCTCTGCATACAAACGGTCGAATTCTGCATTCGAAAAACGTGCATAGTTCTCCCCATCCGGCGGAATGCTTGCAGTCGCCAGCAGCATCAGAGAGTTTTCCGGGCTGGGATAATCATTCAGCCAGCCCATCCGGTAGAAAGGAACCTCGCCTTGGCGGACAGTATCCAGGTGCACCCGCCAGTCGACCTTCTGCAGGGTGATGTGAATGCCGACAGCAGCCAGGTATCCCTGAATGATTTCAGCCAGCTTGATGTTCTCCTGCCCCATGGCATTGAGTTGAAGGGTCAATGCCGGAAACCCTTTTCCTTCAGGATACCCCGCCTGCGACAGCAGCTCGCGTGCTTTCTGCGGATCATATCCGTAAATGCCTTCGGATCGTGGATACTTCGGCATCGATGGAGGCACGACCCAGCCCAGATTCGGCTGTGCGCGGTACCGCAAAATTGTCGATGTAATCTCCTCCCGATTGATCGCGAAGTTAAAGGCTTTGCGGATTCGGATGTCGCTGAACAGCGGGTGAGTCATCAGAAAGCCGATGTATTCGATCCGCATGAAATCAGAAGACTGCACCTGGTAGTGGGTGTATTCCGGCTGGAGCTCCAGGTCCGCTGAAAAGACGCCCTCCCAACGGTCGATGGGAATTGGATAATTGAGATCCAGATGGCCTGACAGCAGCTCGAAATGCTCGCTGTTGCTGTCAGCGATCTGGGAAATCTCGATTCGGTCGAGGTAGGGCAGGGGATTCCCCTTCGGATCTTTCCCCCAGTACTTTGGATTCCGTTCGAGGATGATATGTTGTGTCGGGATCCATTCGACAAACTTGAAAGGGCCTGCGCCAACAGGGTGTTGAAAGAAGTTGTCACCATACTTCTCAACTGCCTCCTGGGGGACAGGCCAGGAGAAAGAGTGTCCCATGCGGTAAAGGAAAGGTGAAAAAGGCTGGGACAGGCGAATGACAAAAGTTCGTGAATCCGGACAGGTCAGGCCAGCGACCTGATCGCCCTGCCTGGCAAGTTCCTGGAGGTGGCTGTCCTCGGCAGACCGGAAGCGGTCCGCATTGCCAGGATCCCGGGGTTCGCCTTTCCGGCGGCGCTCGATCTCCAGCCGTGCCGAAATCCCATCCCGGAATGCTTTGGCGCCATCGACAAAATCGAGAAACATCCAGGCTCCCGGGGAAGCGACACGTGGATCAACGACACGCTCGAAAGAGTATTTGAAATCCTGAGCAGCAACCTGCCGCCCCTGGCCCCCTGGAAAACAGGGATCATCATGAAAGAAGACACCATCCCGCAGGTGGAAAGTGTAGACCAGGCCATCTTTGGAAATCTCCCACGACTCGGCAATGCATGGAACGATCTCAAGGGTGACCGGATCAAATTCGATCAGCCCGTCATGCAGCGGTGCCGCCGCTTCATGCGAGGCTGTATCTCGAATCCAGGCGGGATCCAGGCTGTTGGGTGTCTCGAGAATATTGAACCGGAAGGTTCCTCCCAGGTGGCCGGGAGGAAAAACGAGTTGATCTGCAGGGCACGCCAGCTTCTTGAGCCGTGCTTTCACCTCGTCAGGTGAGAGGATGTCCGCCTTTGGGGGATGTTTGCCAGAAGGCTCCTGTTCCTCCGCAGGTTTCTGCTTGCTGCATCCAGTGAAGATGAAAATGGCAATGAATAATGAAAGAACAAGTGGCGAGGGGGAAGCAAACCTTCTTCGGATCAACACCCGGTCCTCCTGAAAATTAAAGGGGGCATCTTTCCGGATACCCCCTGTTTCAATCTGCTGTTTTTACCGCCACTTCCCGGATATCGATGCGCATTCCCCAGGCTGGGGATGATCAGCCGGTTTTCCAGGATCAGGCGGCGCTCAGTTCCTTGACCGCCTTTTCAGCCTCTTCGGGTTTGGGAGCTCTGCCATGCCAGTCGATGCCCCCCTCCATGAAAGAGACCCCTTTTCCCTTGATGGTATCGGCGCGTATAAAAATCGGTTTATCCTTTACTTTCAGTGCTTCGTCAAAGGCTGCAATAATCTTGTCCAGATCATGGCCATCGATATCGATGACATGCCAGTTGAACGCACGAAGTTTCTCAACAATCGGCTGAAGCGGCATCACCTCTTCCACCGGTCCATCGATCTGCCCTTTGTTGTTGTCGAGAATGACAATCAGGTTGTCGAGTTTGAACTTGGGAGCGGACATGAAAGCCTCCCAGATCTGCCCTTCCTGGGTTTCTCCATCCCCGATCATGCAGTAGACACGGTAATCCTTTTTATCCAGCTTTCCGGCGAGTGCCATTCCGACCGCGATGGACAAACCCTGCCCAAGCGAGCCGGTGCAAGCTTCCATGCTCTCCATTGTGTTGCAGTCCGGGTGTCCCTGGAGCGGAGATCCCAGTTTTCTCAGAGTCATCAGCTGCTCTTCGGGAAAATAACCTGCCTGTGCCAGCAGGCTGTACCAGGCCGGGACACAATGCCCCTTCGAGAGCACAAACCGATCCCGATCCTCCCAACGTGGATTTTTGGGATCATGGCGCATGAAACGATTCAACAGGACTGTCATGACATCGCAGGCGGAAAGCGAGCCGCCCGGGTGGCCGGAACCAGCCTCAGCCAGCATCTGGATGACCTGAATCCTGGTTTTTCGAGCGATCTCCTTCAGGTGGGCAGCATCGGGAGTGGACTGACAACAGGAAGCCATGGAAAAACTCCTTTTATCGACAATGAGGTTTCAGTTCGAGTTACTGGAAAGCGCAATTATAGTCTCATGGCCTGAATTGGACAACCTCCGGGAAGCGGTGAATATCCGCATCATCGAATCTCGTATCAGGCGATCCCCTGTGAGCAGGACTCATGCTTTTCCCTGAGTCTCAATAGCCGATGGCACATCCGTCATGCCGCGGATCGGATGCTCCATAAAACCTGAGTGGATTATCCTCACGCCAGATCCCCTGGTAGCTTCCAAAAGTTCCCACCCCATCTTTGACCTGATGCCCCATGCCAGCCAGACCGGTCCTTGTGCTTTCAGGAATCCATGGCTCCAGCATCACAAAGCCGCTGTCTGTTTTCTTCCAGCCTGTGGGTGTGGAGCTTCCAAAGTGCTGGACACGGGGTTGTTCTCCGGCCTGTTGAGGTGAAAAACCAAAATCGATCAGATTCATGACCACCTGCGATTGCCCCTGAGGCTGGAAGTCCCCTCCCATCACTCCAAACGAAAAAACGGGGTTCCCATCCTTTGTCAGAAAACCTGGGATGATGGTGTGGAAGGGGCGCTTGCGAGGTTCCAGGCGATTCCGGTGGCTGGGATCCAGCGAAAACAGTTCACCTCGGTTCTGCAGGGAGAATCCAAGGTGGTCCGGGACAAACCGGGAGCCCCAGCCCGTATAAATACTCTGGATCAGGGACACCATGTTTCCTTCTCTGTCCGATGTGGCCAGATAGATCGTGTCGGACCCAGGAGCACATCCTGGCAGAACATCATCGGAAGCCCTGTGAGGGTTGATCTGCCTGGCGCGCTTCTGTGCATACTCCTTGGATATCAGCCACTCCAATGGAATTTTTTCAAATGCAGGATCGGTGTAGTAAGTGGCACGATCCTCATAGACCAGCTTCTTGGCTTCTATCAGGAGGTGGAGGTGAGCTGCAGAGCCAGGCTCCAGAGAGCCGATGTCGAATGATTCAAGAATATTCAGCATCTGCAGGACTGCGATTCCCTGTCCATTCGGTGGCAGCTCCCAGACATCGAATCCACGGTAACTGGTGGATGCCGGCTCGATCCAGTCCGCAGTGTGGGAGGCAAAGTCTTCTCTGGAAAAGCGTCCTCCATTCCTCTCCGAGAATCGTACGATCCTCTCTGCAATTTCTCCCTGATAAAAAGCGGCAGCCCCTTCTCGTGCAAGCATCCGATAGGTTTCCGCCAATCCATGATTCCTGAAGAGGTCCCCGCATTTCGGCGGTTTTCCCGAGGGCATGAATGTCTCTGCCAGGGTAGGAGCTTCTCCCGGGTTGAATCCCCAGGCGGCGGTTATCATCGGAGAAATGGGGAAGCCTTCAAGTGCATAATGGATTGAAGGAGCCAGCACTTCCTTGAGGCTCATCTGGCCGAAACGCTGCTGCATCATCTCCCACCCGCTGGCGCATCCTGGAACACTCCAGGAAAGTGGACTGTTTCCCGGGATCTCTGCCAGGCCGAGGCATCTGGCTGCCTCGATGGACCAGTTGGCTGGCGCACGGCCGCTGGCATTCAGTCCAAAGAGCTTTCTTTCCCTGGCGGACCACAGAATGGCAAACAGATCACCACCAGGGCCGCAGCTCATTGGCTCCACCAGCCCCAGCATGGCATTGGCTGCGATGGCCGCATCGATGGCGTTGCCACCCTGTTTCAGGATGTCGATCCCGGCCAGGCTGGCAAGGGGCTGGCTGGTGCACACCATGCCATGGCAGGCGATAACTTCAGATCGGTTCTGATTCCGATTCTCCAGCCTCGAGTGGTTTTCCAGCCATTCTCGTGCACGTGTTGCCGGTATCACGCTGGCTCCTTTCAGGTCAGGGATCCCAGTCGGTTTCGATCCTGTGGAACAGGTGAACTCTGCCTATCGTTGCCGCTGGGTAAATGTCTTATTGCTGCTGCTTCATCAGCCAGATTTCGGAAACCACCGCGGCTGCAAATCGTCCTTCACCGGCATGAGCATCGAACCGGATCTCAAGGCTTCCATCCGAGGTTGTTTCCCTGGGAATGTCAAATTCATATTGCTGTGCGGTATAGGATGGGATTTCCAGGTCTTTCGCCAGGATGATGCCATCAGCCAGGATATCCTGAGTCCGTTTCAGTTGATCTTCTTTGATTTCAAATCGTGCCAAAAGCTCCGGGGTTACTTTGAGTGTCACCAAAGTCACACGAAGCCTGTAAGCCGATGATGCATCCAACCCTGTATAAGCGAATCGCACCGGTCCCTGCCGATTGTGGACAAAGGAACTGGCTGATGGCCGGTTGGCTGGATCCAGCAGATGAACAAACTGGGCAGGGTTCCACAGATTCTCACCTTCGATCCGATGAGGCTGCCTGCCATCTGCTCCAGCATCATCGTAAAACCCGCCCTCTCCTGCATCCTCATAGTGGAGTGCACGATCCAGTATCTGTTTCTGTACATTTTCGTCCGAGGCCAACCCGGCGGATTTAACCTGCTGCCTGAACCAGTCGAATCCTGTCAGATCCAGACCGGTCCGTTGAATCGCTTCATTTTTTACACCGAAGAGCGCGTTGGATTCTTCAGAAATTTTTTCAGCGGTCTGCCGCAAAGATTGCATGGATTCTGTTTCCAGGGGCTGGCTGAGGATCTCGCTGGCTTTCTGGATTGCCTTTGAAAGGCCCGGATGGCCTGGCCTCAAGGAAGCTCTCCGCAATCCTGGCAGGTTCTTTTTCCCTCAACAGCTTTTCCTGAAAA